>JAAYLQ010000212.1 GCA_012521805.1 Bacillota bacterium
GTTTTGCTCATCGTTCCAAGCCTAAGAGGCCATAACTCAGCGTACAAACTTCACTACCTTTTAACGTAGCCTTAGCATACCACAGTTTAGTAAGAAATACAAGTAGAATCTTGAAAATTTTATTTTTCCGGCAGATCCCTATGCCTTACCTGATTCTGGATGCCATCATGGGACAATCTTCTGCCTAATTCACGGCTGATGGCAACCGAACGGTGCTGACCTCCTGTGCACCCAATACCAATGGTCAGCCGCGCCTTTCCTTCCTTGCTGTATGCAGGGAGAAGTTCCACGATTAGGTCGTAAAACTTGTCAATGAAAGCTTGTGTTTGCGGCCACTTAAGCACATAATCAGCAACGTCTTGGTCTTCTCCGGTCAACTCCTTTAAGCTGTCAATATAAAATGGGTTGGGAAGAAATCGGACATCAAAAATTATATCAGCATCATTGGGAACACCGTATTTAAATCCGAACGAGAGAAGGTTGATCTGCAGCAGCAGCTCCGAATCATCTCTGCCAATTAGTGCGCTGTTAAGGTAGGCTTTCAGCTCAGAAGGCTTGATCGCGGAAGTGTCGACAATAATATGAGCTAGTTCCCGGACATCAGCCAGCAGTTTGCGCTCATGGCTAATACTGGCATAAAGACTGCCTTGTTCGGCGAGGGGATGGCGCCGCCTTGTTTCACTGAAGCGGCGAACCAGGATATCATCTTCGCACTCCAGAAATACCACTTTATATGGTACTCCACTTTCCTCCAGCCACTTGATCACATTGGTTAACTGGGCGAAATGCGCCTTACCGCGAACGTCCATCGCAACAGCAACAGGACGAGTCTCTTCCGTGTTTTGGTGAATTCTGATCAGTTCAGGCAAAAGCGAGGGAGGTAGATTATCTATGCAGAAATAATCTAGGTCCTCTAATGCTTTCATCGCTTGGGTTTTTCCAGCTCCAGACAAACCAGTGACGATAACTATTTTAATATCTTTGCTGATGGTCATGGCTTTCACCCTTTCTTGGTTCATATTCTACTTCGAGCCTGCAGCGATGCATCCTTTTTTTTTGAATAATAAAACTCTTACCAAATCCGGCAAGAGCTGGGTACTCACTTTCTTATATCAATTATACCAGTTTTGAAAGGATTTAATGCGGTGACTCAAGAATAAAATGGAAATCAGCAAGGAGGGATACTATGTACAAGGAACAAATCGCAGCTGCCACAGCTCATTTTGCACAAATTCTCGAACAGCAGCTGAAACGAGTGGAACGAATGAAACAGGAAGACACTTTTATTGATTTTCAGGAGCTACCGCGCATAGTAATTGGTATTGTCGGCGGAGACGGTATCGGTCCTTACATCGCAGCTCAAACCCAAAGAATTTTAGAACAACTGCTGGCCAATGAAATCAGGGCAGGTAAAGTTGAACTGCGGACAATCGACGGACTGACAATCGAAAACCGCATCGCCCATATGGAATCGATTCCAAAGGCTGTTTTAGAGGAACTGCGGCAGTGCCATGTTGTGCTCAAGGGACCTACCACTACCCCCGATCAAAGCGCTGATATGCCCAACATTGAAAGTGCTAATGTCAGCATGCGGCGGGAATTTGATCTGTTTGCCAATATCCGCCCGGTTCGAGTACCTGAACTGAATATCGATTGGATGTTCTTCCGGGAAAATACGGAAGGCGAGTATGTCCTCGGCAGTCAAGGCTTTGATGTTACCCCTGACTTAGCAGTAGACTTTAAAGTAACAACCACCCAAGGATCAGAACGAATTATCCGGGCAGCATTCGAATATGCCAAAAAACACGGTAAAAAGCGGGTTACAGTAGTGACTAAAGCCAATGTAGTAAAAACCACCGATGGCAAGTTTCTCAGCATCGCAAAACAGATCGCTGCTGAATACCCAGAGATCACCTGCGATGACTGGTATATAGATATTATGACAGCTAAACTGATTGATCCCAGCCGCCGCTCAGATTTTGAGGTGCTGGTTATGCCAAACCTCTATGGCGATATCTTAACTGACGAAGCGGCTCAGATCCAGGGCGGAGTCGGCACCGCTGGCAGTGCAAACATCGGCACTAAATACGCCATGTTTGAAGCAATCCACGGTTCTGCTCCCCGGATGGTGGCTGAAGGTCGTGCCCAGTATGCTGATCCCAGCAGTTTGATTAAAGCAGCGGTAATGATGCTGGAACACATTGGCTATAATGAGCAAGGGGAACAGCTGCAGATGGCGCTGGATATCTGCAGCCAATTTGAGCGCAAAGTAAAGCTCACCGGCCGCAGCGACGGAGCAACTAATGAAGCATATACCGATTACATTCTAGCTACACTGGAAAATCCCCAGTTAGCCGATGTTTACCAGCGGTATCTGGCCGAGGCAGTAAGCAAAACGGATCTCGCCTAAGCGAGATCCGTTTTGGTTTAATCTACCCGACGCGGGTCTACCGTAAGAATCTTTTCTACTTCCTCCGGGTATTTAGCAATAAACAGTAATTCGTCATTAGTCAGGGGCGCTTGGTTATGTAAGGCTGCATATTGAACCAATCGCAGAATATCTCGTTCGTTTTCTAGTTCCATGCCCAGCTGGCTGTATACATGTCTCAGCCCTTTGACGCCCCCGTATTCGCCAGTTGTAATGATCCGACCTAACGGCCTGATTTCGTGGGGTTCAATTCCCAATTCATCCGGCGAGTATAGCTCATAATTGCGGCGATCTTTGAGCATTCCATCGGCGTGGATTCCCGACTCATGGGCGAAGGCATTTTTACCAACACCGACTTGGTTAATTGGTATCGGCTGACCAAAGGCCATGGAAACATAATTGCATACCTTCCAGGCTTTAGTTAGATCGATTTTCTCATCCAGAATATCCAAATCCTGCATCCCCCGGGACTTCTTCAGAGCCAGAATTACTGAAACTAAGTCAGCGTTGCCTGCCCGCTCCCCCATCCCGTTTACTGTTGTGTTGATATAGGCGTCTACTCCGGCATCAATTGCCCCCATCGCCCCTTCAACAGAGTTAGCTACCGCATAACCCAAATCATTGTGGCAGTGCAGTTCAATCGGAATCTGCACCGCTTCTGCAATCCGTTTAACGCTGTCGTAGATTGAGACGGTGCGGTCATAACCAAGTGTGTCGCAGTAGCGAATGCGGTCAGCACCATGTTCCTTAGCTGCCATAGCAAACCGGATTAAGTAGTCTTCATCATAGCGTTTGTCCTTGGTATACACTTCTGTTCGGGAAGCATCCTCCGCGTTAACGCCAATTGTTTCAATACCGGCTTCTTTCGCACAGGCAACTGCTTCAGTCATCATTTTCAGCACATCTTCACGAGTTAACCGGCCGCCAAACTTACCATCGGTCATAATCTGGGATGTAGAAATGGACAGATTTAAATGCTTAATATTAGTATATTTTACTGCCCGCTCAACATCTTCAACGCTGGCCCGCACCCAGCCCTGGAGGCGCATCTCACCCATGGCACCTTTTTTGGCCAGTTCCAGATTGGCATTGATATAATTCCATTCATGCTGCAGAGCTGGAAAACCGATTTCACTCTGGTAAACTCCCATCTCACTTAGGTAAACATTGAGCATGGTTTTCTGCAGTTTAGAAAGTCCGATAAAAGCAGTTTGAACACCATCACGATTAGTTACATCAATAATATAAATTTTATTTTTCTTGGTCATATTCATCCCTCCTAAAGATGAATTGATACAAAAAATCCCTCATAGCTTATATGCTGAGGGTGTATAGAATTCAATAATATAATGTTATTTCAAGATTATAGCATGGAAGCCAGTAAATGTCAAAAGCGATCCAGGCTAAATAATTGGTAAAAAACTGAACCTTATTTAGAAATTCTGCGACTATAAGGGTGGAGGGGTTAAGGATGATGAGCTTCGACGAAATTTATGAAGCATATCTAGACACTGTCTATAGCTTCCTTAAGTTTAAGTTAAATGATGAAAGTCTAATTGAAGAAATTCTGCAGGAAACCTTTCTCGCTGTCTACCGCGGCTTAGATCGACTGGCAGATGTAAAATCTATTAAGGCATGGATTCTCACCATTGCTCACCACAAAATGGTAGATCAGCTGCGCAGTGTTAAATTTGATGAAGTAGAGCTAGATCAGAACATGCTTGTGGAAGATTTTTCAACAGACTTAACCCTTAAGGAAGCACTCAATCAGTTGGACCCCACCGCCTCAACTATAATCTACGGATTGTATGTCGAGCAGCTAACCTATCAAGAACTGGCTGAAATCATTGGAATTCCAGTTGGTACTGTCAAAAGCCGGGCTTATACAGCCCGTGCCAAGCTGCGGGACTGGTTTAAGGGAGGAGTTAAACATGAAAGCAGATTACTATAGCGACCTAGCGTTAGGATACATTCAAGGCAGCCTTACCCCACAGGAAAAGCAGGAAGTGTTTCAACTAATCATGGAAGCACCAGATTTTTGTGAAATACTCCTGCTTGAACTGGAACTTTCCAGAACACTAACCGAATGCAAAACTGCTCCTCCAAAAAAAACAGCAGCCAATGTTTATTTCCGGGTATTAGCATCCGCAGCGGCACAGCCATCCGCCAAATTGGCAGAATCCTTCCTCACCCCAATTTTTAGGGCGAGTCTGCCAAATTTAGTTACCTGGATGATTTTCAATTATCAAAGGAGGGTATTTGTCGATGCAAGATAGAGAAGATATGAAGGAAATGGTTGAGATGTTTGACTTTATTGCGGGCAAAGCACCAGAGGTAATCAAGAATTTAATAAAAGCCGCATATTCTGAAGAAACCGCTACAGAGATGGGCAAAGCAGTAGGAGCATTTTATAAGCAGTTGATTGAAGCTGGGTTCAAACCAGAGGATGCTCTGTCTATGAGTAGAGATTACATCAATAATTTCCAGTCCTTTTTAGATAAACTTAATTCTGGCACATAGTAAAATTATGCTGAGAACAATCGGTTTATTTATCAAAGGGATTGCTCGTTTATTTGTGGGTAGTACTCTGATGCTGCCGTCCGTGCTGTATCAGAGGAAAAAAGCCACCAGAATATTTGCCAATCAACTGCGAAAGCAGGGAATCCCGGAGAAAGCGGTACAAGAACTAACCAAGTGCTATAAAAGTGCAGTTAGTCCCCGCAGCATAAAAATTTCCCAGTGATTCTAGATCACTGGGAAATTTGCTCTGCTTAATCAATTAAAAAGACTACTGCGTAATGGGCAAAGAAATCATAGTTCTTAATTGCAGCTAAAATCTGCTCAGCTGCTTCTTGACTGATCACCACTCCTGTTTGGGGCTGTCCTTTAACATCCTGTGCCTTAACTACCAGCGGAGCAGTATATGTAAGCTTTCCAAGAATCGAGACACGATTCATTAAGTCATCCGATAAATCATTTCCATAGCTGATAACACCTGAATGCTGAACAAATTCGTAGTCAGCAGCTACCCCGCCGTAAATTAATTCTCCTGTTTCTGACCAAATCCGGGGACTCATTCCTCTTTCTAAATCCAGTCCGCGGGCATCCACTACTAACCCGGTATACACCAGCTCATTGACAATTAAGTGAGCCAGCATAGGCTGCTGTGCGGGATCAAAGCGATCCAATCTTTCTAAGCTCAATGTACTTGAAGCTGCATTCTGATCTCCAGATACCTTCACCTCTGCGCGAGTATATCCTTGCGGTGTTTCAAAAACTAAGTTCAACTCAGCCAGATCATCATACACCAATCCCTGGTGCAGATGGGTACGATTTAAAATCGGCCCCTGCTCATTGAACGTATAGATGGAGAGAATTGGCGGTGTAGTATCCAACCGATTGGGGAAAACAAACTTCAGCTGATAAGCAGCATCAGCTTCCAGCAGAAACTGCAGCGAATCCTGGGCAGCTGCAGGCTGCAGGCTCAAACATAATATCATCACGAAACAGGCAAGCCAAAGTCGGCCAATTCGTGTCATACAGACCACCTCGATGTTATTTATTTCCATACAGCAGCTACTACATATCTACTTCGTGCAGTATAAGGGATAACTGCACGCACCTGTGAATTTCTTTCCTTTCCATCTATTCTGAAATCTAACGCGGATTAGAAAGCATTTTCGGACGAAAATGCTTCTTGTTCCCCTATTCCTGATAATCATATAAATGGTACCGCAGCCTATCACCACTGCCAGCCCAGAAAGCAAGAATCCGGTGGGGAGCCTCGCTTTCCAAAACTACATGAAACCGCGTTGGAAAGAACCAGCGTAAAATTCCATCATAACCTATTGAAAAAACTGTTACCTGCTCCGGATCCTGCAGAAGCTGCTGCACCTGAGGGGCTGTATTCTTCTTCTTTGTCAAATCCCTAACCTGCTTTGCTGTTAGCACTCTAGAATCGAGCTGGTATCGACCTGATCCATTTAAGTCTACTAACTTACCATGAAAATCGGTGCGGTTCTGCAGCAGCAGCGATTGAAGATACAATCCTAGAACTTCGATCTCAGTTCCTTCATCATGCAGATAAATTTCCCGAGTATCCTGCAGCCTTTCATTGAGGTAGAAAGCGAGTATAATTCTGTTCTCTTCTGGATCATATACCGCTGAGCGGCGATCAAAGCCAACCCTGCCTGCATCATGCTGATTTACGACCTGCATTTCGCTGTAATGTAGACGCAGATCTGCATCATAGCGTGATTCCATAGTATAGCCGGACCCGGTCGTGGTTACCGTGGCTTGTCCATTTTCCGGATCAATTTCAAAGAGAACATCGTAGACATACTCTGCTTCACCTTGAGGAGTAATGATTGAGATTTGATACCGCTGTGTTTCCGGCAGCCAGCTGATCACTGAATCTGCAGCGTTAACAGTTAAACATGCAGAAAATACAATCAGCAAACTAAGTGTTATCAAAATAAACTGTCGTTTAATCAGGATCATCTCCTATTTCCAGTCTCTTATAAATTATAATATTTATTATTATTGAAGTCAAATAGCCTGATGCCGAGCATTATCCTTGTTTCAGAAGCTCTACCTCGTAATTATCAGGGTCTGTAATAAATGCCATCTTATTGCCTTTGGCAAACTCGTCCCGCCAGTTATCCGGCCAAATTTCAATTCCCTTCTGTTCCAACTGCTCACAAAACGCGGTCAAATTGGGAACACCAATAGCAAAATGCAGCAGATCTTCCGGTACATTTAATTTATAATCTGGAGAGTAGGTCAATTCCAACATATGCTCATTACCCGGCAGTTCTAAATGACAGATTTGATTCCCCGCCGGAGAGCGATCATTGCGGCTTTTCACCCGGAAACCCAAGTTATCGCAGTACCATTTGATTGAACGCTCCAAATTACTAACCCGCACCCGAGTATGGAGAAACTTATACAAAACTACCGCCTCCCTCAATACATGCTCGTATAAATTTAATTTACACACAAATCAACTAAATCCTTTCAATCGCACTCTTGTCAACCGTAGTTTATTCTGATACAATGCAATCAGAATATGTGGTAGAGTAGATGGCATGCGTTTTAGTGCTTAGGGATGGGACGTTGCCCTAAGACGAAAAGCTGCTCTGCAGCTGCGATGTGCCATCGCGTCCGCTGTCACCAAAGAGCTTCTTTCTCTTTGGTACAGGTGATCAAAGGGAAAGGAGGTCAGCAATGAATACGAAAACAAGGACACTAGTTTATATGGCTTTCTTAGTTGCCTTAAACATTGTGCTGAGCAGGTTATTAAGCATGCGCATCAGTATTGGCGGCGTTGAAGGGATCCGGATCGGGCTTGGCGGTCTACCGATTATCCTAGCCGGTATTGGGCTTGGTCCCTGGCAGGGAGGAATCGTTGGTGCGGTAGCTGATATTATCGGCTACATGATCAATCCAATGGGTGCCTATGCTCCCCATTTCACCCTATCTGCTTTTTTAACCGGATTTATCCCAGGAGCTGTAACCAGGTATATCTTCAATAACCAAAACCGTTTATGGCACTTGGTTGTGGCTGTGCTGATGGGTGAACTTGTAACGAACGTTCTCCTAGTGCCGTACTTCCTCAACAGTCTGTTTGGGTTACCGATTAAAGCAACTATCATTCCCCAGATAGCTTCCGTCCTGATCCAAACTCCATTTTATGCTTATTTGATTTCTCTGATGCTGCAGTTTAGAGTCCTAGAGCCATCTAGTGCCGCAGTTGGCAGAAAACGCTGATCTAGATCAGTTGATAACTATCATAACGGAGGAGATATAATGGAGCAGATTCGCAGTAAAGCTGGATTTATCTGTGACATGGACGGAGTTCTGTATCACGGCAATTACCTGCTGCCTGGTGCAAGTGAGTTTGTAGAATGGCTGCAGAGAGAAAATAAGAAGTTTCTGTTTCTCACAAACTCCAGTGAACGTTCGCCGCGGGAGCTGCAGCTGAAGTTAGCACGCATGGGCATTGAGGTGGACGAAAGCCACTTTTACACCAGTGCATTAGCAACAGCCAGTTTCCTCGCCCGGCAGACCCCCCGCGGTAGTGCTTATATTATCGGTGAGACCGGCTTAGTCAAGGCACTTTATGATGTCGGGTTTTCCATGAACGATGTTAACCCAGATTACGTGGTAGTAGGTGAAACCCGCTCCTACAGCTA
>JAAYLQ010000213.1 GCA_012521805.1 Bacillota bacterium
ATACTATGCCATTTCCTGCTTAGTATTGTTAGTATGTGAGAATTTTATGCAGCTGGTTTCCAAATCATTCCAAAACAGCGCCAGAGCACTGCTAACCGCTGGCTACCTGGGCTAAGCTGTATACCATTGGGCTTGTGCATGATACATCTGCGCATAAAGACCAGATTGCCTCATAAGTTCATCATGAGTTCCCTCTTCTACAATCCTGCCCTCATGGAAAACAAGAATTCGATCTGCAAGTTTCGTAGCGCCAAGACGGTGGGAGATCATAATCGCTGTGCGATCCCCAGTTAACTCCTTAAAATCATGGTAAAATTTTGCTTCTGATATAGGATCCAAAGCGGCTGTCTGTTCGTCCAAAACCATTACTCTAGCTTCGCTTTTTGAAATAGCTCGAGCAAAAGCCAACTTTTGCCACTGACCACCAGATAAATCTGTATGACCATCCTCCAAAGTACCTAAAAATGTATCATATTTTTGTTCCATTTTTTGAATGAAAGGATCGGCATCAGCTCGTATCGCTGCAGTTCTAATTTCCGAGTCTGTCAATTCTCTGTACATATTACCGATCCGAATATTATCTGACACCTTCAGCTGATAACGCCCAAAATCTTGAAACACATAAGAGGTTCCCCGGCGCATTAACCCAAGGGACTCTGACAAGTCTTTGCCCGCAAAGGTAATCCGACCTTTCTGGGGACGATACAATCCACAAAGGAGTGCCACAAAGGTACTTTTACCGGATCCGTTTTCCCCAACGATGGCAATTTTTTCGCCCGGTTTAATAGTAACGCTGATATCTTTTAATACCCAGCGGTATGTATTCGGATAATGAAAGGAAACATTCTCAAAAGTGATCTCAGCATTCCTTGGGATTGGGTCATTCACACCTGTTAGTTCTTCACTATCATACTGCAGCAGATCATAATAATCCTTTACATATTTCCCTGTGGTCGCAACATCAATCACCCTGGAGAACAGCGACTTCATCGTACTTTGTAAAGTCGTTGCCACACCATAGATTAAAACAAACGAGCCAACACCTACATCAGCCGCCGGATCAAGAATCTGGCGGCAGATCATCCACAGTCCAATACCTATCGTTGGATACCCAAAAATATTTGACAATAAATTGAAGAAGTAGTACTTGCGGATATACTTGTAGCGGTGATTGCGCAGCTTAAGGGAAACTTCAGCCCACTTATCCATCAGATACTCTGAGTACTGCCCAACCCGCATTTCTCGGACACTTTCGCGTCCAGTAAACAAGGCATAAACATACCACTGCTGCCTCCACTCCGGCGCTTCCCACTGGGCATAGATATATCCCTCTTCATTCTGCAGCCGCATAAAGATACAAGCGGGAATTGACCCGACAATAATGATGGTAGCAATCCGCCAATCTTCTGTAAAAGCTAAAGCTCCAACGGAGAACAGGGTGATCAGGCTGCTGATTAACCCCATAGTTCCGTAAATCACTTGCGAAATTCGATTAGGAAGTTCTCTGGAAACCCACTCCAGCTTGTTATACACCTCGGGTGTGTCCATATATTCATAACGTATGGACGCAATCTTACCTAACATCTGATCCATCATGTGATTGCCAACTCTGGCATAAATGAGCCTGTTAAAATATGCGGATATAATTTCAATGATCACTGAGGTAACCATCAGTATGCTCCAAAGAAACAGGACCAAAACGGCAGCTCTCAGCACCGAATGTAGAGGCGTCTCCACGAGCTGTTCCGCATAACGAAAAAATTGTCGATCCAAACGAAGCAGCATCGAAGGAAAGAAGGCGGTAACGAGTCCTAGACCCAGAAACAAAATTTCTTTTATCTGGCAAGCCTCAAAAATCAGCTTGACACTAGTAATGATCGTCTTAGTGAACCCAATACCTTTATTACCCTTGACTTGCTTTTCCAAAGCCATTAAAAGG
>JAAYLQ010000214.1 GCA_012521805.1 Bacillota bacterium
ACTCCCCCTCGGCTTCCTCCAGACAACACTGTTACCAGTGTCGCCCTTGCCTGCTGGTTGTCTTCCCGCTGGTTAGGCGACAGGGCTTCTTTCAGCCCATCGGCGCAGTAAGCATGCCAGGCACACAAAGCGAAGCACTGCCGATTGGATTGGCAGTGCTTAACTTTTACTTAATGGCCGTAATTGGTGGATTGAGTTCCACTGGAGCCAGCAACTGTGTTACTACTCTTACCGTGGGTCTAATTAGTGCATCAACTGCAGCTAAGTCCCTCAGTTGCATTGATGTTTGGTAATTATCATAGAGTTTTGCCGCCGCTGATCCGCCACTGTAAGTAGGTATAACCTTGGAGAATCCGATCTCGCCAAGCCACCGCTGATACGTCTTTCCTGACGGATGCTGGGTCCACAGCTTCCTTACATCACAAATTTGCCCTCTAATTTGCCTTAGAAATTCTGGAGTGATATCTAGAAAGGACATTTTGTCGAAAGCCTCTTTGGGCAGTGATACTGTGATGCCATACTGTACGACATACTCTTCATGAATATGCCGGTCAAAGAGAATCAGCCGGCTGCAGCCATCCTTTAAACCTGCTATCCATAGTTCATTTTCATTTCCGCCAGCGTACTCATTAAGTGATTCATAAAAAAGCCGTAACTTCCCGCCTGGTTTCAGTACTCGATAAAACTCTTCCAGCGTTTGATAAGGATCGGGGGTTTGTTCAACAGAAGACGCTGCAGTAATGGCATCAAAACTGTTGTCAGCGAATGGCAGTTTGTCACCAGCATAGTAACACTGGAAATGGGCATTCGTAATCCCCATTCTTAGGGCATTTTTCTTACAAACAGCCACACGCTGAGCTGATGAGTCTAATCCGATAACTTCCTGGATAAATGGTGCGATAATCAGAGATGGCCAGCCATCACCTGGGCCAAAATCCAGCACCTTTTTGCCTTCACTATTGGTAGTGTATAAAAAATCGTACAAATATCCCCTGTCTGCCCAATGAGAGCGCTGTGCAGCATCAAAAGGCTGATAGACTATGGGAAGAGAAAAATCCGACTGCGAATCCATATCATCATAGATAAACTTATCTGAGGTACAAAACTGTGTTTCAAACTCCCTTTCAAGCCAGCTAAAAATGTCCATAACATCCTCCTAAATCACCCGGTTTGGTTACTATTTGGTCAAACGCAGTCAAATCCCTCTAGATAAAACTTATCTGAACTAATATTGACAATCTATTTAAATTACGTTATTATGTAATTGCGTAAATACATAATATACCAAAAGGGAGTTGTTCATATGGAACGAAATTATGAACAAGAAATTGATTTGCTGAAAAAAGAGATTGAAGCAATCAAAAACCTGCTAATGCTCAATCAAACAACACAAGAAACATCAATCAAACCTACCCCCAGTTTACAGCAAGATCCAAATATTGACCCTAATTTGAAACAAGTTCTACACGACCTGGAAGCTTACTGCAACCAAAACAGAATCAGCGGTGCAGTCACGTATATCGGAACCTTCGGTTCTGGCGGCCGCCAATCAACCTGGATCAGCAACAAAGTAAAAGTCGACGATCTATTTG
>JAAYLQ010000215.1 GCA_012521805.1 Bacillota bacterium
CGGTTTTGCATATCTCGCCATCAGAACAAACCTGTGGGCATACCTGGAATATTTAGTCCACCAGTGATCTTCTGCATCTCCTGTGCTACCAGATCCTGTGCTTTCCTCAGGGCTTCATTAACAGCTGCAACAACTAAATCCTCTAACATTTCAACATCATCAGGATCAACTGCATCGGGTTCAATCTTAATGGCAACAATCTCTTGATTGCCGTTAGCTGTAACTGTAATCACTCCACCGCCTGCTGTTGCATCTACAGTTTTATTCTTCAATTCTTCTTGAGCTTTTGCCATTTCTGCCTGCATCTTCTGAACCTGCTTGAGCATTTTTTGCATGTTCATGTTCAAACTCCACCTTTCTAATCATCCTTAATCTTAATCACTTTGCCGCCAAAGATTTTAAGGGCTGCATCTACTGCTTCATTATATTCCTGTTCTGGCTGTTCACCATTCTCGGCTGGTTCTGGAGCCGCATCCCCTACTACAGCTTCTGGCTGCTGCTTAAGATCACTCATTATACATTTAATTTTTAAAGGAAAACCGAACATCTTTGCCATCGCTCGCTCGGCAGGTTCACGATGTTTATCCTGTTCAATGCTGGCTTTGTGAAACCCCCTGCCTTGCGGAAAACCGATAATCACCTGATCTCCTTCCAATCCAACCGGATACCCTTCCCTCAGAAATGCTTCTGGCTGGATTAGCCGCTCATTGCGCAGCATCTTTAAATAATCCTGCCAATGAGCTTGAATGGTTTTCAACTTATCTGGATCACTGTTTACAGGACTAAATTGAACCTTTGGAGTCTGCTTCTCCTCCCGCTTAGGCTGCACAGCAATGTCAGCCACTCTGATTCCAGTCTGCTCCAACTGCCGTACTTTTTTCTCCAAAGCATCAATTCGTTCCTGCAGTTTTTCCAAAGGTGATTCCGGCTGAATCAGATGGAGAACTGCCAACTCCAGGGGAATATTATTATCTTTCACATAGCGCATATCCCGTTCACATTCAGAAAAAGCTGCCATAACCTGCAGCAACCGATCATTACTCCAATTTATTCCTATGTCAGGCAGAGTAGTTTCGTTCGTAACAGCACGTCTTAAAAATGCCAAGACATCGCGGACAAACTGGCTCAAACTTTTACCATCTAAATATAAGTCCTGGATCTGCTTAAATAGTTCTGCCCCATCGCGTCTATCCAACGCTTGCAGAAAACCGATAATTCGATCCCGCGTAGCTACCCCGAGAACTGTACTAACTGCCTCTACACTCAGATGATCTGAATAAGCAAGACATTGATCAACGATGCTTAAAGCATCCCGCATACCACCGTCCGCCTGTTCAGCAATTATTTCCAAAGCTTCTGGTTCAGGTACTACTCCTTCTTTGCTCAAAACATACTGCAGGTGATTAACTATATCTTCAGCCGGGAAACGCTTAAAATCATAGCGCTGGCAGCGAGAGAGAATAGTTGTTGGAATTTTCTGAGGATCTGTAGTAGCAAGAATAAAAACCACTCGTTCCGGTGGTTCTTCCAGTGTTTTCAAAAGGGCGTTAAAAGCATCCTGAGTGAGCATATGTACTTCATCGATAATATAAACCTTGTAGAGTCCGTCTACCGGTGCGTACTGCACCTGTTCCCGCAGCTTGCGAATTTCTTCGATACCACGATTTGAGGCTCCATCGATCTCAATCACATCAAGAAAATTACCTTGGGTAATTCCAACACACCGCGGGCATTCGCCGCAGAAATCAGCTGTAGGTCCCTCAACACAGTTTAAACCCTTAGCAAAAAGGCGCGCCAAGGTGGTTTTGCCTGTGCCCCGTGGACCGGAAAATAAATACGCATGACTGATCCTACCAGAATTTAAGCTGTTTTTTAAAGTGCGCACGATGTGCGACTGCCCGACAACCTCATCAAAACTCTGCGAACGCCACCGTCGGTACAATGACAGGTATGTCATTTAGATACCCCCAAAGGAATTACCAGAAAAATAAAAATGCCGTGCACCTATCCTCGAAAGGATCTTCCAGGCGGCACCCAGCCAGTTAGCTCAGACCAGGCTCCCTTGCGGCACATAAGAGGATTTACTTACCGCTGCTTCCTTCCGGACCTGACGGGGTTCGTAAAGTCTTATTGCGCAAGACCCAATCGTCAACACCACTTAGCTAGACCAGACCCTACAAGACCAATCCTCAGATAGGAATTCGACCCCGCTATAGCGGTTTGCGGGTACAGGGCACCGCTACCTCCCCGTCTAGCACGACAAGTACATTTTATCCGATCAGGGCACTCATGTCAAGGATGAGCAAATAGGCAAAATGTCCAGGTTTTAACAGGAGCCGCCTGTTCCTCAGCGATACTGCGGCTCCTCGTCTTTAACATGCCCAAGTCGCCCTTTTAACCGCGGAATCATCTCATCAACAGTCTGAGACATCGATTCAAACATTTCACTAACAGCTGGCTGTTCAGTCTCGAGCGCATGCTGCTTCAACTGACTGCTTAAGCTCTGAGCATCGGCAATCGTTTTCTCCAATCTAGTTTTAACAGTCACTTGTTCACCTCCCAAGCTTTCTGTTAATACTAGTTTAACCAGAATCAATTCCGTTAAAGCAAAAAAACAACAGGTACTAAACCTGTTGTCATTATTTTTATGGCGGAGAGAGAGGGATTCGAACCCTCGAGAGGCTTATCACCTCTACACGATTTCCAGTCGTGCCTGTTCAGCCAACTCCAGCATCTCTCCATGTATTTATTTAACAAAACTGTTTTGTCTGGCGGAGAGGGTGGGATTTGAACCCACGGGACACCAAAGGCATCCAACGGTTTTCGAGACCGCCACATTCGGCCGCTCTGTCACCTCTCCTAACATCTATTTTTTTCTATTTCGCAGTTCCGCAAAAAAATCCTTCAGCATTTGGCTGCAGGTTTCCTGACAAATACCAGCAGTTACTTCCACTCGATGATTTAGGCGCTCATCTTGAACTAGATTCATTAGTGATGACACAGCACCCGCCTTTGGATCGGCAGCACCATAAATCAAAGAACTTATTCTAGCGTTAACTACTGCGCCTGCACACATCGGACAGGGTTCTAATGTAACATACAACTTAGCATTTGTCAATCGCCAGCTGCCTAGATGTTCAGCAGCGGCGCGAATAGCAATTATTTCTGCATGAGCTGTGGGATCATTTAACGTTTCTCGCTGGTTGAACCCACGCCCAATAATCTCACCATTGAGCACGACCACTGCACCCACCGGGACCTCCCGAAACTGCAGTGCTTTTTTTGCATCTAGAATTGCCTGTTCCAAAAAATACTCATGCATTAGGAAACCCCACAGTATATGATTATACCAAAATTATAGCAGAAAAGTCAAGCTCCAACAAGTAATTGTACGCGTCATGCTTTAGTTATCGAG
>JAAYLQ010000216.1 GCA_012521805.1 Bacillota bacterium
AAATGAACACAGTATTCTTTCTATTTCAGCAGACCATGTATTTTTTCATTCCTCTTCTGATCGTTGCTCTGGCAGGCATGTTTTCTGAGAGAGGTGGTGTAGTCAATATTGCACTGGAAGGCACCATGATTATTGGTGCGCTTACTGGGATACTGCTTATCAATATTGCAGGAGATTCCATGAGCGGGCAGGGACTATTATTGCTAGCGCTTCTGGTGGCCGGTTTAACTGGCCTGGTATTTTCGCTGCTGCTGGGATATGCGGCCATCAATCTAAAGGCAAACCAGATAATAGTGGGAACAGCTTTAAACCTTCTGAGCCCGGCAGTTTCTATTTTCGTAGCCCGAATATTCTTTGGCGTACAGCAGATAACCTTTAGCAATACATTCCGTATTGAGTCGGTACCTATACTTGGAGATATCCCGATTTTGGGTCCTATGCTGTTCCAAAATGCATACCTCACTACTTATATAGGGATTTTGATCTTCGTTATTTCCTGGGTGCTATTGTCACGTACAAGGTTTGGGCTCCGTCTGAGAGCTTGTGGAGAGCATCCTCAGGCGGCCGATTCAGTAGGCATTAATGTATATCGCATGCGTTATGCCGGAGTGTTGTTGTCAGGCTTTTTAGGCGGAATCGGGGGACTGGTTTTTGTTATTCCCACTTCCACAAGCTTCAATGCGTCTGTTTCAGGCTATGGATTTCTGGCATTGGCCGTATTGATATTCGGACAGTGGAAACCTGGAAAGATCTTCTTTGCAGCACTTTTCTTCGCTGTAACAAAGATGCTGGCTTCTGCCTACTCGGGAATTCCGGTTATAAACCAATTGCCGATTTCAAACAATGTTTACAAGATGATACCCTATATCTTGACATTGATTGCGTTGGCATTTGCATCAAAGAGGTCACAAGCACCCAAAGCTGCAGGTCAACCATACAACCCCGGCGGACGATAGTATATATAAATTTACAAACAGAAAGGAAAATTGAGAGATGTTGTTTAAAGAGATTACTTCCGTGCTGGATCATACGCTGCTTAAAGTCGATTCAACCTGGGATCAGATTAAAGAGACTTGTGATGAAGCCATTAAATATCAAGCCGCAAGTGTCTGCATCCCCCCGGCCTATGCAGCTGAAGCTGTAAAATATGTAGAGGGCAAGATACCTGTTTGTGTTGTAGTGGGTTTTCCAAACGGCTACTCCACAACTGCTGCTAAGGTAGCTGAAACCAGAGAAGCCATAGCTAATGGAGTCTCGGAAGTGGATATGGTTATCAACATCGGCTTTTTGAAATCAGGCCGATATGATGCCGTCGCTGATGAGATCAAAGCAATAAAGGAAGCGTGCGGTAATAAAATATTAAAAGTCATCGTTGAGGCATGCCTGTTGACTGAAGAGGAAAAAATCAGAATGTGTCAGATCATCACCGAAGCTGGTGCAGATTACATAAAAACTTCAACCGGCTTTTCCACAGGCAATGCAACAACCGAGGATGTAGCCTTGTTCGCAAAACACATCGGACCCGATGTGAAGATTAAGGCGGCAGGCGGAATCCGCTCTCTGGAAGATGCCCGAAAGCTGATGGATTCAGGTGCAAGCCGTCTAGGCAGCAGCTCAATCATAGGGCTTTTGAAAAACAATGAGGCAACAGGATACTGATTAAAACATGATATAATCTTTTATGAATTAATTACTTTAGGATGAAACAGGGTGGTTCACATCGATAAACAAGATCGTATCAAGAGGATTGTTGAAATTGTCAAAGCAAAAAATGGTGAATCAATTAAAGCATTGTCGGAGCAGCTAGGTGTTACTGAGATGACGATACGCCGCGATCTTGTACATCTGAAGGCTTCAAGGCTTGTAAAAGTGGTATCGGGAGCTGTGGTATACGATGGAGAAACAACAGCTGCCGACAACCCGGATTATTATGATTTATCCACGCAGAGGCGCAGGCGTACAACAGAGAAATACAGAATAGGCAAGGTTGCTGCCTCGCTGATTGAGGCTGACGACGTGGTTTACTTTGATATTGGAACTACAGCATCGCAAATAATTCAGCACGTTCCATCCTCCCTGCCTATTGTTGCAGTTTGCTGTACAATGAATGCTTTGTTCGAAGTGCGTAAGAGAAAGATGGAAAATATCATCTTCATCGGCGGTACATATCATTCAGATGTCCAGATGTTTGAAAGTAAAGAGGGGATTGAACTGCTTAACCGCACCCGCATTTCAAAAGCCTTTATCTCTGCAGCAGGGGTTGATGGGAAGCTAGGTGTTACCTGTATCAACAATTATGAGGTATATACAAAGCAGGCAGCCATGCAGGGAGCATTGGAAAAAATTCTCGTTTTGGATTCGTCAAAGTTCGATGTGGTTAAACCAGCCTTTTTTGCAAGATTAAAGGATTTTGATGCGATTGTAACAGATAGTCAACTGTCTTCCGAATGGCAGGATCAGATTGAGGCATTGGGAATTAAGCTTTATA
>JAAYLQ010000052.1 GCA_012521805.1 Bacillota bacterium
ATTAGGAGCGCTGATCGGCGCTTATCTGGGAAGCGTTTCGGAGGTGTTTTTGTCAGCCGCTCTTGGCTTTGCGGCCGGTGCCATGCTCTATCTCGTATTTGATGAGCTGATACCGATAGCGCAGGAACTCGATGAGCAGAATTCCGCCACCTTTGGAGCCCTTACAGGGCTGGTACTGGGGATTATTTTTCTGGAATTGATATAACTGAAAGTTATTTTTTCTTGACAAGCCACCTTAACTGCCATTATAATTATTATGTTAAAGGGATGTGGGCCTTTAGCTCAGTTGGCCAGAGCACCGGACTCTTAATCCGGGTGTCCTGGGTTCGAATCCCAGAAGGCCCACCATTAAAATGGCTTTAAAGACCACTTGCGTGGTCTTTTTTTATTTTTAAGCATGCCGGGATGTTAAATTTATGTAAATTGTTGTAGATCGTGTGATTTTTGCAATCGTTTTTCCATCTTATATAGTGAAAGAAGAGTTTTCAGTTAAACAAACCCTTTCCTTCTTTAACTGCAATTGCTTCATAGTTAGGTTGGGTAGACATGGAAGCACCACACAATTCACCTCCAAGTGCACCTGGAGGTGAATTATTTTTTGCACCCTGCTGAGATAAATAAACCGCTGGGCTGATCAGCCAGCGGTTTTCGCTTGTTCTCAGCCAAGATAAGGAGCAAACGCGGGATCAAAGTTAGCAGGCTCAAGGTACAAACTTCGCGTCAAAGCCTCTAAGTCAATTTGAGCTTCTTTGCCGTAAAAATGATAATCACAAAACTCCAGCAGATAGACTAAATCCCCATCAGTAATCATATGACCGTCTCTGTGGAGGCGGATGGCAATTTGATCTTTAATACCTAGATAGTCAAAAACCTGCCTGGCAGCTAAATATGTAAACCACATTCCGGGAGGATTGGTCCAATCTTCGTAGAGATAAGAACCGGTAATAAAGAGGTATCTATCTGGAGCTGCACATAAAGCTGCCAGGAGATGCTGATCGAAAGGCAGGTAATCAACATGCTTAAACCGCAAAAAGTTATTATTAAACCAGTGGCGCTCCGCAGAAGACTGGAGACTGCCTAATGGTTCATTGGCAGACATTAGGTACGGCGTGTCGAGGCCAAGGGCCGAATAGTCATAGGTTTTGCCTTCCGAAACATAGCGGAAAGCAGCCATCCCACCAGCACCGGAGCAGGCAGGCACTGTTACTTTAATGCGCTGGTCGAATGCTCCGGCCACCGCTGCCGCTTTACCCCAGCGGGAAACACCTGTTACGATGCTGTACTCCGGATTGATGTTTAGTTGATCTTTAGCACCGTTTTCCAGCGCATCGATCACTTTGCTGACGCCCCAAGCCCATGCCATGAGGGCACCTGTCTGTTCCTGCCAGGTCTGTCCGTAAGGATACAACTCATAAAACACTCCAGTGCGGGATAGATTATCAGCAGCGATATGGTTAGTGTTCAGCGTAATTACCGCATACCCCCGCTCATTAGCATACTGCACTTGACCCAACAACAAGAACGCAATTATTACTGGATACCCATTTTCTGGCATTGGCACTGTTTCCGGATCTGGCACGTGATAAGTGACTGGAAAACTAACTTGCTTTCCACCCTTTTCCACTGTGATATTCATTACATCTCCATCAATGCTGTAAGTAACCTGTTCTTGAGATGAATCTGGCCACACACCGTACATATAATATTGGTACAGTCTTCTGAGTTCTTCAGCCCGCTCATACCACTCAGCCTCCGAATCCACTTTCTCACCGTTAAAGAAGGTAAAGGGATCCGGCAGCGCACTATTTCTTGGTAATTCCTCAACACTGACTAAACCGCTTGTATCAAACACAGCCAAAACCTCCTTCGTTAACGCAGAAGTAGCGATGAACATCGCAGCACAAAGAGCAGTCAGCAGCAATTTTCTGAGCATCGCAAGCGTACACCCTCCTTTTGAAAGTCCAATCCAATTTACTTAATTATTCCCCTATTAGCACTGTTTTTCCTGTTTTGTCAGAAAAAGCGCCCAGCGTCAGGCTGAGCGCTCTACACCAAAACTGATCACCACGTTACCCCAAGACCTTCCTCAGCTCGGCTATAAAACCAGAGACTTTCGCGATTGCCTCTTCCTTTGCTGCAGCTTCTTCAATCATCTGCACCAGCACACTGCCGAGGATCACTCCATCGACAAACTCTTTGACTTTCTCAACCGTCTCCACATCACCAATGCCGAAACCGAGGGCTACCGGAAGTTCGGTCGCCGACCTGATCTGCCCAATGAAACTTTCCAGTTCTCCCGAGAACTGCTTTCTGACACCTGTAACTCCCTTTGACGAGATCGCATAAACGAATCCGGAGGCTCCTTCAACCACTTTACCGATCCGCTCCCGAGATGTGGGTGCGACCAGGGGAATCAAATCAATGGGATAGCCGCCTGCTTCAATTATGCTGGTAATCTCCGCCCGTTCTTCCAAAGGGAGATCCGGTATGATCATCCCCGCAGCACCTGCGGACACACATTTTTGGATAAATTTTTCAAGCCCATACTGGTAGACAGGATTGAAATAAACCAGCAGTACAATGGGGACAGAAATTTTACTGTTTAGGGATTCAACCAGCTCAAATACTTTATGGAGATTGGTTCCCGCCTCCAGCGCCCGCTGAGCAGCCCGCTGGATCACGACGCCGTCGGCTAACGGATCTGAGTAAGGAACACCTAACTCGACAATATCCGCTCCGGCTTGAACCATTGCCATCACGATCTCTTCAGTAACAGCAAGTTCTGGATCGCCAGCAGTAATATAGGGTATCAAAGCTTTCCTACCGTGCTGAATTAGGTTGGTAAAGACAGATCGAACTCTCATGCTGGTCCACCCCCTTTAAGGGTTTCTAAAACACTGTAGACATCCTTATCGCCGCGGCCGGAGAGATTAACCACAATCAGTTCATCCCTGCTGGTCCGGGGAGCCAGCTTCTGGACATAAGCTACTGCGTGGGCGCTCTCCAATGCCGGGATTATTCCCTCGGTTTTGGACAGCAGCTTAAACGCTTCCAAAGCCTCCTGGTCAGTAATTGCAGCATAGCCAGCCCTCCCTGTTTGATGGAGGTAAGCATGTTCAGGACCTACTCCTGGATAATCCAGCCCGGCAGAGATTGAATGAACCGGAAGGATCTGACCTTCTGAATCCTGCAGCAGATAAGTCATCATGCCGTGGATTACCCCAGGAGAACCTCTGCTGATAGTGGCGGCATGCTTGCCGGTATCCAGACCCTGCCCAGCAGCTTCCACGCCCCATAGCTTAACATCATGATCATCGACAAAGGGATAGAACAGCCCCATGGCATTGCTGCCCCCGCCAACGCAGGCCACTAAATAATCCGGTAGGCGCCCTGCCAAGGCTAAAATCTGTTCCTTTACCTCATCGCCGATGATCCGCTGAAAATCCCGGACCATGGAAGGATATGGGTGAGGACCTACCACCGAACCAATTACGTAGAAGGTATCGTCAACGTTGGTAACCCAATCCCGAATTGCCTCATTGGTAGCATCTTTTAATGTCCTTGTACCGGAGCTGACCGCATTTACTTTGGCTCCTAAAAGCTCCATTCGAAATACGTTCAGCTCCTGCCTTCTGACATCTTCTTCCCCCATGTAGATCTCGCAGGTCAGATTCATCATGGCGCAGATTGTAGCTGTGGCAACGCCATGCTGCCCAGCGCCGGTTTCCGCAATGATCCGCGTCTTGCCCATTCTTTTAGCCAGCAGCACCTGGCCGATCACATTGTTGATCTTGTGGGCACCAGTGTGATTGAGATCTTCCCGCTTCAAATAAATTCTGCCGCCGCCAAGGGCTTTGGTCAGATTGGCAGCGAAATACAGCGGGGTAGGTCTACCAGAGTACTCTCGAAGGTAGTAATGGTACTCACTCCAAAATTCTTGATCCTCAAGGCATTTTTTGTATTCCCTTTCCAACTCGGTTAGGGCGTTCATTAAGGTTTCAGGAACATACTGCCCGCCGAACATGCCGAACCTGCCCGCTTTAACCACTGTGCTCATCCGGTTCCCTCACTTTCTCAATAAACTGTTTAATCTTTAGAAAATCCTTCACCCCGTCTGTCTCAACGCCGCTACTCACATCCACCGCAAACGGTTTAACCTGTTTGATCGCCCGGACAACATTTCCCGGGTTTAAGCCCCCTGCCAGAATCACCGGAAAGGGGGAGTGGAGCTCTTGAACAAGGGACCAGTCAAAGGCTGTTCCGGAACCACCAGAGGATGAATCAAGGAGCAGCCCAGCAATGTTCCGCAGTCCTTTAACCTGTTCCAGATCCTGCCTGCTGCTAATCGGCAGCGCTTTCCAAACAGGGGCAGTGAATCCCTCCCAGTAGGCATTTAACTCACTGCCATGCAGCTGGATAATGTCGAGGCGGCATTCCCTGACTGTCTCCACTACCAGCTCCCGGGGAGCATCGACAAACACACCGACTGTCTGAATGCCAGGAGCCAGATCACAAACCATGCGCTTTACTTCATCAGGTTTAACTTGGCGCCTGCTTTCCGCAAAAACAAAGCCTGCATAATCTGGAGCTGTCTTGTTGACAAAATCAATATCCTGTTTCCTTACCAAACCGCAGATCTTCACTTTAACTCTGCTATCCACCGAGCTCACCTCGAAGTTCTTTCAGCTTGAGTGCGATATCCGGCGCCCGCATCAAGCTTTCGCCAATCAGCACGCCGTCCACACCAGCGTCCTTTAACAGCAGCAGGTCCGCGCGGGTATGAATCCCACTTTCGCTGATCACCACTTTATCTTCGGGAATCAGCGGTGCCAAATCCAGGGTAGTCTGGAGGTTAGTTTCAAAGGTGTGGAGATTGCGGTTGTTAATTCCAATCAAGTCTGCATCGGTCTTGAGTACCCGTTCCAATTCTTCCCGGCTGTGAACTTCAACCAAGCACTGAAGGTCAAGTTCTCCCGCCAGCTTGAGAAAACTTGCCAATTCCGAATCACTTAAAACCGCAGCAATGAGCAGAATGCAGTCTGCACCGAGGAGCTTGGACTGGACAATCTGGTAGGGATCGATTATGAAATCCTTGCGCAGAACGGGAATCGCTGTATCCGCTGAAATCTCTGTCAGGTGTTCATCTCTGCCGAAAAAATACTCCGGCTCAGTGAGCACAGATATAGCTGCGGCGCCATTTGCTTCATACTCTCTGGCAATTGCCAGGGGATCAAAGTCCCGGCGGATCATCCCTTTGGATGGTGAAGCCTGCTTCACTTCCGCAATAATGCCCAATCCTTCCCCCCGTGTGACAGCCTGCTTCAGATCCCGACAGGCTTTTCCTGCTCTCTGTCTGACAAGGTCAGGGCTGAGATCCAGGGGTTGGCTCTGCTTCAACGCTGCAACAGCTTTTCTTCTATCGCTTACAATCCGCTGCAGAATCATGACACTTTCAGCTCCCTCGATAGTTCGATCCATTGAGTCAAGGTCCGGTAAGCAGTGCCGCTGTCGATCAGCTCCGCTGCCAGCTCAATGCCTTCCTGCAGATCCGCTGCCTTCTTCCCCACGTATAGAGCAGCTGCGGCATTCAGCAGCACAATATCGCGTTTTGCACCATGCTCTCCCCGGAGGATGTTGAGGATAATCCGGGAGTTTTCCTGGGCATCACCACCAGTCAGCTCCCCCTTGTGGGCATATTTAAGACCAAACTGGGGCGGCTCGATCAAATAAGTTTCCAGCTTCCCATCCTTCAGTTCGGTAATTTTTGTCTGTGCTGTAATGGTAATTTCATCTAACCCATCTAAGCCGTGAACCACCAGCGCCCGTTCGCATCCCAAAGCCTGGAGGGCACAGGCTAAAGTTTCGGTAAGCTCTGGGGAAAACACCCCCAGCACTTGACCTTTCACCTGCGCTGGATTGGTCAAAGGACCGAGAACGTTGAAGATAGTTCTCACGCCCAATTCCCGCCGCGGTTGGACCACATTTCCCATAGCCTGATGGAACCTTGGGGCAAACAGAAATCCGATATTTACCTGGCGGACACATTCCTGCACCGCATCCGGTCCGAGATCGATGGTGATCCCCAGCTGTTCCAAAACATCGGCACTGCCGCATCTGCTGGATACGGACCGATTGCCGTGCTTGTAAACAGGTACTCCTGCAGCAGCAGCAACTACCGCCACTGCTGTGGAAATATTGAATGTGTTGGCACCATCTCCTCCGGTGCCGCAGGTATCAATGGCATAGAGTTCTCCGGAATTGATGGCCACAGCCTTACTCCGCATCACCCGCGCCCCACCGGTAATCTCGGCGCTGGTTTCCCCTTTCATGCGGAGCCCAATCAGGAGCGCACCAACTTGAGCAGGCGTCAGTTCCCCATCCATAATCTTGGTCATAACCTCGATCATCTCAAGTTCAGTCAAGTCCTCCCTGTTCACCAGCTTATTGAGAATTTCAGACAACACCACTTCCACCTCCAAGCGATTCCAGTTTGAGGAAATTGTCCAACAGCTGCCGGCCGCATTCGGTAGCAGTCCCTTCTGGATGGAACTGCAGACCAAAGACTAAGTGCTCGCGATGGCGGACAGCCATCACCTCACCAGTATCGGCAACTGCCAGCACCTGTAATTGATCAGGAACAGAATCCGATTTCACGATCAGGGAATGATAGCAGGCGGCTTTAAAGGGATTGTTAATGCCATTAAAAATTGGATCTCCTGAATGGTGAATCACGATGCTTTTTCCATGGGTTATTCTTTGCGCCTGCACCACTGAGGCACCGTAATATTCAGCGATTACCAGATGGCCGAGGCCGACACCAAGAATTGGGATGCTGCCAGCAAAGGCAGCCAGTACTTGGCGGGCTATGCCGGTATTATCTGGGGTGCTTGCTCCAGACGAAAGCACAATTGCCCTGATGGGAAGCTGCTGTAATTCTTCAATGGTGACCTCACCGCTGGCAAACACGGCGGTCTCTGCATTGATTTCTCCAAAAGCCTGATAGAGATTGTAAGTAAAGGAACCGTAATTATCGATGATGGCGATCATCAGCCTACCTCCCCCTGTTTGATCGCTTCCAGCATAGCCTTTGCTTTCCGCAAAGTCTCCTCATACTCTGTTTCCGGATCTGAATCCCAAACTATCCCGGCCCCAGCCTGCACAAAGGCTGTTTGACCCTTAAACAAGATGGTGCGAATCGCAATGCAGAGATCCATATTGCCGTTGAAGCCGAGGTAGCCAACGGCTCCCGCATAAACGCCCCGTTTTTCTCGTTCAAGCTGATCAATAATCTCCATCGCCTTAAGCTTAGGTGCTCCTGATACGGTACCAGCCGGCAGACAGGCTTTGAGGGCATCGTACATTGTCGCTCCCTGCTTCAACCTGCCAACCACATTAGTTACCAGGTGCATCACGTGGGAGTACTTTTCCACATGCAGCAGGTTTTTGACCGCCACAGTGCCGAATTCAGCAACACGGCCGATATCATTGCGGCCCAAATCCACAAGCATCAAATGCTCTGCCAGCTCCTTTTCATCACTGCGGAGCTCTTCAGCGTAAGCCTGATCTTCTTCAGGCGTTTTCCCCCGAGGTCTGGTGCCGGCAATTGGACAAGTTTCCACCAGGTCATCCGTTACTTTGACCAGCAGTTCTGGAGATGCCCCCACCAGCTGATACTCACCGCAGTTGATATAGAACAGGTACGGTGAAGGATTAAGGGAGCGGAGCACACGGTAAGCTCCAAAAGGATCTGCCTCAGTGGGAAGGGCAAAGCGCTGTGAGAGAACCACCTGGTAAGCTTCTCCTTGTTCGATCAGCTGTTTTATCTGGTTAACCTTGTGCATAAAGCTGTCCTTACTTTCGGTGCTGTAGTTCCAAGCAGTGTCTAAACTGCTGTTTCTATTTCCAAGGGCAGCTTTTCCGGCTTGAGCAGGAGTGCTTCCCTTTTCAATCTCTGCTTGGATTTCCCTCAACCGCTCAACAGCATTTTGATAGCTGGTCTTAGGATCAGAGCCGGGCTCAGCATTGACAATGAGAATGATCTTCTGCTTCACATGGTCATAAACGATCACTTCATTGGTCAAGAGCAGGTGGATATCGGGCATGTTGAGGGGATCCGATTGCTCTGCCTTGACGTTTTTCACTTTCTGATACGAACGGGCGACATCGTAGGCAAAGTAGCCAACCGCTCCGCCGGAAAAATCCGGCAGGCCGGGTGTTTTGGC
>JAAYLQ010000053.1 GCA_012521805.1 Bacillota bacterium
AAGTATACTTGTTTATTACCTCAGGAGGTTCATTCATTATGAACAGCAAGAGCCGATCACAGGCCTGGATCAGACTGATTGTAGCTGCGATGCTTGTGAGTATCTATGCAGCTGTGTGGTTTACCGGCGGTACAGTTTCTGCTGCTCCCCACCTATTTTACATCCCCATCATCCTCTCTGCGCTGGCCTTATCCTGGACAGAATCCCTTGCCACAGCCGTTATCAGCGGAATCTTGATGTCTCGGTGGTTAATGCCCCTCACCCGGGATCCCCTGGTCTATCAGACCACCAGCAACTGGATCCTGCGGTTGTTCATTTTAGTCAGCATCTCCCTCTGGACTTCCCTGGTTTTTTCGTTCTGGGAGCGGCGTTCCAAGGCGTATCAAGCCCAGGCTCAGGAATTTGCCCAGCTGTACCGGGCCAGTCTCCACGCTTTGGTTGATCTGACCGAACTGCGGGACAGCGATGTTACCGGCAGACACATCAACCGGCTGCACCACTATACCAAGCTGTTAACCAGCTATTTTAACTTAAGGGAGGAGCAGCAGAACATGATTGCCTGGTCGATTGCCTTTCACGATATCGGCAAAGTGGCTACACCAGACAGAATCCTCAAAAAACCGGGACCTCTGACTGAGGAAGAATGGGAGATTATGAAGGAGCATCCCCTCCACGGCGGAAAGATTATCGACAGTATCGCCCAAAGTGTGAAAATTTCCGATCCTTTTGTGCACCAATACTTAAAAACCACAAGGGAAATAGTTTTATACCACCATGAATGGTACGATGGCTCCGGCTATCCCTTTGGCCTCAAAGGCGAGGAAATTCCCTTCAGCGCCAGAATCGCCGCTGTATGTGATGTCTATGATTCCCTCCGAAGCAAGCGTCCCTACAAGAAACCGTACACCCACGCCGAGGCGGTTGCCCAGATCCTCTCCGAGTGCGGAACCCACTTCGATCCCCAAATCTGCCAGGCTTTTGAGGAGTTAGCGGATCAGTTTGACCGAGTGTGGCATGAGCACTCCCATGAGGAACAAAAGATACCTAATACCGCATAAAATTAGTGATAGCAGGGCAGGAACCTGCTATTTTTTTTTGGAAATACTAGGGAGGCACTATCAACAATGGAGTGAACAATGTGAAAGCAATCAGCAAAAAAGATCGCGCCCGCAGCTTAATTGCAGCCAATCTCGAGTTATTCCAGTGCCCGGTCTGTGGAGGAGCTGTGGGTTTAGAACAATATTCCCTCAAATGCGACCGCAATCACACTTTTGACCTGGCCCGCAAAGGCTACCTCAATCTGCTCACTGATCATAAGGCGCCTGCCTATGATCTGAGCTTGTTTGCCGCCCGGCAGCAGGTGGCAGCAGCTTGTTTTTTCGATCCCCTCATTTTAAAGCTGGCAGAAATCATTAGGGACCATTCCCAGCAGATTTTAGAACTGAGAATTCTCGATGCCGGCTGTGGCGAAGGTTCCCATCTCTTCCGCCTTCACCAGGTACTTAACCAGCCTGCCCTGTGCGTTGGGGTAGACATTGCGAAAGGCGGGATTAATCTTGCTGCCAGCCGCACCGCCGATATTCTGTGGTGCGTTGCGGATCTAGCCCAGCTGCCGTTTCAGAAAGGCAGTTTTGATGTGGTCTTAAACATTCTTGCCCCCGCCAATTATGGCGAGTTTACCCGGATCGCAGCGGAGCCGGGACTGATTATTAAAGTGGTGCCCGGACCTAAATACCTGCAGGAACTGCGGCACCAGCGCCAAGGGGAAGCCTATTCAAACCAGGAAGTTGTGGAGCATTTTCAGGAGCGGCTGAAGTTAATCGCCACTGAGGAGGTAAATTACAGCTTTACCGCTACCCAAGATTTATGGCCCCATTTAGTAGCCATGACTCCATTAACCTGGTCCCAGGATCAAACTCGGCTGCTCCAGGCGGTGCAGGACCAGGAGCGGGTGACAGTTGATCTGACAATTTTAGTAGGCAGGAATTTCTAGAAGATAGGGGAATTCTTATGCAGTTATTCTAATGGCAAGGGAGTTGGTGGTATGAATCTCTTGGAGGTAAGGGAGATTACTAAAAATTATGGCGACAAAACTGTTGTCGATCAGATTTCTTTTGAAGCTCAAGCCGGCCAGATTTTAGGACTGCTGGGACCAAACGGAGCTGGTAAAACCACCGCAATCAGGATGATTATGGATATTACTGTTCCTGACAGCGGCGAAATTTGGTTTACAGCTGACGGGAACCGCACAGCTGGGGTCCCGCGGCATGCCATTGGTTATCTGCCGGAGGAAAGGGGCTTGTACCGGGATGCGAAAATAGTCCCGCTCCTGGTGTTTCTGGCAGGTCTAAAAGGAGTCGAGCCGGAAACTGCCCGCAGGCGGGCCTTGGAGTGGCTGGAAAGATTTGAACTGCAGAATTATGCCAATGCCAAAGTGGAGCAGCTGTCCAAAGGGATGGCCCAGAAAGTCCAGTTTATTGCTGCAGTACTCCATGAACCCAAGTTTATTGTGCTGGACGAACCTTTTTCCGGTCTGGACCCGGTCAATCAGGAGCTAATTAAAACGGAAATCCGCAATCTAGCAGCCCGGGGTGCGGTGGTGCTGTTATCCAGCCACCAAATGAATATTGTTGAGGAGTTATGCGACCAAATCTTCTTGATTCATCGGGGTCAAAAAGTTGTTTCCGGAACTCTCAGGCAGATTAAGGAAAGCTACGGCAACTTCCGGGTTTACATCGAAACTGAAGCGGGCATTGAGCAGTTTACTAAGCTGCCAGGGGTTGCCGATGTCAACCGCCTCAGCGAATCCCGGTGGATGTTAAATCTCCAGGACGGAACAGCACCAGCGAAGTTTATGAAAGCTGTACCTGACAGTGTCCAAATCGATGAGCTGCAGATTATGCGGCCGTCTCTCCACGACATCTTCGTTAAGGTGGCAACAGGAGGTGAAAACCAATGAACAACACATTCAAGATCGCTAAATGGGAAGTAATGCGCAACCTGACCAATAAGCAGTTTATTATTGGTCTGCTGTTGACGCCTCTGATCATGATCGCCTTTATCGCTTTTCCAATTCTAATTGAACGCTTTAATAAACCGGCGGATGTGGTCTATCAGGTGGTGGACCAGGTCGGGATTCTGCCGCTGCTGCAGGACATGATGCCGGAGCATATTACCTTAAAGCCCAGCAGTGATCAAGCTGCCGCAGAAAAGCTGGTTCAGGAAGGGGAAGCGGATGGTTATTTACTCCTTGAGCCTCAATTTCTCAGCACTGGCCATGCCCAGCTCTATTATGACAGCAGTAACCAGGAGGTCTTTGGAGCTCTTTCCTCTGCCCTCACCCTGGTGCTCCAGCAGCAGCGTTTAGCCGAGTCGCAGCTGGAACAGGCTCAGCTCGCCTATTTAACCCAAGCGGCGTTTCTGGAGTCCATTGCAATTGACGAGGCAGATGCCCCTAATTTCCACAAGATCACTGTCTCTGCGGTAGCGATTGTGGTGATCTACATCCTGATCTTCTCCTCGGGAAGTATGCTGATGATGAGTGCTCTCCAGGAGCGGCGGGATCGGATGGCAGAAGTGATTTTAAGTTCGGTCCGGGCCTCCGACTTAATGCGGGGTAAGATTATCGGCCATTTCCTGCTGGGAGTTATCCAGCTGACCTTCTGGACTGCTCTAGCTCTGCCGGCGGTGATCTATTTTACCGATTTTCCAGTGATGGAGGCTTTAGCAGCAGCTAATCTGCCGCTGATTCTGTTTTTTGGTCTCCTGGGCTACCTGCTGATTGCCGCGCTGTTCATTGGCGTTGGGGCAACTATGGAAGATGTGCAGCAGGCGGGGAATTCCCAGGGTTTGGTAATTATGCTGCCTGCCCTCGCCTTTTTGTTTGTCGGTCCAGTAATCCAGAATCCTAACGGCGCTGTGTCCCAGTTTGCCAGCTATTTTCCCTTTACCAGCTGGGTAATTATCATCATTCGGGATGCCTTCTCAGCTCTGCCAACATGGCAGATTGGACTGAGCGGTGCAATTCTCATCGCAACTACGATCTTGATCAGCCTGATGGCAGCCAAGATTTTCCGCGTGGGCATGCTGATGTACGGCAAAAATGCTACACCGCGGGAAATTATCAAGTGGCTCCGCTATAAAGAACGCTGAAATACAGCAAGAGGGGTTATACCCCTCTTAACACTATTGTAATTCTAGTACCCACGTCTTCGCGGCTGAGCACCTCAAAATGGCCGCCGTGGCGTTCAACAATCCATTTAGCAATTGAGAGTCCCAGTCCAGTTCCCCCGGTGGAGCGGGCTCGGGACTCATCTGCTCGGTAGAAGCGGTCAAAGATATAGGGAACCGCTTCCGGCGGAATGCCGATGCCATTATCCTGCACAGTCATCCGCACTTGGTCACCCTGCTGTTTCACCGCAACCTTAATTTCCCCACCAGCTGGGGTGTACTTAATCGCATTATCCACTAAAATCCGCAGCGCCTGCTTGATTAAACCCGGATCTCCCTCCACAAAAGTCGATTCAACATCTACCACAAAGTCATGGCCGCCATCAATCATTCTGGCTTCCTTGACCACAGTCTGGGCGGTATCAGCCAGATCAATCCGCTCAATCTGAAGCGGCATCCGATTATTGTCTCCCCGGGCGAGGAATAGGAGCTGTTCTACCAGCTCCTTCATATTCGCAGCCTCTTCTTTAATCGCATCAATCGATTCCTGCAGCGCCTGGGGATCATGCTTGCCCCAGCGGTCTAACAGGTTAGCATAGCCTTGAATAGCCGCTATCGGTGTACGCAGTTCATGGGAAGCATCGGACACAAAGCGGGCTTGGGAGCGGTACGCTTCGTTAATCCGATCCAGCATACCGTTGATGGCAGCAGCTAAACCCTTTAATTCATCCTGAGTCTGCTCCAGGTCAATGCGGGTATCAAGCTTAGCAGCGGTGATGGCATCCAGCTTGCCTGCTAAAGCTTTCATTTCCTCCAGAGAGAGCGGTCCCTGCTCCACGTTCAAACTTTCCGCCTGCTTCGCTAACTCTGTTAACGGGGTCAGGGTTTCCCGGATCAGCTGGGCGCCGGAAAAGAACCTGGAAATCAACACGATGATCTCGCTCACCAGCACCACAGCCAGCAGTGCCGCCCCGATCGTTATCGGCTGTTTTAAGTTGATCACCAGGGCATAACCCCGGCCATTCTGGGCAAATTCCACGCGGTACACAAACTGCTCAACCGCAGTATTCCAGGAGCGGTCCCACTGCTCTGGCGGAGAGAGCATCTGGAAGCGTCTGGCTGCCTGGGCTGTTTCCCGACTGACTAAACCCTGAAGCGGCTTGGGGAGCACCCATCCCTGGGGCGGGGCTGCCAGTTCTGCAGTTTCAATGCCTAAAAGCGCAAATAAGTCCTGATCAGTTTGGTCAATCCCACCCTCAAGATAGGGAGCAACCGCTGCCACTTTTTCTTCCGCGTAATAAATAATGTTAGCCGTTACAGCAGCAAGGAGCAGTAGATTAAGGCCAATAAAAAAAGACAGCAGTCCCAACCAAAGGCGGATGTTCAGCCGAGCAACGATGGAAAAGCGCAGCCTGCTGCGGAGATCCGGTTTATTCTTCATCGCGAATCACATACCCCACTCCCCGTACTGTGGAAATAATCTTAGTGTTGAAGGCTTCATCAATTTTACTCCGGAGGAAGCGGATGTACACATCCACTACATTGGTTTCTCCTTCGTAATCATAGCCCCAAACATTGACCAGGAGAGTTTCCCGGGACACAACTAATCCTTTGTTTTCCAGCAGATACTGGAGCAGATCGAATTCCCGTTTGGTTAATGTGATCGGTGTCTCCCGATACCACACCTGGCGCCGCCCCACATCCAGCTGTAAATCTCCTGCGGACAAGACAGTAGAGTCTGCAACCCCGTTTGCTCCAGTGCTTTTTCTCAGGGCAGTCCGAATCCTGGCCAGCAGCTCCTCAATGGCAAAGGGTTTGGTAATATAATCATCCGC
>JAAYLQ010000217.1 GCA_012521805.1 Bacillota bacterium
GCGGCAGAACCTGATGCTGTTGCTAAAGCACCTACTCCTCCTTCCAATAAGGCCATTCTTTGTTCAAAAACATCGGTTGTTGGATTCATAATCCTGGTATAGATATTGCCTGACTCTTCTAGAGCAAACAGCCTGGCGGCATGATCTGCATTGTTGAAGACGTAAGAGGTTGTTTGGTAAATAGGCACTGCTCGAGAACCGGTGGTTGGGTCAGGAGCTGTACCGCCATGGATCTGCAAAGTATCAAAACCTAGTTTTCTCTTCATGATAATCCCCCTCATGTAAAAGATAAAATAAAAACCTCTCTATTTAGATAGAGAGGTAGCAGGTATTCAATTTTTCCCCCCTCTCATCTTTCAAAGCTAATAAAGCTTTGCTGGAATTAGCACCTTCTCAGTTAAAAAACTGCCGGTTGCCGGGCGTCATTGGGCCAGTCCCTCAGCCTCTCTGGATAAGAGTATCGGTATTCAATTTATTTAAGCCAAATACTAGCATAAACAAAAACCAAAAGCAAGTTTATTTTTTGTTAAGTTTATTCGGTGTCTGTAAATTGCACAAAGTCACTGTTCTCATTCGGTTAATCACCGCGTACAAGTCTATCATTCGAGGCATTTCCAACCAAGGTTCTGCCCTAATGGAATCCAGGAAGAGGGTTTCTAAGCCCTCGTTTTCTAACTCCACAAAACTCTTGCCGCCTTCTCCATGATTTTAATATTGAAGTACCTCTGTATCTGAATTCCAAGGTGTGTACGACTCCGCTCACATGTTACTATATGCAGCCCGAGAAATATAACCAATACAATTATCAGATCGGTTATTTCGTGATTTTCGCTTTCAAGAATGATTTCAATGAACATTTTAGTTATATACAAAATCATTAAGTAAGCTGTACAGATTCCGATTTAAGATCAACAATATGAAATCTAGCTTAGACACATGAAACACTGTTTTTAGGATAAAAAGATAGTTTTTACTCCTGCGAGCAAACTTGTTTAAAGTATGTCAACTCCTCGGTCATCTGCCCCATACTCAAAGGAACACCAGCCACATGAAGTCTGGTATTCCTATTCTGGAGAAAATCCTATCCTCGATCAATATAGGTTTATGCTGGTGTGCCCTTTAGAAACTTCTGAGATTGGACACGAAACATTTCTGCATTCTACCTATTTAGCCTAATTAACTCTTCGTGCGTGCCGGTCTCTATTATTCGCACATCCTTCAGTAAAAAGAGCAGAGCTAATGAAGCAATAGTTTCATCCAGAATTTACCATGTTAATTCCCTCCTTTAACACTACATTTCACTTCACAGAGTATATTTGCTTGATAGACCCTACACAAATCGTATCACATTCATAATAGACTTATCGCAGTGGTCAACCCATGGGCACGTGTAATACTTCCTTGTTGACCAACTAACCATGCGCTCCTCATGATACATGCTTTCTTTTGCAGTCCTGATAGTCACATCGAAAAACAGCTCCTCATTGGGCGTTGGTGGATCATAATTCAAAACATGCCAAGGCACGATTAAACTGATTCTAAACATATTCTGCTCAAGAGATGGCTCTACCGCTACCCGAACTTGCCTCCTCGCTTCGTAATTTTCCTGCCATAAATATACAGAATAGTCACCAAAACTGCCCGATTCAACTGGTTTTACAAAGATCACCTGCGGCAGATCACTTTGAAAACCAAACAACAGCTGAAAAGCTAATCCGCGAATACGCTCTTCGCTGACTGCATCCCCTGTCAGCTGAATTGTAGTATAGAAGCTATCATCATCCCAGCTCATTGTAAAACAAGGATCTAAAGTGTGAATGGGGAACGCATTCTCTGTTTCACCAAGCAAGAATTTCAAATACCGCGGCTGGGAGTAAACCGATGGAATGGGATGGGTTTCATTCTGGACGATGTCTTCTCGGTGAACGCAGTAATAAACCTGCTTTCCCGCAGCATATTCCCTAGATTTATTGATGATTTTCATCCGCTCCTCTTCGCCAGAGAAAAATCTTCGTTCAAAATGAGAATCCCAGTTTTCAGCATACCAATAATGAAGATCAGCAGGAAACTCCGAATCTGGATAAAGATCGGAAAACTTCCCATAAAACTTTTCGGTAATGGCGAGAGCTTCTAAAACAATGTCACGGCACGCCAACGCTTCAATCCGTGCTCTGATCTCTGCTTCCCGACCTTTAAGATAGAGATAAATTTCCCGAATATCCATCAACTGCCGCATATTGTTTCCAATAATCAGACCTTGCAGAACCGCAAAGTTAGCCTGTTTCCTGTGTTGGACAAAATGGGCACACGCATAGATAAACAAATCAATCTCGTTCGGCACAAAGAAAACAGCGTTATTCAGCTGAGTCTTTCCGGCATCATGGTAAACACTCTTTAAATCAATTTCGTACTCACCATCATATTGATGCAGCTCTATATTCATAGTGCCTTTAATATAAGGATATAAGTGATAGTCGGACTCCATTCTAGTAATGATCTGCTCCTCCGACATCATTTCTCCGTGAAAGTTGTAAGCTGCAAAACCATCATTCTTTAAAACAGTATGGGCTTTCAGCATATCTTCCGGCGCAATCAACAGATCCAAATCTCCAAAGATCCTCTTACCGTAATCGCTGTACACTGTTTTTGCTAAAACTGGACCTTTTAAAACAACAAATTTTATGCCATGGGTACTAAAAAGCTTGTTTACCTTTTCTAAATCAGCGTACATCTGCCGATTATGTATGCACGTTAATTCGTATAAGAGCACCAAAGGCCTCAAGGTTTCTGGGCTTACTTTTTTAAACTCTTCCCTTAATACTGGATTATTAATCAAATGATAGCCAATAACTGGAGCTATTCCCTGCTTGTTCGCTGTATCAGAAAAGTATTCAAAGTCAAATGCTCCTGTAAACAGCTCCTTAAGTAAACTTATATCATCTCCATCCAGGTCCTGCCTGGCAAACAAGACTAAGGCCAGTTCTTCTGGGCGCAGGGCATTTGCGGCAAGTTCTTTTACCGTATTCATTGAAGCAACTCCTTCCAGCTTTATACGCTTAGCTTCAATCAAAAAGGATATATAAAAGGAAGAATCACCACATAGAGAGGATGGACCGAGACGTTGCCGCTGAAGGTGATATCTTCCTTTTTTGCTACTCATTAAATTAGACGCAAAACACAGCTAAAAAATCACGCGTTGGAAACTTTTTCGATCTTAACAACCTTGCCGACGACAAACTCAATTGCTCGGCGGGGATCAGGTTCTTTATTGTTGTCACCCTTAGTCTGGACATAAACCCTCCCCCAGAGTGTACCGATGTCAATTACCCGATGAACCACTAAGCAGTCCAGCGCAAGGAAGATCAAGACAATGTCGCCAACTCTGATATCCTTACACGGTACAACTGTAATCGCATCCCCTCGGCAGATGGTGGGTTCCATGCTGGTTCCAGTACCGTACACCACCACTGGCTGGCCTTGCTTCATCGCTTCAAGAATCATTTCCACAGCAATATTATCTATATTCCTCTCCACAACAACCACCTTTACATCTTGCATATTTTTACCTTTTTAGAGGAATTCAGGCTATTATATCGAATTATTCCGAAAGAACACGGAGGGGAAATATGCACAAGCTTGCTGACCATCAATTAATTAAACTTATTCAAGAAACCCAGAATGAACAAGCTTGCGAAGAACTGATCCGCAGATACTATGGGATTTTGCGCCAGTTGGTCAAATATAAAGTGCCTGCATACGCAGATATCGACGATATTGTGCAGGAAATCCTGATCAAAATGATCACAAAAATTGATCAGTTACGGGATCCAAATAAATTCAAAGCATGGATACAGAGAATTGTTTACAGCCAAATTTACGACTACTATCGAACTGTCTATCCGAAACACAGCAGTACCGCTGTTCAAGAAGAAAACGAACTGCTTGATGCTTACCTAATCACTCAATCCTCAGAAGAAGCAATCCTGCACAAGCTGGAAATGAGTGATATTTACGATATCATTCTGGGGTTTCCCAGCGATAACATTAAGCCGTTTTTACTGCACCACCTCAACCATCTAAGCTATGCCGAGATTGCAGCCGTCACCTGCGAAAAAACTACAACAATTCGCGGGCGAATTGCCAGGTCTAAAGCAGGCTTAAGCAAGGAATTGTTCAACATAACTGTACCGCAGGAAATCAGAACCAGGCTGGCAACAAAGCTGAGTCAGATTGCCACAGACGGCAGCTATGTTGTTCACCATCTCAAGGCGGATTATTTCCAGAACAAAATCTTACTAGACGAACTAGATCCGAAGCGGACAGCAGTATCCAAACCAACCATTTACTTTTCGGAATCATTAGATAACCTGATGCTGCTTTCGGAAATCAATGCCGAACTATCCACTTGCATCATTAAGGTTAAATCTCAGGATGCAGTACCGATCCTGATCAATAGAATCCCATCAACGAAAAAAATACACTGCATCTTTTTAAGCCCTGAACATCTGAACTATGCTAAAAACTACCTTGACTTCACATCCGAAACAACAGGTTTTGCTTTTTTAGCATCACCATCAGCACAGATTACGTCTGCGCAGACATCAAACCTCACCATCAAAAGCTCGTTAGACGATGTCGTAGTATCGAACTGCTTGTTAGAACAGGATCCGGAGTTAAACATCATTCTCACAGCCGCTAAAAAAGAATATGGTTCCGGTGAGCAAACCTATCGTTTCTATGCAGCTCAGGATCCAGCTAACAAACAACTCTGTGCCTATGCCTTTTTTGTCAGGGTAGATACCCATCTGTGGGAATTGAGCCGGTATGCCGCCTTTACCGAGTCTGATGTGAGTGCGGTAAAGACATGCATTGCAGCAGGCACCAAATCCCTCATCAAGCAAGGATTCTACATTTCAAATTTCGGTGTACCAGATTTTGATACCGTTTTTACAGAAATTGCTGCTCCAATGGGCTTTAAGGAGCTGTATTGCTTCACCAGCGGTATTGCAATAAAAATATAAGATGAAAGGATAGTCGAATAATGAAAAAGTTAAAGAAAAGTGACGGGCTGGTTGTGCGCGAACTAGATCAAGAAGTTATTATTCTGAATACCAAAACAGGCTCGATTCATGTCCTTAATCCCACTGCAACTGTAATCTGGAAGCTGCTGGATCAAATCGATACCCTTGATGCGGTTGTAAATGCTATGGAGCAGCTGTACGATAAAAGCTCCACTGCAGCGATTCAGGATGATGTAACAGCGGTTATTGTTGACATGATCGCCCATGGAATTGTAGGCGAGCACTAGCTTTTAGCTAAAGCAGACCATGCCGGTATGCGTGCGCAGTTCGTTGGCGCACAGCCTAAATGGCCGGATATCATAGTTTACAGCAAATACCTGCTCCGACTGCACAGTTGGCTTGACATAGGCGTTGGGATCAAGATTATGCTCTTTCCTAAACTTTTCAATAAACTCTGCACTTACCTTAGCTTTCATTGAAAAACCCCTCCCTAGTTGGTTATTGCCAGAATCGCTGCTCAACCATCCGCTAAAGCATATTTACGGTTGGCTGCTATCCGGCAGTTTTCTTTTGGTGTAAACAGATCACCGGTCTCTAACAAGTTCAGCGCCAGACACGGCTCGCAGTGCCGCTTCAACTCGCATGCTCTGCAAGCTTCAATCTGATCGACCTGTACAGCGCGCACTTCCTTGAAAATCGGTGACTTTTCCCAGATTTCTGCCAGTGACTGCTCCCTGATATTACCAGCCGCAGCAGGATAAGGTACACAAGGCCGAACATCACCTGTCGGCCCCAGCACGAGACCGGTTTGACCAATGCCGCATTTTGCAAAGCCCACATCAGCTTTTTGATCAGAAGCACGCCGAAACAGATCTACCATTTCACCATCGGATAATCTAAAATCCAGCTCCTGCCGCCCGCTCGGCAGCAGACATGGTGAAAACGAAAACCTTAAGCGGTATCCGTGGGTTTCTGCAAACTCAAGCATTGCGTCATAATCCTGGAAATTTCGTTTGAGCACAATTGGCTTCAGAATAAAGTTTAGACCGCTGCCCTGCAATAATTCCAACCCGTCAGCGAATTTAGCAAACGAACCTTTCACCCTTGTAATCTGTTCGTAATACGCCGGCGATGACCCATAAAGACTGATTTCAATCACTAAAGGATCAATACTGCGAAACTTATCAATTACCTCTCGATCTATCATTACAGCATTAGTAAAGATGGTAATGGTAAAACCTATATTGCGAAAGATCATCGCCACCTCGTACCAATCAGGACGAGTTAACAATTCACCTCCAGTTAAAGTAATATCCATAATTCCCATCTGCCGCATTTGCTCTGCAGCATCCGCTATCTCATCAAGATTTAAATTCTGCACTTGATTGCGGCTCGGATTATAGCAGTGAATGCAGTTTAAATTGCATCCATAAGTAACTTCAAACACTGCTGCCATGGGTTTGTTGTGCAGTTTATACTGCTCTACAATATAAGCATACACTGACTTGTCCATTAGTGAACCTCTCCTAAAGTTTACTCTCAACCTTGGGCAACCGCTTAATCTGTTCCCAAAACCGCTCATTCAGTTCAAAATGCAGCTCGTAGCAGGGAATCTGCTCGGATATCGCAACAGCGATTTTCAGAGCATTTGCAGCCAGATCACCTAAGTTATTAATACACCATAAGTTCGACATTAACCTTGCAGCAGCCTCAGCAGGACGCAGGCGGTTGAGGTAGGTCGCATTATCCTGGACCAGGAAGAAACAGTAGCCTAGCGGCACACAAAGATTTGCTCCTCCATGCTCTCTGCCATAGGGGCTCCCCCAACCAACCAATCTGTCTGAGCTGATCTCAATCATCACTGCCTCATCGGTCAGCACGTCTATTGAATCGCGAACATTAGCAAGCTGTTTAATAATAGTCGATTTGCCCGCTCCTGAATGTCCAACAAAGGCGTACAGCTTTCCATCGAAGCAAATGCCTGAGGCATGCATCAGGGTACCTCCGCGCCTAATCGCTAAATGTGGGGCGATTGCTCGCATAGCAGACAGCAAGAAGCTGTCATGGCCATCTTCAACAACCATTTCGACATAACGACCATGATCCGCGATGCGAATAATAAAAAACGGAGCTACCGATAAGGAGGCATCCATCTGACTATATTGAAGGTAATTTGTATCGATGGGAAAATTCAAGAAATCATCTGCCCTCACCACCCTGATCACTACATCAGGCTGATCATTGTGCGGTGAACCAGAGAAGTTTGCAAATTGTTCCTGCAGAGTTCGAATCGACTCCAGAGATGGCGACTCAACCTTTAGCGAAAAACTCCACAGATTCAGATTCAGACTGTAAAGATGTTCATCCTGGTGCTGGTTTAACGACGACTGGAGATATCTGATCACTTCGCTGACAGCTATTTTCATACTAGGCCTCCTAAATTTATGTAAACGGAGTTTAGAGCACACCACTTTATATATATTTACGCATATTTATAACAAAAAATCACGCGTTTTGACAACAAAATCTAAAAAATCTGTTCATCTATATAAAGAAACATTTTGTAAACATTTAGCTGATAATCCGGCAGGATAATTTCAATAAATATGGAAGAAGTTAGA
>JAAYLQ010000218.1 GCA_012521805.1 Bacillota bacterium
CGATACTCCACATACGATTTTTTACCGAACAAGAGCAGAGGTGTCGGCACTCTTCTCGGCTTTAACGCCTTCTCACCTGATTTTTCCACGTATTTGAGAAAATCTACTACTGTCAGTAAATCAGCGGTAACTGCCTCTACCGGCACCTTGCCAGTATCCCCGCAGATCACATCCACCAGCTGATCCAGATTAGTGACAATCAGCCGGCGCAGAGTGCGGAGATACCCAATCCGCTCTTGAAAAGCTAAGCGGCGCCACACTGCAAAACCAGCTTTAGCCTGCTGATAAATCTCCTCACATTCCTCCAGCCTGGTATCGGACTGGGTTAAATCATGAAACAATTAAACTCCCTCCCCCAGATTACAGCTTAAATGCTATTGTTTGCTCCTCGTTCTGGATAAAGCCTGCTTCTACGCTGGCGGTAAGCTGATCCACCAGCTGATCGTGTTCCTCTTAGGCAAAATCCGCCAGCCTACCCTTTTGATAGGTGCGGCCGGTTTTCGTGAGGATAAACCATATCTTATCCAGCAATCTTAACTGCTGGATGCTTTCCCTGCCGACAGAATCCAGCTGTACTTTTTCTCTGGTTTCCCGATAGTGATCATCCTGGCAACTCCAGCAAAGCCCCCTTCCGCCAGCTCACTCCCGGGATAGTCCGGTATGGGCAACTGCGCCAATATACGCGGCCTGGTCATCCACCACCTTTTTATACTGCATGTTTACCTCATCACCCCTGCCGCGTGGCATGGAAGCAAAGTCATCAACAGAAATGGTCAGGTTAACCTTGGTGCCTGTGTCAGAGCTGCTAATTAGCGTAATGGTAACATCATCTGCCCGGGAAGTGAAGGTTTTGCGGACCCAGGTGCCGCCTGCATCCCGGTATTTAACTGCCACTTCCCCTGTGGCATAATCTGTCCAGCGCAGATATCCCAGAGATCCTGCTGCGGCAGGGTCAGCCGCAGCTGCAGCGCAGTAGAGAAAGGTACGTCTGCGGTCAGAACATTCCAGCTGTCATCAAAGTTAATCACCGTCTGCCTGGCTTCATGGAGCTGTCCACTAACCTCGGGAGCTGTTCCCCGGCAACCATCCCGTCCCGCCAGCCTCCAGCGGTTTGTCCATATTTATGGTATGGAATTATCTCGGTGAAGTTGTTGGATAACATTTTTCTACCCCATTGTTGAGTAATTAATCCAGAGATACCATTCAAGCTGAGTGAAGTCCTGCTTTTAATTTCTTGACCAGAGCGGTCGATTTTTGCTACAATTAAATTGACCACACTGGTCTAGAAAGGAGAGGTGTGCTATTACAGAAGCGTTCCGCAAATTAGAACCAGAGAAGCAGCAGCGGATTTTAGCTGCGGTGCTCAAAGAATTTGCTAGCCACGGCTATGCCAATGCTTCCACCAACCGGATGGTCCAGGAAGCGGGGATCGGCAAAGGGATGCTGTTCTACTACTTCAAAAGCAAGGAAGAGCTGTACCGCTACTGTTTAGAATATTGCATTGATTTCATCAGCAGTGAGTATCTGGCGCAGCTAGATCTAACTGAACCAGATTTTATGATCCGCTTTAAGAAAGCGGGGGAAATCAAGATGCGGGCTTATCTCCAGAACCCCCTGCCCTTTCTGTTCCTGGCCAGCACCTACATCCGCAGGGATGCGCCGGAACTGGTACCAGATCTGTACCAGCGCTTAGAGGAGCTGACCGCCAATGGCTTGAAGGCGATGTTTGCCAACATCGATACCAGTCTGTTCAGGCAGGATGTGGCACCGGAGCAGATCATTAACCTGATCCGCTGGGCAATTGATGGCTGGAGCAGCGAAACGATCGCTGCCCTGGAAAATCAGGACTTGACCGACTATGACTGGGACAGCACTTTTGCTGAATTTGACGAGTTGCTGTCTGCTTTGAGAAAAATCTTGTATCGGAGGGCTGCACATGGCGATTGTACAGGTGAATAAGGTAACCAAGAAGTTTGGCAGTTTCACCGCCTTGGACGGAATTGACCTCGAGGTTAACCAGGGGGAAGTGTACGGGTTTATCGGTCCCAATGGGGCAGGCAAGACCACCACAATTCGGATTCTCTTGGGCA
>JAAYLQ010000219.1 GCA_012521805.1 Bacillota bacterium
AACTGTTTTCGAGTGGGAATAGCGCCCATTCTCAACCAGCTGCGCTGTCCCGGTCTTCCCCGCCACTGAATAACCATCTACATCTGCCCTTTTACCCGATCCGTTAGCGATTACTGAGCGGAGTACTTTGCTTACTGTATTGGCAATTTCCTGATCTAAAATCCGCTCCGGTGGTGGAAGCTCTGGTTCAATTTCACCCTCCGGTGCCCGAATTGCTTTAACATAGTGCGGTACGTTAAAGATACCATCGTTAGCAATTGCCGCAAAAGCTGCTAACAGCTGCAGGGGTGTAGTGGTCAAGCCCTGACCGAAGCCAATATTAGCCCAAGTGACCAAGGGGATCTTATCTGATGGAGGCCGCAGCGTTCCTGGTGCTTCTCCGGGAAAATCTACGCCAAGTTTTTGACCAAACTTAAAGGTGCGCAAGTACTGATAAAACCGTTCACCGCCGAGATCAATACCTAACTTGGCATAAAATGGGTTGCAGGAGTTTTCTAAAGTTTGCGTGAAGCTTTGGGGACCATGCCCACCCCGATTCCAGCAGCGAATAGTCCAGCCGGACACTCGAATATACCCAGGATCAAAAAAATGCGTATGCAGAGAGGCAACTCCCGCATCGAGAGCTGCTGCTGCCGTTACAGCCTTAAAGGTTGAGCCTGGCTCATAAGTATCAGTAACCGCAATATTTCTCCGGTTTTCCACCGGATAGTCGTTATAATTGAGCAGATCATAGCTGGGATAAATTGCATTTGCTAGAATCTCGCCGGTCTTGGGATCAGCAATTACAATCAGTGCTAGGCGGGAACCAGTTTCTAGAGCAGCGCGCTGAACTTCCCGCTCAGCAATCTGCTGGATGTAAAAGTCCAGGGTCAGGACAATATCAGCACCATCTATACCTGCGGTATATCCTTTCAGTCCACCTTCAATCATCCTTCCTACTGCATCACGCTCAAAGACTGCCTCGCCCCGGATTCCCCGCAAATACTGATCGTAATACAGCTCAATGCCCTCTAATCCCTGGTTATCAATACCAACGATACCTAAAACCTGGGGTGCAATTGAACCATAGGGATAATAGCGCTCTGGATTATCTACCACTCCAACTCCAGGTAAATTGGCGCGGTGAACCGCCAGTGCTTCTTCGGTTGTTACCCGTTTTTTAATCCACTCACTAGCGGTAGGTTTATTTAGCCGCTGCAGCACAAACTCATAATCAACAGCGAGAATTTCAGCCAAGGTTCTTGCGGTATTTTCTTTATCCCTAACTTCGTTGGGGATAACATAGACCGCATTGGCACTGACTGAAATAGCCAGCGGAATCCCATTGCGATCGTAGATCGCACCCCGTCTTGCATCAACAGGGATTTTCTGAAGCCGCTGATCCATCGCCTTGCTGACGAAAAAGGGATTTTTAAAAAACTGGACATAGATCAAGCGGCCTGTTAGAAAAGCTACTGCGCCAATAATAACCACAAATAAGACGATAATCCGCCTAGCTACCATTGTATTGGAGACTCGCACAGCATCCCCTCCTTAAAAGAGTCTGGAAAAGAATTCTACAATTCGGTTCCACAGCCGCCGCAGCACCGAAGCCAACCCAGTACTCTGATTAGAAACTAAATCCATTCTGCCGTATTCCTCGCCATCCCTCAGAATGATTAGCTCGCCAACCTTTTCCCCTTTCTCGACTGGAGCTCGGTTTTCCTTAAGCTCTACTTTGGTTTCCACCTGAGCATCCTCCGGTGTAAAGGCAAAAATGGATAGATCCTGCTTCAGCACCGCATCCACAAGGTGAGTAACCCCGTCCACCACTTTAACTTGGGTAATTACTTGACCCGCCGGAATAACAGTTTTCAGGCGTGAATAGGCGTATTCCACCAGTGCCTCCGACTGCTCATTACGGGTTTCTCTGCTGGGAGCCCCCAACACTACAATAATTAAACTGCGTCCCTGCCGCTCAACACTTGTGATCAGGGTGTGTCCAGCCGGTGTTGTCGCCCCTGTTTTAATACCGTTAACCCCTTCCACTTCATGCAGCAGAGTATTAGAATTGCGGATTGTTCTCCCCTGGGGCTTCAGTTCATACTCCTTAGTTGATACAAATCTGCGAAAGAGTTCATTTTCCATGGCGATGCGTGACAGCACAGCCATATCATAAGCTGTTGAATAGTTGCCGCTGTAGATGGACAGCAGCCCTGTAGAGTCCACAAAGTTGGTGTTAGTTAACCCCAACTCCCGCGCCCTTTGAGTCATTGCCTGGGCAAACTCCGATTCGGAACCAGAAACAAACTCCGCTAAAGCTACTGAAGCATCATTAGCCGAGGCCAGAGCGGCTGCAAAGAGCAGCTCCTCTACTGTGAAGCGGTCTCCAACTTTGAGCTTGATTTCAGTCCCACCGCGGCTGGCGGCATTAGCACTGGCGGTTACTACATCATTCAGGCTGATCCTGCCCTCCTGTACAAGCTCGCACACATACAGAATAGTCATGATTTTGGTTAGACTGGCAATCGATCTCTGCTGGTGCGGATTTTTGGCATAGACCACTTGATCAAAATCCGCATCATAGATTACCACCGCTACAGCTGAAACATCTGAAAACTCTAGTTCCTGCCCAGCCACTGGGCTCCCAAAGAGTGCAAAAAGCAGTAGTAAGCTGATCCACTTTCTCCTATCCATCCTTTACCCCCCTCAACCCGTTACATCAAATCATACGCTGTCAAGTTTGTTCTTAGTACGATCCAAATCACATATTTACCGCTTTCCGCATATAATGCTAGTAGTTTTGCTTTTTTTGAGGAGTGACTTGCCGTGGAAGCCAAGCTGTTTGACAAGCATCCGGATAGGTTCAATCATTATGTAGCTTCCCATCCTGCCGGTGATCTGCTCCAGACTACATACTGGGGTGAGCTTAAATCCCATACAGGATGGCAGCCTCTGCCAATAGCTGTTGTTGAATCCGGACAAATTCGAGCTAGTGCCATGATTTTAAAACGAAAAGTGCCCATGCTGGGCAGATGTATTTTTTATTCACCTCGAGGACCGCTTTTTTCCTCTCCCACCGCTTTGGAACATCTGTTGGAGGCGGTGCGTGATTTAGCTAAAACTCACGGTGCACTGTTCTGGAAAATGGACCCCGCACTCAAAAAAGGTGACCCTGCTTGGACTGAGTTTTCCCAAAAATTGATTGAAATCAATACTGGATTAGACTTCAATGGTGTTCAACCCAAATTTATTATGGAGCTGGATATCAGACCGTCCCTAGATACTATTCTAAATAACATGAAGCACAAAACCCGCTACAACATCCGCTATGCGGAACGCAAAGGAGTGACTGTCCACTTAAGTAAGTCAAAATCTGATCTGGAAATCTTTTATCCCCTGCTGGAAGAAACAGCCCAGAGAGATAAATTTATGATCCGCTCCTTTTCTTATTTCGAGCATCTCTGGGATGAACTGGTTATCCCCCGCACTGCCCAACTGTTTTTAGCGTTTCATCAGAACCAACCTTTAGGGGGAGCTATCGCTTTTCGGTTAGGTAAACGGGCGTGGTATGTCTACGGGGCATCGAGCAATGTAAAACGGAATTTACAGGCAAGTTACGCTCTCCAGTGGGCGATGATCCGCTGGGCCAAAGGTTTAGGCTGTACTACTTACGATTTCCGGGGCGTATCGGGGGATCTTAATCCGGAAAACCCGCTGTACGGTCTGTACCGGTTTAAAGAAGGCTTTGGCGCTCAGCTGGTCGAGTATGTAGGCGAATTTGATCTGCCCCTTTCACCTCTGTACCGTCTGTGGAATCCAGCGCTGAGTATCTACAACAAGGTGACGAGAAAAAATAATCGTTAGGATGAAATTTTGATGAAATGGTTAGGTCCGACCTGGCTCGCTGTGGACTTAAGTGCAATTGCAGCCAATTTGAGCACCATTAGGAGTCTGACTAAAGCAAAAGTGTGTCCGGTGCTCAAAGCAGACGCATACGGCCACGGAATTGCTGTAGTCAGTTTATTTCTCGAACAACAGCAGGTGCCCTATATTGCAGTGAGCGATATTTATGAGGCTGCTGAACTCCGCCAAGCAGGAGTTAACATTCCTGTGCTGGTATTAACCCCGATCCTGCCGGAACAAGCTTCCTCTGCAGCTGCCCACGATCTGACAATCACCGTGTCCGATCCCAAGGTAATAAAAGCTCTGGCAGAGCAGGCTTTAACTCACCGCAGAACAATCAAAATTCATCTTAAAGTCAATACCGGGATGAACCGTGTCGGGATTCCTCCAGCTCATGCCTTGGAATTTGCCCGTCAGATTGCTAAACATAAATACCTTGAACTCGAAGGTGTTTACACCCACTTTGCCGAAGCAAATAGTGATCTAAGCTTTACAAAAACACAGTTAAATCGCCTATTGGCAGTAAAAGAGGAACTGGAGCACAGCGGTTTTACTCAGTTAATCTGGCATGCTGCTAACAGCTCAGCGCT
>JAAYLQ010000005.1 GCA_012521805.1 Bacillota bacterium
ACATGACATAAAGTCACTGCCCCAAAGAAAGGTTCACTATTTTCTACTGTTGTCATAAAAATAGCAATACGATAAAATAGAATTGGTATTTTCTGGCAGAGGAGAGATATCTGTGAAACCTACTATGCAGGATGTGGCAGACTTGGCCAAGGTCTCCCGCGCCACAGTATCGCGAGTACTCGCGGATAGTGCAAATGTCAGCCAAGACAAGCGAGCTGTTGTTCTCGAGGCTGTGCGGAAATTAGGTTACAAACCGCATAAAAAAATCCGCAACCAGCATCAAGTTGTGGTTTGTGTTTCACCGACTCAACAAACGGATCCTTTTTATTGTGATATAATTAAAGGGATTCAAGAAGGCATCCGTATTCATAGAGCTAAACATCATTTAGAGATCTTAGAAAACGAACAATTACCAGAACCAACGAGCAATGCATTAGGACAAGCAGAGGGACTGTTAATTATAGGTAATGTCCAAATGACTGAACAGCAGTCTACTCAACTTCACAATAATAACATACCGGCAGTGGTGATTCATGGCGTTGGCAGTTCCGAATTTCATTCTTATGTAGGAATTGATGAACGGAGAGCAATGATTGAAACTATTAGCGAACTCGTCCAGCTTGGCCACAAAAGAATTGCCTATATTCATGGACCGGAAGGGGATATAGACCATCAAGAACGGTTAAGAGCTTTCAAACTTGGATTGTTGAGTGCTCATTTATCAGTTGATCCACAGTTGATCATTTTCAGCAGTGATTGGGATCAAGCAGGCGGTTATGCAGCAGCTAAACGTCTGTTTACATCTGCTTCACCTTCCGCTGTTATTACAGCTAACGATCAGATGGCTTTAGGCGTATATCGAGCGGTGGAAGAAGCGGGATTGAAGGTTCCTCACGATATATCTGTAGTTGGGTATGGCGATCTTGATATTGCAAAGCATGCCAGCCCAGCATTAAGTACGATTTCCGTACCTTTAGAATCAATGGGAAAATGGGCGGTGGCGCTGCTCTGCGCTAAAATTGCTGACCAGGATCTCTCTCCTGTTAGGCTGACGGTGCCAGCTTCTTATCATAAGAGAAACTCGGTTGCAAGAGCTAAAGCTTAGACTGGGCAGCCACCGTAAAAATCGTTATAAGCAAGGAGTATATCAGAGATGGCAGTAACAAAAAAAACTCGAGTTGTCCTCGGCATGTCTGGCGGCGTTGACTCTTCAGTGGCCGCGTTAGTGCTGAAACAGCAGGGTTACAATGTAATTGGAGTTTTTATGAAAAATTGGGATGACAAAGATAAGGAAGGTAACTGCACCGCAGATCTCGATTACCAAGATGTGAGACGAGTCTGTGACCAAATCGGCATTCCTTACTACACAGTTAATTTTGAACGGGAATATTGGGATCGGGTGTTTACCTATTTTCTTGATGAGTATTCCCGGGGGCGGACCCCGAATCCCGATGTAATGTGCAATAAGGAGATTAAGTTCAAGGAATTTCTCTCAAAAGCGTTGGAACTGGAAGCGGATTACCTAGCTACCGGACACTACGCTCAGATTGGTTATCAGACTGATGGCAATGGAAACAAGGTTTATCAACTGCTGCGCGGTGCAGATCGGAGTAAAGATCAATCGTATTTTCTTTATACATTGGGACAGCAGCAGCTCGAAAAAGTTTTGTTTCCCATCGGTCACCTGACTAAACAAGAGGTACGTCAGATTGCAAAAGCACACAATTTAGCAACAGCATCTAAAAAGGACAGTACCGGAATTTGTTTTATCGGTGAAAAAGACTTTAAGTCTTTCCTGCAGAATTATCTGCCTGCCAAGCCGGGTAAAATGGTTGATATTGATACAGGCAGAGTGATGGGAGAGCATGACGGTTTGATGTATTATACCTTAGGCCAGCGTAAAGGACTGGGGATTGGTGGCGAAGGAGAACCCTGGTTTGTAGTGGATAAAGACCTAACAGAAAACATTCTCTTTGTGGGTCAGGGCCATGAACATCCCGCTTTGTATTCTCAAGGGCTGATAGCAGTAGAGCCAAGCTGGACTTCAGGTGAAGCACCTAGTGGGGAGTTTAAGTGTACTGCTAAGTTCCGCTATCGTCAATCAGACCAAGAGGTTAGGGTTGTGATCGAGGACGATAAATGTCGGGTGATATTTGCTGAACCCCAAAGGGCAATTACTCCGGGTCAAGCGGTAGTTTTCTATCAAGGAGAAATCTGTCTAGGGGGAGCCACTATCGATCAGGTGAGTAAATAGGAGGATCCGCAGGTGATTATTGGAACTGCAGTAATCAGTGTGCGGCTGATCGGTGTGCAGTCGCTAAAAGAAAAACGGGGAATCCTGCTCAGTCTGCTGAAGCGAACGAGAAATAAGTTCAATGCGTCCGTTGCTGAAGTGGGAGATCAAGATCTGTGGCAGCGTGCAGAAATTGGTGTTGCTGTAATCAGCAGCACAGTTAAGCATGCGCAGCAGCAGGTGCAAAAAATAGTTAGATTTATCGAATCAGAACCGCGGCTTGAAATCATTTCCCTTAGTGAAGAAATACTATAGTTAAACCCAACTTGGATCGTTTCCGAGTTGGGTTTAAGAATTTTTCCCATATATAAGAGGAAATTGATGAATAAAATGCGAACTAAGTCATCTACAGAAAGCAGGTGGAAAGCATGCGCGCTAAAGTACTGGTAGATGCCGATGCCTGTCCGCGCCGATGCTTGCAAATATTGAGTGAATATCAATCTATCTATGGATATCGACTGCTCACTGTGGCGTCCTTCAACCACAACATTGACAATGCGGAACACATCATTGTGGGTAATGAAAAGGATGCCGCCGATTTGGCGATAATCAATCGAGTTGAGGGTGGTGACTTAGTTATCACTCAAGACTGGGGTTTAGCCGCATTAGTTTTGGCAAAAGGTGCTAAAGCGCTGGCCCCGACGGGAAGAATATTCAGTAATGATACTATGGATTTTTTGCTGGAAGAAAGGGCTTTAAAAGCAAAAATCCGGCGCCAAGGGGGCAGGACAAAAGGTCCAGCAGCCCGCAGCAGCAGAGATGAGCTCAGGTTTCAGCGGTCTTTACTTCAGCTGCTGGAAGCAATGGAATAGAAGTAAATTATGATACTATTATCCAGAGGTGATCATAGTGCCAAAGCTGCAAAAAGTACAGTTGGATCCGTGTATCCTGGTTATTTTCGGTGCTACTGGTGATCTAACAAAACGCAAGTTATATCCGGCGTTATATAATCTTTACCAAGACGGTGCACTTCCGGAACGATTTGCGATTGTATCGGTGGGGAGACGAGAAAAAACAACTGAGGAAGCCCGGGAGGACGTTATCAATTCGATCAAGCAGTTTTCCCGGACAGAGTATATCGGTGAAGAGGAAGACCTAGAATTCCTCAACTGTTTTCACTATTTTAAGCTGGACTTTTATGATTCAGAGCGCTACACTGAGCTGAAAGCTAAGCTGGAGGAAATAGATCAGGGCTGTGGGACCCAAGGAAATCGGGTGTTTTTCCTAGCAGTTGCACCTGAACATTTTGCAACGATTGCTTTAGAACTTAAAACGCACGGTATGGCTCCAAACCAGAATTCATGGCAGAGGGTAGTAATTGAAAAACCCTTCGGCAGGGATCTCCAGTCTGCCAGAGACTTAAATAAAGTGATCCGCACTACATTTGCGGAAGAGCAGATTTACAGGATTGATCATTATTTAGGTAAGGAAATGGTACAGAATTTAATGGTCCTCCGCTTTGCCAACACTTTATTTGAACCACTGTGGAATAATAAGTATATCGACCATGTTCAAATCACTTTTGCCGAGACAGTGGGAGTGGAAGGCAGAGGACCCTACTATGAGCAGTCCGGAGCACTCCGCGATATGGTGCAGAATCACATGCTTCAACTGCTCACGTTAATTGCAATGGAACCACCAGTAGACTTAGATACAGAGTCGATTCGGGATGAGAAAGTCAAAGTGCTCCGCTCCCTGCGGGTTGATTTTGACGATGTGGTTCGGGGACAGTATGGGCCAGGAGTAATTAACGGCCAGCAGGTCGCAGCTTATAACCAAGAGGATCGTGTTGACCCAAACACAAATGTAGAGACTTTTGTTGCACTAAAAGCCTTTGTGGAAAACTTCCGCTGGGCAGGAGTCCCGTTTTATATGCGCACTGGTAAACGCATGCCTACCAAGTACTCAGAAATCGTAATCAGTTTTAAGAAGCTTCCCGGTGTGCTGTATTTTAAAGATGAGAAACTTGATCCAAATCTGCTGATAATTAGGGTGCAGCCTGATGCAGGTATCTTTTTCAAGTTTAATGCTAAAAAACCAGGAACAGAGCAGAGTATCGTTCCTGTATCGATGGATTTTAGTCATAGTTCTCTTGAAGGAATCAATTCACCAGAGGCATATGAGCGGCTGTTGTATGATGTGATGCGGGGCGAATCAACGCTGTTTACTCGATGGGACGAAGTTGAATATTCCTGGCGTTTTGTAGATCAAATCGCTGAACATTGGCAGAAGGAAAACATTAAAGTGATCACCTATCCCGCAGGCAGTTTTGGACCTTCTCAGGCAGATTTTTTGATTCGTGCAGACGGAAGAGAATGGCATGGACACTAAGATCTAGAGGAGTGAAATTTTATGAAGTTTTACGATGTGTCGATGGCAGTACATCCTCAGATGCCGGTATGGAAAAACCGAGATGTCAAGCGACCGATATTTACCATTCAAAGAGATTTTAATCCCGACGGCAGTGGTGCCAGGGAAACCCGTGTGGCTTTTGATATGCATACTGGCACTCATATTGATGCACCGCTGCACTTTATCGCTGATGGAGATGCGATCGAGCAGATTCCCTTAAGTCAGCTGGTCCGCATGGTGAAAGTGTTTGACCTAACGGCAGTGGATCAGCAGATCACCAAAGCTGATCTTGTCAGTTTAGCTATAGAGCCAGATGATTTTGTGTTATTCAAAACTAAAAACTCATATGCTGATGGTTTTGATTTTGAGTTTGTTTTTCTTGACCGTACAGGCGCCGAGTATCTGGTGGAAAAGCAGATTGCTGGTGTTGGAATTGATGCTCTTGGGATAGAACGGGACCAAACAGATCATGCAACCCATAAACAGCTGCTGGGGAGCGGAATAATCATTATTGAAGGGCTGCAGCTAAAAGATGTTGAAGTAGGCGAGTATCTGATGGTGGCGGCACCCCTGAAATTCCAGGGGGTAGAAGCAGCTCCGGCACGAGTACTATTATTTGAGCAGAATATTCTGGTTTAGGAAACTGAGGTAGTGTTAGCAAAAGCGGTATCCAGAATCATCTGATTGATGATCCGGATACCGCTTTCAGTGTTTAGGCATCCCGCAGAGCTTCCACTACCGGCATTCTGGCGGCTTGAACCGCAGGATACAAGCCAAATAAAGCTCCTAAGGCTAACGCCAATGCGGCTGAAATCAAAGCTGATAAGGGATGAAACTGTCCTAAATTACTCATGGACTCAAAGAAGAAGTCTGTGAGCAAGCCGTCAATAATATAACGGCTGGATATTACAGCACCGACAATACCAATAACTGCTCCAAGAAAGGAAAAAATCAGCGACTCATGCAGTACTTGAATTACAATCGACAATTTTGAAGCACCTAAGGCTTTGCGGAGACCAACTTCCCTGGTGCGCTCTACCACATTGACCAGCATTATGCTGAGGATTCCCAGCGAACTAATTATAATTGCCACAAAAGCAAAAGCACCTAGAACCATAGTCATGTAGTTCACCGCGCTGGAAAGTGCCCTGGCCATATCACTGAAGTATTCAGCGCTTAATGTAAAGTCATCATGGTTGAGAATAATTTGGGCATCGATAATTGCTTCAGCACTCTTTCCTGGAAGAGACTTGACAAATACATTGCCGTAAATGGGCATGTTATCATCGCTGAATTCAGCACTTCGATTACGGCTGCCTTTAGGAATAATCATTGTCGTTTCTTGGAAGAAGAGTTGGAGCAGCGGATCAAGGGGCTCGTATACGCCAATAACTTCAAAGGTTACATAGTCATCGCGGAAGTCAGACTCAATGTCGATTGTTTTTCCAACCGCAGATTCATCTGGAAACAGCTGCTTGCTGATTTCGGTTGAGATTAGCGCTACCGGATTTTTTTGCTCCTCATCCTGCCGAGTGAAACCGTATCCTTCCACAATATTTAGGTCAAGGGCAGAGATGGCATCTGCACTTGTTTCAGTTAGACCTCTTAATTGATACTCCAAACCATGTGCTTTTAAGCGGACCTGCCAGATATTGTCCAAGGTGAATATCGCTTCAACATTTTCACTTTCCTGCTGCAGGCGTGCTAAGTCTTCAGCATAGAAGTATCCAATTTCCCCAAGGAAGTAATCGCCTACCTGTGTTTCCTTCTGCAGATAAATCTGCATTAGATTTTCCCCAAAGCGATTAAGCACCCGATCAATTCGACCGTGAGCTTGAAAATTCATCGTTAAAATTGTAGCTACGATCCAAACCCCTAAAGCAATTTGGAGAATTGTCAGCAGCGACCTCAGGGGTCGTTTTTTTATCAGTCGCATCGTGAACACTAATGATTCTGTCATTTTTCCACCTCCATTGGCACCGAGCTAGTCATTTCTCAGGGCATCCACCGGATTGATCAGAGAAGCTTGGTAAGCGGGGTAGACTCCAAACAGCAGACTGACCAAGAGACCTAAGCCAAATCCGGATGCGGCACTAATTAAGTCTAAAGAGATATCTGTATAAAGAAGTTTGGATAAAAGCTTCAGCAGTCCATAGGTAAAGCAGATTCCGGTTACTGCTCCCAACAAACCGAGCACCACTGCTTCCAAGAGAAACTGGCTGAAGACACCCCGCTTGCTAGACCCTAGTGCCATAGACAAGCCAACCGATTTTGTGCGGCGAAGAACTCTAGCAAGCATCAGATTCAAAATGTTAATTACCGCAATAACTAAACCAAGGGATGCAAAAATAGCGATGATAATATAGATACTGTTGCTGGTATTGAGTTCGCTTACAGAGATGTAACTACTGGAGACGACTGCTAAATCGCCATAACGTTGTTCAATTTCAGCGTTAATAATTTCCGATGCCCAAGCTAGGTCAACTCCATAATCCACTCCGATGATAAATGAATCAAGCAATATTTCTTGATCACTGTAAAGGGATCTAACATGGGGAATGGCGGTGTACGGTGCATAGGCGTAGTACTGATTTTCCCCAAAAAAGACATGCTCTTCCTGTTCTTCGGTGAACGGGGCTAAAACCCCGATTACCGTAAACTCCATTTGCTGTTCGATGTTAGAGAAAAGTTCTACAGGGATTCTCTGACCGATTGGATCCGTATCTCCAAACAGCCTCTCGGCAAGCTTATAGCTGAGAACAAGTACTTCACTACCGTTAATTAGATCATCATCAAAAAATAAGTTACCCCGTGCAATTTCATACTGTTTAAAATCAAAATACTCAGGAGTTGTACCGGTAATATAAATTGAGTCGTACTGTTCGTACAGCTGATCAAACCTAGTGAAGCTCTCAACTTTTTCTACAACAGGCTGCTCACCGCCATCTGCTTCGAGCTCCTCCTCGTGATTTACCTCAATTGTAACTGCTGTTCCTGTTGGAGCCACTGCTCCTTGAGAAAAACGAACGTAAGCTCCGCCAGAGCTCGGCACCAATGATTCATATTGACCCAAAGGTGCTTCTGATTCATCCTGCGTTTTGGGCAGCAGCCGGGTAGGAAAAGAATAAGTTTGCTCAACAAATACATGCATCCCCTCGGGCAGTGCGTCCTGTAGAACTTTTAATTCATTTAAAGGCACTTGGAGCGGTTCAGTCGGCCTTTCCTGCACAACCTGCAGTACTGGTTCGCGACCGCTGGAAGAGTGGAAGTGGGCCGCGCTGTATACCCGAAACGTCCGCATCCACTCGCTGCTTTCTGGAGCCCGCAGTTGAGCTCTGGCACTGCCAATCAGGGCAATGATAGAAACAATAACAGCTATTCCTAATCCTACTGCAAAGATGATTAAAACAGATTCAAATAAACGTTTTCTGCAGTGGCGCAGCGACCACCGCAGCTGTCCAATCAAGCCCATGCTAACCCTCCTCATTGACTAGTTCTGCAAGTAAAGTGTTTAAATCATATCCACACAGGTTCATCAACTGCATTACTGCAATTAATTGATCGTATTGGTTGTGGATCAAGTTAGTCTGCAGTCGGACTAATTCTAACTGATCCTCAGTGAGCTGTAATTCAGTTGCTAGGCCCACATCCAGGTGTTTGCGGCTGATTTCTAAATCTTGATGGGCTGCCGCCAAATCGTCTTCAAGCTGCTGCCGTTGAGCAGTAAGCAGCTCTAATTTCTGGACAAGCTGCATTACCTGATCAGCAGTGTTTTTCTCTATTTCTGCTAAGCGCAGTTGGGCTTGTGCCAATTTTAGCTCATTTTTTTCTTTCTGCAGAGAGGGCGGATAAAGACTTTTATTGGCCGTTACTACAACTGACCAAGTGGGAGATTGCTTGAAGTCGATATCCCACCATAAGTCTGCTGTTCCAGTCACAGACCATCCTGCAGATGCCTCGACTGCACTTAACTCGTTCTCAGCTCTTTCCACCGCAGCAAGGGCTTGACTCCTCTGATCGCTGGCAGCTAGTGCGAGATCAATTAACTGCTGCTGATCATGCTCAAGCTGGTATTCTTTTGGATTAATCACCGGAAGGTAATTAATCCCCGCGGTATTCAGCAGATTATTGAGCTCGATATTTTGCTGTTTTATACTCATTTTATAATCGGAGATTTTAGTCTCTGTATCATACAGCTGCTGTTTAAGCTGCTGTATTTGTGCTGTCTGTTCTTTAATCACTGCCGCCCGGTGAACTTCCTCAAGGTATGCCAACCGCATTTCTTCTAAAGCAAAGTAATTGATTTGTTTATTCAATGAAACCAATGTTCCTGCGACCGAGAGGATCAGTTCGTTAGTCAGCGTAATCAGTGGATCCCGAGGGGATTGCTGTTCCACTGAGTCCGGTTTAAAGAAATCATAATCTAATGTGACGCCCACTTTGGACTTTGCTTCGAACTCAAATTTGTGCGTTTGGACATCCAATATTCCTTTCAGAGTTGTGTGGTCACCAAGGGGAATGTTGATTGTTACGTTTCCCTTAGCAGGATTGATACTGCCGTCCCGAGCTTCGATTGGAACAGCGGAAAAATTAACAGTGGGTGTCTTGTCGGTCAGCTGCTGTTCCCTGGATGTAAGCTCGTGTTCCCAAAGCGCTAATTGATATCCTAGATTTTGAGCAACTGCTAAATCAACAGCTTCCTTCAGGGAAATAGGAATAGGTTCTGCAGATGCCGGGGAAGCGAATGCTGTAACCAAAACTACCAGCACTAACCAAAACACTGGTTTATGCTTCATTCCCGGCACCTCCGGATGAAATCGGCTCCAAACCGATATTGATCAAAAATTGATCCCGCAGTTGACTGTAGTTCCACAATGCCTGCGTATAAGCATCTTCCGCTTGAGCCAATTTCTCCTGCTGGGCAACAACAGCCTGATTGCTGATTACTCCAGCAGCATATTTAGTTTCTTCCGCTTGAAGAATTTGCTGTTCTAAGTACAGCTCCCGTTCTTTGGTGCGGACATTTTCAGCTGCATTTTTGATCTGATAGTATTCACTGCGAATTTTAAAATACAGATTTGTTTCAGCCTGCATCAAGCGAACTTCTGCTTTTTTCTGTTCTGCCAATGCTTTTTCTAACTCAACCCGAGGGGTAAACTCATTATCCGCGGCATTAACTGCATCCACTGCTTTGGTAAGAGCTTCTTTTGCTGTCTTAATCGTCTGGTCATGGTTTAAAGCCAGCTGATAAGCTTGTTCCAACTTAAGTTCAAAGGGAACAAAATCCACATTGATTTGATCTGTAAGGATTACTTGAATCGCCAAGTTCAGCCCTAATGTATTGTTAAACTCCAGATATTTAGTTTCTAAAGTGATTAAAGCATTTTGATAGGCGTTTTCTGCATTCAGCAGACTGTTTTTTGATCGCTGCAGATCTAGTGTTGAAATAACTCCGGCGTCGAACTTAGCCTGATCAATTGCCAATTGTGTTTTAGCTCGGTTAAGGGCTTTTTCTTGATTTGCTGCGCTTGCTTCCTGCTGGAGCAGCTCATAATACGCGGTTCTAACTTTAGTGGTTAGGTCCTGTTTGGCATTAGCGTATTTCTGCTCCAGCTCTTCTAGTTTTGTTTGAGCTGATTCGATCATTTCCGCGTCATCAATTATTAAAGCACGATTCAGTTCTTTTTGGGCCTCTTCAAGATCAATTTTAATTAAATGTAAATCGAGGTTATGATCTAATGCCTGGGTAATAGCTTGTTCAAGGCTCAGCTCCAATACAGCTGGATCAGCAGCAGCTGCTGCTGCTAGGATTGCCCACAGCACAACTACTCCAAACAGATTCAAACACTTTTTCATGAACTAGACCTCCTTTGGGCAGGCTCGGCTGAAGGTTTTAACGCTTCGTCAGAAATGATTTTTCCATCCTGCAGCTTCACCAATCTTTTCCCGTACAGGCTGATACTAGGGTCGTGAGTCACGATAACAATGGTGGTTCCCTGTTCATTAAGTTCGCACAAAAGCTCCATGATTTCTTTCCCCTGATCGGTAGCCAAATTACCAGTAGGTTCGTCTGCAAGAAGCAGGGTAGGATTATTGGCTAAAGCTCTGGCAATGGCAACACGCTGCTGTTCACCACCGGACAGCTGATTGGGAAAATGTTTGAGGCGGTGGGACATGCCTACCATTTGCAGTAATTCCTCCGCCCGCTTAATCCGCTCTGCCTTTGGCTTTTTAGCATAGGCTAACGGGACCATCACATTTTCTAAGGCATTGAGCTCAGGGAACAGGTTGTAGCTTTGAAAGATAAAGCCAAAGTGGCGGTTGCGGATCCGTGCTAGCTCCCGGTCGCTCAGATCAGTGATATCTACATCTTCTAATAAATAGGTACCAAAAGTTGGCTGATCCAACACACCCAAGATATTCAAAAGTGTTGATTTCCCGGAACCAGATGGACCCATAACTGAAATAAACTCACCGCGCTCTATGGCTAAGGTTACGTCATCTAAGGCATTGATTTCTATTTCTCCCATGTAGTACTGCTTTGTGATATTCTGCAGCTTAATCATAATGCTCGGCCTCCTTCAGGCAGAATTTCAATTGCTTCCAGATGGCGGAACTGATCATAGGAGCTGGTAATCACTTTTTCTCCAACTTCAAGCCCGCTTAAAACTTGGATGTTATTGCCTTGAATCAATCCAAACTGGACATCCCGCTGTACTGCTCGGTCTCCTTCGATTACGTACACAAAAAGCTGCTGACCGCTGGTGAGGTATGCTCCTCTTGGCAGATACATACTGCTGCGGTAAATTCCCAAATGAATATTTGCTGTTACATTGCTGTACGGCCTAAACTCGGCAGCCTTATCCTGGAATTCGAGATGGACATCGACTAGTGCACCATCCTGGCTCTGGTGAGCTTGAGGTGCAATATAGCTGACTACCGCGGGGTAAGATGTTTGACCTACTGTGATTTCAGCCGGAGTTCCCACAGTAAAACGTTCTGCTTGGGCTACACTCACACTGCTCTTAATAAACTGAGTTGTTAAATCAGCAATCGAAATTAGTTTATCAGCTTCTTTCACGTCAGTGCCTGGCTTAGTATTGATGGCAAGTACGCGGCCGCTGATTGGAGCTCTGACTGTAAGACTGTTGATTTTTTCTGTTACAGACTGCAGTTCGGCCTGCGCATCCGCTAGATTCTTTTGTGCCTGCTCTAAGGCATTTTCATGGGTGCGGAGCAGTTTAGTTAAGTCTCGTTCTGCTGTCAGCAGCGCCTGTTTGGCAGCGGCAGCTTCTTGCTCTGCTTTTTCCAGCTCAACGCGGGCTATTACCCCAAAGTCATACAATTTTCTCTGGAGTTGAAGGTTAGCCTGCTTGGCAGCAAGGTCCTGTTCTGCTTTGGCTATTTTATCCTGAGCGGTGATCAGTTCGTAGGCTTGATCGTCCGTTAACTGCTCCAGCGCTTTTTCGGCAGCGTCTAGATCAGCAGCGGCTTTAATCTGAGCGTCGTGAAGGCTTGGTGAGTGCAGTTGCATTAACAGGTCACCTGCAGCAACATCATCGCCTTCATTAACCAAAATTTCAGTTACCGCTGCGGCAGCTTCAGCTTTAATTTCAACAATCGTTTTAGGGGTAATGGTTCCGCTGGCAGAGATCCGATCGATAAAATCCATGGTTCCTACTTCGGCAAAAGTGTAAAAATTAAGGACAAATTTCTCTTCTTTTGGGAAAAAATAGCTATAAGCAGTCAGGACAATAACCGCCATAATTAATACAGTAAATGCGAATAGTCCTAAATTTTTGGTTCCACCAGTCCGTCTTTTGCGTTTTTTTGGCTTGTTGACAATAATTGACTCTCTTGATTCGGGCACATTTTTCCTCCTCCCGTGCTTTTAGTGGTGTTGCAGGGAATAAATAGAACTGTGGTGAACTATTAAACTACAGTGGTCGATCTGTTAATAAATTCATCCGGCCGCAGGCTGTTTTGGAGGTTGGCATCCCCTTTCTAGACAGTAGTTAGCAATTTTGCGCTGTTTTCCTGCTAAAACTCCAATTTTCTTGGACATTATTCACTGCATTGAGCATGAGCCAAGCTCGCCAGCGAATATACTAAAGACAGCAGGAAAAAGGAGGATGCCTAATGTCCCGCAAGCGGAGATTCTTCTGGGTGACAATAACCAGGCAGTATCTGATAGCGTTTTGTCTGCTGGTGCTCTTGCTCTATGTGCTTACATTGCCAGAAAGCTATCATTTGGCGGTTCTATCGACTGCTGTAGTTTCGACACCAGTTAAGTACGATGTGATTATTGATCCGGGGCATGGAGGAATAGATTCGGGCGGTATTGGTGCTGGGGACATTTATGAAAAGGATATTGTACTGGATATTGCCTTGAAAATGAGGGATTTTTTGGAAGAACGGGGACTGAAGGTTGGATTGACCCGCAGTGATGATTCAGATGTAACCCATTTGGCGAACATTAGAGGAACTAGGCATCAGCGGGACTTAAATGGGCGTTTTCTGGCTATGCATGAGGGCAGTATTGGGATCAGCATCCATGCTAATGTTACTAAGGATCCAAAGGAAAAAGGTGCCATCGTTTTTTATATGCGTGACTCTTATATTGATCAGATCTACGCGAAGACTGTTTTTGAGGAACTGGAAAAGGTACAGGTATTAAACCACCCGGAACCGATTCCCCGGGGAAATCTGCTGCTGTTAAAAGCAAAGCCTCCGGTTTTACTAGTGGAAGTGGGTTTTTTGTCCAATCAGGAGGATCTGAATAAGCTGGTAAACCCAGGGTTCCGGCAAGTTTTAGCGGAGGCTATTGGTCAAGGCGTTTTAAATTTTCATAATTTCTATCGCTTAGAGCAGTCAGAATAGGCTGCGGCAATTTCAGTTACAATTTGATTCAAGTCAGGAATGATTTGCATAAGGAAAGTTTTAAAATCAGCTGGAGCACTATCATCCGCTTGATCAGAAATTGCCCGGATGATTGTATATGGAATCTGATTTAAATGGGCTGTATGGGCAATGGCAGCTCCTTCCATTTCAGCGCAAAGCGCGTTAAAAGTTTTATGGAGATACTCTTTCCGTTCTGCGCTGGAAATGAACTGATCACCGCTTGCTATTACACCGAGATGGGTGCGCTGCCTGCCTACAACTTTATGAGCCGCGTGGACAGCTGCTGTCTTCAGCTGATTATCCGCAGCAAAACAGGTTTCCTGAAAACCTGGGACCATGCCCGGTTCATAGCCGAATACTGTAGCATCAAAATCGTGATGAACAGCGCAGTCTGCAATCACTACATCGCCAATCTTGACTTGAGGGTCAACACCACCCGCAACACCTGTGTTGATCACAGCGCCCACCTGAAAATGATCAATTAAAATTTGGGTGCACACAGCAGCATTAACTTTACCAACACCGCATCTGACAACTATTACCGGCTGGCTGCCGAGTTTGCCCTGATGAAAAATAAGTCCAGCAATAGTGGTTGCGGTCCGGTCTTCAAGTTTAGCGATCAATCCTTCAACCTCTTCGGTCATTGCACCGATAATACCGATAGCCATTGTTCATCATCTCCAATATATGGTATAGTAGCAGTATTAGCTATGTATTAGTTTATCAATATCGCTAGCCCAGTTCAACTAGTCTAGAGCAAAGGAGTTGAAAGCTGTGAAGCAGTTATCTTTTGATTACAGCAATGCCCTATCATTTTTTAGTGAGCATGAATTGGACAACCTTGCTGAAGAAGTCATGCTGGCTCACAAACGCCTGCATGAAAAGACCGGTGCCGGCAGTGACTTTCTTGGCTGGGTTGATCTGCCTACAGCTTATGATCGAGAAGAGTATCAGCGAATTAAGCAGGCGGCAGCCAAAATTCGTTCTGACTCTGAAGTGTTCCTGGTAATTGGTATCGGCGGATCGTACTTAGGAGCTAGAGCCGCTATCGAGATGCTCAACAACGGATTTTACAATCTTCTGCCTGATCACAAGCGGGGTGGTCCCCAGATCTTTTTTGTTGGACACAATCTCAGCGGCACTTACTTAGCTGAACTAATGCAGTTGATTGAGGGTAAGGAAGTTTCAATTAACGTAATTTCAAAGTCAGGTACTACTACTGAACCGGCTTTGGCCTTTCGCATTCTGCGGGAACATTTAGAGAAGCGATATGGCGGTGACGAAGCTGCTAGGCGCATCTATGTCACTACCGACCAGGAGAAAGGAGCACTTAAAGCGCTGGCTGACCGCAAAGGTTACCAAACTTTTGTTATTCCTGATGATGTAGGAGGACGTTACTCAGTCCTAACAGCAGTAGGTTTACTGCCGATTGCGGTTGCTGGTATTGATACTGATGCGATGTTGGCAGGGGCAGCCCAAGCTCAGGAGTGGTACTCAGTTCCCCAGTTAAGAGAAAATCCGGCTTATCAGTATGCTGCGGTGCGCAATATTCTCTACCGCAAAGGCAGAACTATGGAAATTATGGTCAATTATGAGCCGAAAATGCATTTCTTTACCGAATGGTGGAAACAACTGTTTGGTGAGAGCGAAGGTAAGGATCACAAGGGGATTTTCCCTGCTGGTGTAGATTTTTCTACTGATCTGCATTCCCTGGGTCAATATATTCAAGAAGGCCTGCGCAATCTTTTTGAGACAGTGCTGGTTGTGGAAAAACCTGAAACAGACATTACTATCAGCAGCGATCCCGATAACGTTGATGGCTTAAACTTCCTTGCAGGAAAAACATTTGATTTTGTCAACAAACAGGCTTTCAAAGGTACAGTTCTCGCTCATGTAGACGGAGGAGTTCCGAACTTGGTAGTGTCAATTCCAGAGGTTACACCAGCGTATTTTGGTGCGTTAGTATATTTCTTTGAAAAAGCCTGCGGTATCAGTGGATACCTGCTGGGAGTCAATCCTTTTGATCAGCCTGGTGTGGAAGCTTATAAGCAGAATATGTTTGCTCTATTAGGTAAACCTGGTTTCGAAGAGCGTCTAGAGTTGTTAAAAGCAAAAATGAAGTAAAGCTCCCTTGGCGGAGCTTTACTGCTCTAAGCATAGCAACGGCAGAGCTTAAGTATACTGGAACGAGGAGATTAAAGAGAGGCGGTGATTTTGATGAAGCGGAAGGGCTTATGGATTTTATTTATAATTGGATTAGTGTGGTTGAGTTCGATGCCAGCTTTGGCTGAGGTGAAGGTAGTAACTACATTCTCCGTTCTAGCAGATTTGGCTGCGCAGGTAGGTGGAGACTTAGTTGTAGTGGAATCCATAATTCCCCCAGGAAGTGATCCTCATCATTGGGAACCCACGCCAAGAGAAGCCCGAATGATAGCTGGTGCTGATGTAGTCTTCTGCAATGGATTAGGACTGGACGTATGGCTTGATCGTTTAATTGCGAATGCTGCAGCTAAAGTTCCTGTTATTACCTTATCCGATGGGCTGCAAGCTCTGTCTTATCAACATCAAAGTAACCATGACCATCTGCATGATAATGGCGATAGTGATCCCCATATGTGGTTGGATGTGGCTTATGCTATGGATTATGTTAAGCGGATTGCAGAAGTCTACAGTCAGATTGATACAGCAAATGCGGCATATTATCAATCGCGGGCAGAATCGTATTTACAGCAATTAAGGGAATTGGACAACTGGCTGCTGGAAGTGGTTGCTCAGATTCCTGAAGATAATCGAAAGATCATTACCTATCACAACAGTTTTTCCTATTTTGCCCAGCGCTATGGCTTAAGTGTAGAAGCGTATCTCGTGTTAAACCCAGACCGAGAGCCCAGCGTAAAAGATATGATGCAGTTAACGCAGCTGCTGGCTGCTCATCCCCGCCGAGTGATGTTCATAGAGCCGCAGGCGAGTACGGGAGGACGGTATGCTGAGGCAGCAGTTTATGAGGTTGGGGGACGGATATATACTCTTTATACTGATACTTTGACTGAGGCGGTACCTAATTATATTGAAATGATGCGGTGGAATGGAAATACCTTGTTGGAGGCGCTGAAGTGAGTTACGCGGTTGATGTGCGGGAATTAACAGTTGCATATGATGAACGGATAGTATTAGATCAGATCTCTTGGCAGGTAAAAGCTGGGTCGCTGGCAGCTGTGATCGGACCTAACGGTGGAGGTAAATCAACTTTACTAAAAAGCTTACTGCATTTAATTAAACCTGTTTCCGGAAAAATCCGCATTTTTGGTCAGGAACCGAGGCAAGCTCGGCATCAAATTGCTTACTTATCCCAGGCGGAAGAGGTTGATTGGGACTTTCCCATCAGCTGTTTCGATGTAGTACTTCAGGGCAGGTTGGTGCGGTTAAAGTGGTGGCAGCGCCCTGGAAGGGAGGACCGGGAGGCTGCCATGGAAAGCCTAAGAATTGTGGGGATGGAAGCTTTTGCTAAGCGTCCGATTGGTAGTCTTTCTGGTGGGCAAAAACAGCGAGTATTTATTGCCAGGGCTCTAGCGCAGCAGGCTAAATTGATAATTTTAGATGAACCAGCCGCAGCACTTGACGCTCCAGCTCAGCATCAGCTTTTGGACTTGTTTATTGAACTTAAGGATTTAGGCCATACAGTGGTGATTGCCACTCATGATTTAAACTGTTTAGCGGCTGGATTTGATAGTGTTTTGGGATTAAATACAAGGGTTGTTTTGTTTGGATCTCCTGTAGAGGTGTTGGATGGAGACACCCTGACAAAGTTATTTGCTAAACACTTTCCGATTATTGGACCGAGAGGCGAGGTGGCAATGCATGAATTTCCAGTGGATAACTGAGCCTTTTCAATTTGCCTTCATGACCAGAGCCTTCATCGGGACCTCTTTAATAGCCATTTTAGCTGCAATAATCGGGGTATTTATTGTCCTGAAAGGTTTGGCATTTATCGGCGATGCGGTTGCTCATACAGCGTTTACAGGGCTGGCCACAGCGCTCTATTTCGGATGGCCTCTCCATTTGGGTGCGTTTTTGCTGGCGTTTGTTACAGCTGTTGGGATCACCTTCCTGAATCGAGCGGCAAAAGTTCGCCACGACACCGCGTTGGCGATCCTCTTTACCGGGGTGTTTGCTGTTGGCGTGATCATTATGGCGCGAATGCCGAATTTTGCTGGGGATTTGTCAGCTCTTTTGTTAGGTTCTGTGCTGGGAATTCGCATCCAGGAGCTGTATATGATTGGGACAACAGCTGTTGTAATTATTGCGTTAGTCTGGCTTGTTTTTCACCACCTGGTCTTTGCAGTGTTCGATCCAGTGGGAGCTGAGGCCGCGGGTCTGCCGGTAATGGGTCTGCAGCTGCTGTTGATGCTGATGCTGAGTGCTGCTGTAGTAGTATCGATCCAGGCAGTGGGTGTGATTCTTGTGATGGCACTGCTGATAACACCGGCAGCTACTGCTGGAATTTTCACCAAGAATATTGTAAAAATGATGTTGCTTGCTGGTGGACTTGGCCTAGCTGCGGCTTGGACCGGCTTATATCTATCTTATTATTTTTCTCTGCCGCCGGGTGCGGTAATTGTTATTATCACAACGGGTGAATTTGCGATTGCTCAGCTGCTCCAGCAGATAAGGACTAGAATTTTAAGGAAGGTTATAACCAGTGAGGTCTGATTTGGACGAAGTTGTATTAGCCAGCGAACACGGATTGATGATTAAAGAAATAATTTATGGCAGATTAGGTTTGAGTCGCGGACTGCTCAGACGCATGAAAAATGGAGGAAAAGTTTGTCTAAATGGTAAACCTGCTTTTATCACTCAAAGAGTGAAAGCGGGCGATCGGATTTCGATATATTTTGCCGATTCAGCCACCAAAATTGTACCCCAGCCAATGAAGTTGGATATTGTTTACGAAGATGATAGTCTGCTGATTATCAATAAAGCACCACATATAGCGGTACATCCTACTCGCACTTACCCTGATGGGACTTTAGCCAATGGGGTTGCCTATCATTGGCAAAAACAAGGTGCAGCTCGCAAAGTCAGACTGCTGCATCGATTAGATCGGGAAACATCTGGATTGATTCTGATAGCGAAAGAACCTTATGCTTATCATCGCCTGGTGCAGCAGCTGCGCACCAGACAGCTGCGCCGCAAATATCTAGCTGTGGTTCAAGGGAGACCGGAAGCAAAAGTGGGAACTATCGATCAGCCAATTGGTCGGGACCTAAATCCGGAAGGACATGCCTTAAAGCGAACTGTGACTGCCACAGGCAAATCAGCCCGCACCTTTTATCGGGTCATAAAAGAATATCCTTTAGTTTCGCTTTTAGAGTTGGAACTGGTGACTGGGAGAACTCATCAAATTCGGGTTCATCTCAAATGGATGGGGCATCCCATTGTCGGAGATGAGATGTATGGTCAAGCAAGCATGTTGATCGATCGGCAAGCCCTCCATGCTTGGTCGTTGGAGTTTACCCATCCCCGTTCTGGGCAGCAATTAAAGGTTAAAGCTCCAATTCCACCGGATATAAAAGCCATTTTAAGCCAGCAATTACAGCAATTTCAATAATTATGGATAATAGTATTTTATGGGGGTAACAGGAAATAGAATATTCAGTGCGAATATAGTATAGTAAAAGGCAAAATTTTAGGAGGGGTAGCATGAAAAAAGCAGTATTCGTCGCAGTAGTGTTCATTTTAACTCTAGCGATGCCAGCGGCTGCATTCGAACTGTCTGGTGAGTTATGGTCTGTTTCAGAACAGGAGTTTATTCCTTCGGAACAGATATCCAATGTCTACAAGGTGGATTTAACTTTAGTTCAGGTTGGACCAGTTCGGTTAATGGGCAGCGGAGAATATGGCGGTAAAATTAATCAAATTACTGATTTTATCGATTTAATTCGGGATGATCTGGATCATGATCAGCTTGCAGAATTAGAAGATTTCTATCTTCTTGGTGGTGTAGATGGCAAGGTAAGAGTTGACTGGCCTGTACTAAGCCAGGTTGATGTGATTACCTCTGTGGGTTACCGTGTTTTAGGAAATATCAGCAAGATAGATTCTGCTATAGACAGCGGTTTGTACGGAGGTATTTCCTACAGTGCTGGACTTGGGATTGACCTTGCACCGGGACTGAAACTCTCAGGGACTTATGAGTACGGACCGAATGTTAAAACCTTGTTAGGTGAGGAAGACCAGGGCAGTATCCAGGGTATCGATGTTAATATTGAGTACCAGATTCCGCTGGTTTTAGCCAAAGCAGGATACCGCTCGCAGGTTTTAGATTTAGATGCAGCTAAAGGTTATCGTATCAGTGGATTTTATGTCGGTGCAGGAATTCATTTCTAGAAAAACCGGAGGCAAGACCTCCGGTTTTTTTTAGTATATTGGTTGAGCAGAAAAGCTGCTAACCTTCCAAGTTTGGCCGTCGTGGTAATACGTGAAGACTAGCTTTAATCTCTCGCCGTTGTGCATCCGTCCCAGAATGACTAGTTCGCTTTGTTCAGCACACACTGCAGCAGTGTCCAATTCGATTTTGGTATGGATCGACTGGAGAAAGCGTACGACTGGCAGCTTAGGGTAGGTAATGTGGTGATCTAACCAAATCAGATCTAGTTCTTTTACGGCGCTGCGGAGTTGCTCTATCCAGAATAAGAATTCGGTATCTTCAAGCTGCGATTCAAATTGATATTCCGCCGGAATTTGAGACCAGGAAGCTAAATACCATTTATCCTCTCGATTAAGCCACAAGCTGTGTACTTGTGAAGTCAAAACCTGCTCTACATACAGCTGAGCGTAAATGGCGATCTCTGCTTCGACAGGTTTAAAGTCTACGACTTGAGTTGAAACTTTAGTGATTGTATCAGGTCTCATAATTAGGTAATTTATGAACTGATTACGACTGGGAAAATCTTCGTGAATAAACACTTCAAGTGCTTCTCGGTTGCGTTCAGATACAGCCTCGTCAAACTGAGCGAATGTTGTGGCCAGGTCATTTGGGATAGTGTCCTGGTCTACTGGCGCTGCCTCGGCAATTTCTTCAGGCATCACTTCATGAATTTCCTCATGAACTCTTTCGGGATCCTCCACCATGATTTCAGTGTTCGGCTGTTCTTCAAGGTCGCCTTCTGTGTCCGTAAACCAGATGATTGGATAGTCCTTGCCTTCTATAAACCAGTTGTACGTTGAAAAAGTTGATTCCCACATTTCAATTAGTTCCCCATTCAATTTAGGAACATAATCTCCAGATAGGGTAATCTTTATTTGGTAATCTCTGGCCAGCAGCTGTTCACTTTTAGGATACCACATTGAATTTTGATCGAGAGCTTCTAGTTGGTAGTCTGGCATAAATCCTTCGTAGCTTAATTCTAAAACCTGCACGGCATTATCAGGTTGAAACAGCACTGTTATTACTGACTTGCCACCTGTTCGGGATATTTCATATCCGGTAAGGGAAGGAATCCACAGTGCGGTTATATGGGCTTGGGGAAACAGCGTGAAATTTACTTGTTCCAGCCCGGCTGGGATGGGAATCTGAGTTTTGACACGGATAAAGCCCTGTTCAGGTATAAAAAAGACTTCTGTGATCTCTGCTTCTGCAAAGACGCTGAAAGGAAAGAGCAAAATCATTATTAGAGCTAAGATACAGCCTGCTTGTTTCACCAAAAATCCTCCTTTGCCTTATTATAACATTTCTGTGGTAAATGCTTTAATCCTCCAAGTATACTTGTTGTAAATTTACATCGAACTTGGTATAATAACGTTGTGCACAAAAGTGTGTACAAAAGTGAGGGAGGTTAATCATGCACCCATATATTGATTGTGTAAATCCCCATCTAGGAGACTTGTTGACTAAAATCAGATTAGATAAACGTTACGTAAGAGGTGAAGGCTGTTACCTGTACGATGATGAGGGCACTACATACCTTGATTTGATTGCTGCTTATGGTGCACTGCCCTTCGGTTTTAATCCTCCGGAAATTTGGGAAGCAATTCGCCAAGTTGAGGATTCCATGGAACCAAGTTTTGTTCAGCCTTCTTTATTGACGCCAGCTGGAGAATTGGCTGAAAAACTGCTGGCAATTGCGCCTCCAGGCATGGCGAGAGTAACTTTTGCTAACAGCGGAGCGGAGGCTGTGGAGGCAGCAATCAAACTCGCACGGTCAAAAACTGGTAAAAAGGGCATTGTTGCAACTACCAACAGCTTTCACGGTAAAACTCTTGGAGCGCTCTCTGCTACCGGGAATACCAGTTACCAGAAAGCTTTTGGTGCTCCTGTAGAGGGATTCCGCTTTGTACCTTATGGCGATAGCGAGAGTTTGGAGCAGTTATTGGCTGCTGAGGCTGATCAAATTGCAGCTGTGATCCTTGAGCCGATTCAGGGTGAAGGGGGAATTGTCGAGCCTCCTGCAGGGTATTTAGCTAAGGTAAGAGCACTCTGCACCCAATATGATGTTCTGTTGATCTTCGATGAGATCCAGACTGGGTTAGGTCGGACTGGGGTCATGTTTGCGGGCGAAGCGGAAGGTGTTACTTGTGATTTAATGACCCTTGCCAAAGCTCTTGGAGGCGGTCTGTTTCCTATTGGAGCTGTGCTCTGTACAGATGAAGTGTATACTGAAGAATTTGCGATGAAACATTCTTCTACTTTTGCCGGCAATACTATAGCGTGCCGGGTTGGAGCGAAGGTTGTAGATCTGCTTACCGAAAACGATCAGTACTTAGTGAAAGAAGCTGCTCGCAAGGGTAATATTTTGAAAGCTGGTTTAGAGCAGATTCAAGCCAAATATCCAGATATCATCAAAGGCGTACGGGGCCGGGGCTTGATGTTGGGGCTTGATTTTGGTAATACCCGTGATCCGTATCCCAATAGTTTAATTGGAATCATGGCCGAACAGAAGGTGCTCACTCCAATTATTGCCAGCCATTTGCTTAATGTTGGAAAAGTGAGGGTAGCACCTACATTAAACGGCGCCAGTGTGATTAGAATTGAGCCACCTTTGGTCATCAGTGATGAGCAGATCGCTTTAGCCCTAGAAGCAATTGAAGGAACAGTGAAGGTATTAGCTCAACGGAATACTGCTGCTTTAACCGCACATCTGCTTCCAGTAGATCTAGATTTAGATTACCGATCAGAGCAGGCCGATGTAGTTCAGCCTGCGGCTGCACCGAAAGGTGATCTAGATGAAGGTAGATTTGCGTTTCTAGTTCATCCGCTGAATATGAAAAACTACTCCGATTATGATCGCAGCCTGGAAGCGTTTACTGAGGAGCAGCTGAACGAACTTGCCAGCCGCTGGACAGATATGCTGGAGCCGTATGTAATTTCAAGTGCTCGGATTACCTCAGTAACAGGGAAAAGTGCCTATGGTGATTTTATTGTTGTTCCCTATACAGCTGCTGAACTTCAGCAGATGCCTCGTGAAACAGCTGAGGCGAAAATCTTAGCAGCGGTTGAGTTAGCAGTCGAGCGGGGAGCAAAAATAGTAGGATTAGGCGCCTATACATCGGTTGTCACTGGTGGAGGTCGCTCCCTCTTAGGAAAGGTTTCGGTACCACTGACAACAGGAAATAGTTTTACTGTTCTCTCTGGGGTCGATGCTCTAACCATTGGCGGTTCTAAACTAGGAATCGAGTTAAACCATGCAACAGCAGCCATTGTCGGAGCGGGCGGTGCTATTGGGAAAGCTTCTGCTGTGCTCCTGGCAGAACAGGTGGCACACCTAATCTTAATTGGCAATCCGGCACGACCAGAAAAAAGCCGTTTTCGAATGCTGAAGGTTATGGCAGAAATGTATCGCTATCTGCGGGAACAAAAACTGAATGGGCGGGAGTTTGTGCCAAACAGTATTGGAGCCAAGGTGAATGCTCTGGAGGATCTTCCTGAACTTGACGGCTCGCTTAGAGAATGGATGGATTACTGTGAACAGCAGCTGGAGGATTCTAACTGTCCGATTCGGATCACGGTTGATCTGCGTTCTCATCTGCCTGCAGCAGATCTTGTACTGGCAGCAACAAGCAGCACAGAGGCATTAATCACCCCCGATATTATTAAGCCAGGTGCGCTAATCTGCGATATGTCGCGTCCGGTTAATGTCAGCCCAGATATTTTGGAACAGCGTCAGGATGTGCTGGTGATTGATGGTGGAGTTATTGAACTTCCGGGAAGACCTGACCTAGGTTGGAATTTCGGTTTTGACAGAGGCCAGGCCTATGCATGTATGTCTGAAACAATAATGCTTGCGTTAGATCATAACTATACTAATACCAGTATTGGTGCGGATCTAAATATAGAATATATGAATCAGCTGAGAGAATGTGCCAAAAGACATGGTTTTAAGCTGGCGGGTTTTCGCAGCTTTGATTTGCCGCTGCCTGGTTATGTGTGGGATCAAGTAGTGGCGGCACGCGAACAGTTGTTGGTAGGAGGACAAGGGGCCTAGTTGGAGCGGTCACAACAGTACCTGAGAACCTGTGTCGATGCTGCACAGGTTCTATTTGTTTTTAGTTAGAATATAAATTAGACAAACAAATGATCTTGACCAGGGTGGTGGAGTGCGTGCATCGAGTTGTGGTGGCTGGTGGGACCGGTCGCACCGGAAAAGCAGTGGTGCGGTATTTGGCCAACTGTGAGGAGATAGAGGTTGTGGGTGTAGTCAGCAGGATGTACGCCGGTACGGATCTGCGCAAGCTTCTTCCTGATTTGAATTACAGCATTCCTATCTTTAAGCAGCTTGAGCAAGCACTGTTGGCTGTTAAACCCACTGCGGTTGTGGACTTCACAGTTCCGGAGGCTGCAGTAACTCACTTTAGGCTGTGCATAGATAATAAGATTCATCCGATCATTGGCACAACGGGCTTTAATGACCAAGAGCAAAGCCTTTTCGCGGATTTATGCCTTAAACATAGAGTAGGTGGAGCGTTGATTCCGAATTTTGCCTTGGGTATGGTGGTCATGAAAAAGGCTTTGGCTGAGGCTGCTGCTATTTTCCCGTATGTGGCTGTAATTGACTATTATTCAGATCAGAAAAAGGAGGTCCCATCAGGAACGTCAAAGCAGTTAGCTGCAGAACTAAAAATTTACGATAATTATAAGTGTAGAGAGATACCTGTTTATAGTTTTCGAATTCCTGGTCAAAATGCAAGCCAACAGCTGAAATTTGGTGGACAGGGAGAAACGATAACTATCAGTCATGATGTGAGCGATCGAATCTGTTTTGGCCTCGGTGTGTATAAAGCAGTTATCAACATTGGCAAGTTTAACCATCTAGTTACTGATCTCAGCGATTTGCTTTAGCTTCAGTGCTGGTTTTCTGGGGTGATAATTTAATGAAGAAAACGAACAGCTTTATACTGCTGATTCCAATTGCATTTGTTTGGCTGCAGTATGCCGAAGCGATAAACTCGTGGGTACAGCTGACTGTCGGACTAGCACTGCTGGTCCTTTTCTTGGTGGGTTTTTGGCATAGTGTAACAGATGCCGCCAGCGAATGGTCAGGCTTACCAAGCAGTTGTGTTCTGGCAGCAGGGGCGGCTGTTGTGACCTATTGGCTGAACAATATAGTGGGATTGGGTCCGCTGGTGGCTTCCGGTTTGATGGGATTAGCTGCGGCTTATACTTTGAATTTAGACCGGTCAAAAGTTGCTTATGCAGGTGCTTTTGTTGGCATGGCTGCCGCTGCTGTTGGCTGGTTAGGAGTTTTGACCGCAGGTGTTCTGATGGGATTGTTCTATACAACACAACAGCAAGCAATCAATGTCCAGGGATTGGCGGCAAGCTGGGTGCTTTTGCGGCAGCAGCTGGAATTGTAGCTCTAGTGATCTTTTCTTAGTTCATGTTCGACGTTAGGAGAGAATAATTCGTGGTTGGACTGACTTTAATAACAGGCATTGGTACCGGGATAGCAATGTATTTCCTTAGAATGAAACTCTATTTAAATGAAGTTCGGGCATCAGCCTGGACAGTATTATTGGTGGGCCTTATATCAAAACATCTTGATTTAGGAGCAGATCATGCTCTGCTGGCTGCATGCGTATCCTATGCTGCCATGTCAGACGAGGTGATTCTTAAGGATTTCAAAAGTTATGCTCTAGTTGGTCTGCTTACCAGCATTACTTTTCTGATCTTTAAGGATACACTGGAAGGTATCGGAGGAAGATTGGGGGTCTTTGCGTTTATATCGACTCTTATTTACACTGCAGTTAAGCGGATGCGTGATAAATTATGGTAATATAGAGTTTTTCTGGTAATACTAGAGTCGAGGTGATCAGTATGCTGAATGTTACTTACTTGTTGATTAAGTTTGTGTCAACATTAGTGCTTAGTTTGCTAACCTTGACTCTATTTGATTCTAATCCGTTTAGTCTCGTCTTGCTGTATGCTTTAATCACTACCGGAATTAACTTCTTTATCAGCACAAGGGTATTTGCCTCCGATGATATCAGGACCCCTGCTGTTTTCGCTGAAGGGATCAGCTCAATGGCCATTGCCTGGGTAATGTCGTTTGTAATACCTGGCTTTCGCTCAACTTTTCTCACCCTCTTCGCTTTAGCCTGCGCTGTTATTCTCACAGGGTATTTTCTCCATAACTTATTGGTTCTTGAAACAAAATAGACGGCTCTGCATCAGCAGGGCTTTCTATTTTTAACAAGGGTTTTTTGGAAATTCCACGAAGTATAACAAATGTAAAACAATTTAAGGTGGTATCAGTATATGTGGCAGACATTTGTGGAGTTAATTTCCATCACCCCGGATTTGTTGGCGAAATTTGTTATTGCAATGCTAAGCGCAGCTATACTTGGTTTGGGGATTGGCTTGGTGTATAAGTTTACCCATCGTGGACTCAGCTATGAGGCGACATTCTTACCAACATTGGTTGGACTAGCACCAGTAGTTTGCTGTGTAATGTTTTTTATCCAGGGTAATTTAGTGTTATCCTTGGGTTTGGTCGGTTCCCTTTCCATTATTCGGTTCCGCACTCCAATTAAAGATTCCCGTGACATGGTCTTTCTGTTTTGGTCTATTGCAACAGGGTTAGGGGCTGGAACCAATAATCTTGGGATGGTTGCGGTTGCGGGCATTATCATTGCTTTGATCTACATAGTCATGCATTTTGTTAGGTATGGCATTCCGACCGATGCCGAGTATGTTTTAATTATCAGGGGCGATGGAAGTTATCGTGCGGTAGAAATCAACCAGGTGATTTCTCAATTCCAGGTCGAAGCGTATCTCCGCTCCCATGATATTAAAGTGGATTATTGGGAACGCGTTTTTGAACTGAAGCTGGGCAAGGTCAATCAAGAAATAATTGATCAGCTAGTAAGTTCAATTCATGAATTGGAAGGAATTTTGGAGGTATCTGTACTCGCTCCCCAATTGGCACTGCCGCTATAATACAATTTCAGAAGGATGTAGATCTGTGCGCATAATTGAACGATGTGAACACAAGTATCAAATAGATTCGCCTAAACTTTATCAAGTACGGAATCAAATACTTACATGCCGGATGGAGCTGGACAATTATTCCAGAAATGGTCCCTACTATGTGAGAAGTTTGTATTTTGATTCCGATGATTATCACAGTTTGTACGAGAATTTGGGTGGGTGTTGGGGTAGAATTAAGCTGCGGATTCGTTCTTATTGTGAAGAACCTTCAGACCGTATTTCAGTAGAGCTAAAGACAAAGAGGGGTAACCACTCAATTAAATACAGCACTTTTATTTCATACTCTTGTTACGAGACATTTATAAAAACCAGGCATTTCCCTAAGAATAACAATCCGGTCTTAATTGAATTTGAACGTTTAGTACATCTCCGCAATTTCCAGCCAAAAGTGTTAATTGAATATAATCGTGAAGGTCTGCGCTCCCAGAGCGGTTCAAATCTGCGCATTACTTTCGATACCAATATTCGCAGTGCTCCAGCTTCCGAACTGTTTCCCAAACGGCAGACATTTCGAACTCATTATACTAAAGGAGCGATTTTGGAAATCAAATGCATGGGGCGGCAGCCCCGCTGGCTGAGTCAGTGTGTACAGCAGCATGGGTTGAAATGGATTGCAAACAGCAAATATGTTCAAAGCATATCTCTGCGGCCTGATGTGCTCAAACGGTCTGCCGCTCAGCTGATGATGCCGGTACAGACGCCGAAGGATCAGCGTCAGATTCAGGACAGCCGTTATGGAACGACAGCTAATATTTAATAGGTTAAAGGAGGACTTGTTTTGAAGCAGTTTAAATGCATTCTTTTATGTCTACTGTTGGTACTGATGTTAGGAACGACCGGCTCTGCTTTTTCAGAGCCACTACTGGATTTAGCTGTGCAGTTGGAATTGATTCGGATTAACGCTGGCGATGATTTGAGTCGGATTACCACCCTTGATCTCCAGGATCTCGGTGTGTCATCACTAAACGGCATTGAACAGCTGCACAATTTAGAATCCCTGAATTTAAGGGGCAATCCGATCCGGGATCTGTCTCCAATCAGGGGTTTAGTTAATCTAGAAAGTTTAAACCTGCGGGAGACGCTGGTCAGCAACTTGTCTCCTCTTAAGAACCTCACCAGTCTGCGGTACCTTAATATTCATTCAACGCCGGCTGCAGATCTCAGCCCGATTGCCAGTTTAACTAATCTGGAAACTCTGATCATGCGGAATGTAAATGTTGGTGATCAAATTGAAGTGCTTGCGGGATTGACTAATCTGCGCCGCCTCAATATCCGCAATACCGGCGTCAGAGACTTAACAGTTTTAGGAGAGCTGATGAGTAAAGGCGCTCTACAGGATCTGGATGTTTTAGGGATTGAAGCTAACGTCGATATTCGGGAAAATCCTCTGGTGGTTGATCCCCGGGCGGATGATTACGCTCCGGTAAGACAGTACTGGGAAAATATTTCAATTAGGGAACCGTATAATCTGCCTGTCCTTATCAATCAGGTGGTATATATAAATGAGGTTATGTCCTCCAACGGAGGAGTGATTCGCGATCGGGATGGGGACAGTTCAGATTGGATTGAACTGTATAATCCCCATGATCAGGAAGTTGATTTATCTGGCTATTATTTGAGTGACTCCGAAGAAGAGATGAATAAATGGCTGATTCCCGATGGAACAGTTGTAAAACCAAAAGGATATTTGCTGATTTTTGCTTCTGGAAAGGATAGCTTAATTGATGGGGAACTGCATACCAATTTTAGTATCAGTGCGGCAGGTGAATCAATTCTGCTTGCAGATCCTGATTTGGGATTAGTAGATTACTTTCCTGCGGTTGAAATTCCTCGGGATATCAGCTTCGGCAGACTCCCGGATGGGGGATGGGAGCTTAAGTACATGAAGATTCCAACACCGGGAACCGCTAACAGTGCTCAAAATACTTACGAATGGTAACTAGATCGAGTAGGTAACCGCTAGGTGATCAGCCTAGCGGTTTTCCTCTCACAGAACGGTACGTACGGACCGCGTATACCGCTCCTGATAGACCTCAGTCATACTTCGTAGTATTGATGCAAAAGACCGA
>JAAYLQ010000054.1 GCA_012521805.1 Bacillota bacterium
CGCAAAAACGCTTCTTGGCTTACTGAACGCACCGCTTCCCGCTTGTTAAACATCATTTTAATAATCACACCAAGGATTATGTACCGCAGCGAATCCATGCCGATCATCAGCACCGCTGTTTCCAGGCTGTCTATCCGGCGCACAATCCCAAAGTACCCTGTGTTCAGCATATCTAAGATAGTTTTGGTAAGCACCCGACTTTTTTTAACCGCTGCGGTGATTTCCTGAATGTCAGCGGAATGGGGCTCCTGGAGGATCTTAATTATCTCAACTACATTTTTTGGCACCGTCGGCAGTTCCCGATCTAGTATTTGAAACAGCAGATCAGACATCAAACCCCTCCATTAGGAAAATATTACCTATTCACTGAGAAATTCGGTCTCCACTTTCAAATTCCTGCACCATTCACTTAATATTCAGGCAGAAAAAGCTGATTCTGCAGGAAAAGATTAAAAAAAAGAATAAATAAGGGTCTAGAAGCAGAATTCAGCTTGTAAAGGAATAATCTATAATAGGGAGGGAGAGCAATGTCGAGAAAACTAACTAACAGTGGTTTGGCTGTCACAGGTATTGGAGCAGTAGCAGCGGTTATCGGTTTAATTCTGTTTATCAGCGTATTCTTTGCTGTTGGCAGACAGATCAACAGTCCCTTTGGTCCCGGCTTCGGCCACCACCAGCCATTTCCCTTCAGCCGTGCGGTAATTGGAGTAGTAATGTTCGGTATTGGCGGGCTGCTGGTCAAGGCAGGATTGAGCATGACTGTAGTGGGCAGTTCGGATAAAATCGGTGCCTGGCTCAGCCGGGTCATTCATGGGGAAACGCCGCCAACAGCTGCCAGCAGAACCTTTCCCAACTGCCGCAGTTCAGCAGCAGCAGACGACCGCTTCTGCAGCAAATGCGGCAGCCGCCTGGAATAAAAGTAGGGGAAGCTGATCGCTTCCCCTTACTTTATTAACAGCTGTTCAAATGCGGTTTTATCCACAGGTGGGCTCAAGTAATAGCCCTGCACTTCCTTAATATTGATCTGGCGGATATATTTCAGCTGAGCATCCGTCTCCACGCCCTCGGCAATAATGCCCAGATGCAAAAGCTCAGCCATGGTCAGAATTGAACCTACGATCACCTGATCGCGACTGTTAGTAGTAATATTATGGATATAGGCTTTATCAATCTTGATTGTATCAAAACCCATGTAGCGCAGATGATTTAAGGAAGCAAATCCAGTTCCAAAATCATCGATGGCAAAGCGAACTCCGTGGTTCCGCAGTCTTTCAATCTGCGGCTTCACTTCAGGCAGATCCATCGACTGACTTTCGGTAATTTCCAATTCTAAATAAGCTGGATCAAGCTGCGCCTGTTCCAGGATCCCCAATACCCGCTCGGCAAAATCAGCCTGCTTCAGCTGTACAATCGACACGTTTACTGCCAAGCGTTCCAGCACAATTCCCTGCTGCAGCCAGGAGTTAAAATCTGTGCTGGCCTGGTACAACACCCAATCACCGATCTGATGGATATATCCGGTTTCTTCAGCTAAAGGGATAAATTCCAGTGGAGGGATTAGACCATGTTTCGGATGCCGCCAGCGGAGCAGTGCTTCCGCACCGACAATATTCTGACTGATCACATTTACCTGCGGCTGGTAGTGGAGGACAAACTGCTTTTCTGCTAAAGCTGGAGCTAAATCATTCACCAGATTTACTTTACGGCTGATCTGGAAGCTCATAAAAGGCTCATAGCGGACACAGTCGTTCTTACCGTGTTTTTTCACCCAGTTCATTGCCATTGTTGCTGTTTTCAGCAGTTCGTAGCGATCACCGGCATCTTTGGGAGCTGCAGCCCACCCGATACTGGCAGTGATCAGTGCATTTTTGCCGTGAAAGTGCATCGGCTTATTTAGATTTCCACAGATAGCTGCTGCTGTCTGCTCTGCTTCCGCTTCAGTAGTGTTCTCTAAAGCAACAGCAAACTCATCTGAACCCAACCAAGCTGCGTAACTATCGGGTGGACATGAACTTTTGATAATCTGACCAATATTAGCCAGCACAATTTCAATATCCCGGTAGTCAAACAGTTCACAGGTTTCCCGAAAATTATCGAGATTCATGATCAGCAGTGCAATCGTATCACTTTTATCATCCCAATTGAGAAACAATGAATCCAAATACTGATATAAATGATAACGTTTTGGCCACTGTGAGAGGCTTAGCATGCTACACCGCCCTTCGTCAACTGACCCCCTGAAAAAAGCAAGGACACTATCAATATTCGCCTATTATTTGAGATTATCCTCTAAAATAGTTGACAAGTCGAAAATTGTTTTAGAGAGCTGTTTTACTTGACACTGTTCTCTAAAACAATTATGGTGAATATAGGTGGAAAATACTGTCACAAGGGAGGTGACCACGGCAGCTTCTGCTGTGGACAAACTATGACCAAAAACCAAGCAATCTCAATTTTTACCCTAAAAAACAGCAATAACTTGACTGCACAGATTACCAATTACGGCGGAATTGTAATCTCCCTCTCAGTTCCAGATCGGACAGGCCAATTTGCCGACGTAGTCCTGGGCTACCCAGACGTCAATGATTATAAATCCGATACCTACTTTTTCGGAGCACTCATTGGCCGTTACGCTAACCGAATTGCTGAGGGACGTTTTGAGCTGAACGGTGTTCAATACCAGCTGGCCACCAACGATGGACCAAATCATCTCCACGGTGGTAACCGCGGTTTTGACCAAGTGGTCTGGCAGCCGGTGGAAAGCAGTCAAAACCAACTTAAACTGGAATATATCAGCGGGGATCAGGAGGAAAATTACCCTGGCCGCTTATATGTGCAGGTAACTTATACCCTTACCGATGACAACGAACTCCGGATTGATTACTGGGCGGTAGCGGATCAGGATACTATTGTTAATCTGACCAATCACAGCTACTTCAATTTAAAAGGGCATGACCAAGGGGATATTCTCGATCACCAGCTCCAGCTTAACGCTGATTACTTCACACCAATCAACAGCGATACAATTCCTACCGGAGAGATTGTAAGCGTCGCCAACACCCCAATGGATTTCCGCAAGCTGACTCAAATCAGAGCCAATCTTGATCAGGAAAACGAACAGATCAAAAATGGCCTCGGCTTTGATCACAATTGGGTGTTGAGAGATAACGCCAGACTGAAAAAAGCTGCCGAACTGTACGAACCGACAACTGGCCGCTTAATGGAAGTGTACACAACTAAACCTGGAATCCAATTTTACTCCGGCAATTTCCTAAAAGGACCGATCCAGGGCAAAGCTGGCGCAGTATATGATCAGCACAGCGGCTTATGTCTCGAAACCCAATACTTCCCCAATTCACCTAACTGCAGCCACTTCTCCTGCCCTGTCCTGAGAGCTGGCGAAATCTATAACCACACAACTATTTACAGCTTCAAAATTAAGACGGAATAGGGAAAGGAAAATTAAAAGGTATGAATAACAACACAATGTCAACAGACGAGGTAATCACCTTAATCAACAATCGGATCCACGAGTTGAAGTATCAGCAGATAGGTTTAAAGAGCTTTATCCGTTCTGATCAAGAACGGTACGAGCAGATCGAATTTGCCATTAAAGAATTAAGGCAGATTCTTAAGCAGATCCAGCAAACACGGAGAAAAACCAGAGAGGCCCAGTAAACCTCTCTGGTTTTTTATGATTCCAGTACCCTTTTAGCGAGCTCAATCGGATCTAAAAACCGACCATTGTGATAAACCCGCATATTGCCGCCGGAGATTTCATCAATAACCGCAATCTCCTGCTCCTCCCCGACGCGGCCAAACTCCAGTTTAAGATCATACAGCTCCATCTGTTTTAAAGCTAAATCCTGCCGGATTAAATCCGCGATCTGCTTTGTCAGCGCTTTAATTCTGTCATATTCCTCCTCTGTCAGTATGCCAAGCATGATCAAACCATCCTTATTGATCGGCGGATCGCCAGCCTGATCATCTTTGAGGGTAAATTCCACAAAGCCATCCAGCCGCTGTCCTTCTTCTGCATACAGGCTGTAGCGGCGCAAGAAACTGCCTACTGCCCGATAGCGGCAGATTACTTCTAACCCATGGCCAAACATTTCCGCTGGTTTCACTGTCATGGTAGCATCAAGGATCGATGCCTTTAGATAATGGGTAGGAATATTGTGCCGGTGCAGCAGTTCGAAATAATATTTGGTCAGCCGCAGCCCTGCCTTCCCAGCGCCTTCCATTGTCAGGCCAACGGTATTGGCACCGGGATCAAAGACTCCGTCACTGCCGGTCAGGTCATCTTTAAATTTTAAAAGATAATTGCCATCATCCATTCGGTAAACATCTTTCGTTTTGCCTTCGTACACCAACTGCATAGAATCAACCTTTCACCAGAGAATTATATACTAGATAATATTTTTAAATTGCAAAGGGAAATCCTGCTCCGAAGCTAATAATACTGTAAGGGTTTCATATGGAAAGGATGAACAGATTGGCCAAGAAACCACTGTTTTGCCTTGCTTTACTGATTGTTTTCAGTTTGTCCGCCCGTTTTTCTGCTGCAGAATTAAGTTTTCTGGAGAATCTCAACAGCGAGGAACTGGAGATGGCAGCAGTAATCGCTGCCTGCTCTAGGCCAGCTAACATCGCGTTTGCTGATCCAAAACGCAGTATCCACAGCCAAATCTTGCTGGTTGGTACCGACTTTGATCACTTTGACTTAAACGATAACCGGCAGCAGGTAGTGGAGTACTGCGCAGACGAACTGGAACACGTGCTCCTGGATATTGCAAAAGATACGACAAACTACCTTGGCAGGCTGGAACTTCCCCTCACAGAGGAAGAGCGGCAGCTTTTCAGAGACTATTTGACTCCTAGTCCATTGGAAATTGGAGCCTTTGTGAAAACCATCACTGCCAGTAGTTCCGACGGATGGATTGCTGCCGCGAAGCTGATGCAGCTCGTTAAAGACTATCCTGGGGACCAGACCACCCGCCCAGTATTTTTTGCGGCACTAGCCCGGGCAGCGGGTATTCCGACCCGGTTTGCTGTTGGCTTCCGCTATTTCCCTGAACCCAATCGCTGGGTTGGCTGGATCTGGAATGAGATTTGGATCCAGGAATGGGTCGCGGTAGATCCTGCCTCCCAGCAGATGGCTCCCGATGCGCTCTTAGTCAAGTTAATGTCCACTTCCAGTTTAACAGATCTGCAGCTGAGAAACTCAAATTTTGGCATTGTGCAGTTATCGATCCGCCAGATCGACACAACTGCCGAGCCATAAACAATGCAAAATAAAATAACAAGCAAAGGAGAGAAACATTATGGTAAAACGGCTGATACTGACTGCTCTGCTGATTTCAGTCTTAATGGTCAGCACCGCTTCTGCTGCAGTGCTGCTGGATCAAGCCTCTTTCATCTGGGAAGACAGCGGGCAGCCTGTGGGCTATTCCACTGTAGAATTTTATCAAACTGAGACAGGTTACACCTATAAGAGCGAGCATACGCTGCTGATTTTCTTTTTGGATGCTGTGGCCCTCCAAGGTGTCACCGAAGTAGGGCTGGATCAAGACTATGCAATTGTTAAATA
>JAAYLQ010000055.1 GCA_012521805.1 Bacillota bacterium
GCAGCGAAAAGGTTACCGGTCCTTATGTTGGCAATCCAGGCAACCCAGTTTTAACCCACCGCCATCTTGGTAGAAACTATCCAATCGTTAACGTTGGCCACGGCGATTTAGTCGAAACTCAAAACGGTGAATGGTGGCTGGTCGTGCTGGCATCACGCCCTTATGGTGGTTACTACCGCAATATGGGAAGGGAAACTTTCCTAGTTCCGGTAACATGGGAAGACGGTTGGCCGATTATGAGTGAGGGCAGTGGGAAAGTGGAGTTTACTTATCCGAAACCGAATTTAGAAGAACATGTATGGCTGCCTTCTGGTGCCTGCGACCATTTTGATGAACCGACATTGGATTTCCAATGGAATTCACTGCGCGGTCCCCTTGAGGAATACAGCAGCTTGACAGATAGACCTGGATTTTTACGGTTATACTTGAAACCAGATAAACTAACAGATTTGAGTACTCCTAGTTTTGTAGGCAGAAGGCAGCAGCACATCAATTTTACAGCAGCCACTGTGATGGAATTTGATCCAAAACAAGAAGGCGAGTGTGCTGGCCTAGTAGTGGTTCAGAGCAATGAATATCATTACAGGTTAACTAGAGTTCTGAAGGATGGTTCTCAACGCATCGTTTTAATTAAGTGCGAGGGCGGTAAGGATGAGGTAGTGGCTGAACAGGAATGCGATCTTAACAAGATCTACCTCAGAGTTGTAGCTAGAGGTCAAGATTACAGTTTCTATTACGGAGAAACGCCATCTTCTTTACAGCTGTTGTTAGGTAATTGTGATGGAAGAATTTTAAGCACAGATGTAGCAGGCGGGTTTGTTGGTACCTATATCGGGCTGTATGCCAGCAGCAATGGGGAAACCAGCGAAAATTTTGCCGACTTTGATTGGTTCGAATATACATCTTTGTAAAACTAGATATGCTAAAAAACCCTTTGGAACACCAATGGGTTTTTAGCATATGTTTTGATGATTATTTTACTAATTTTGCCCGAACAACTACGCAATCGCGAGCAGGTACTACTGGACTAAAGCGCTCTTTGAAAACTCCCAACTCTTTATGCTCCCAGCAGTCATACAAGGAAAGGGCTACACCAGAAGCGTAAGGGATTCCCAAATCCCAGAACAATAAGGACATTTCACGGTCGTGGTCGGTGAGATTAAAGAAACCAATTGCGATATCACCATTTGAAAGAACTTTAGCAAGCATAAATGTTTCGTTTGTATGGAACCATTGTGGTTCAGGTTTGATCCGATAGGCTCCACGGCTTTCAGGATCTTGGTTGATCGCGATCAGGTCCCGATTTAAGAGAATGTCCTTTGTTGTTTGGTTGGCTTTTCTAATATCGCAGCCGATCATCAACGGTGAACCCATCATACACCACAATGAGAAGTGAGTTTTGTACTCGTTATCGCTGCAGCCGCCGCCTTCGCTTCTGATAAAGGCGTTGTTGCTGCCGCCATACATGCCTACTACCAGCATATCCATGTCATTGTGGCAGTAAGGACCTGTATATGGAGTTTTGTCCAGCTGAGAGATGGCTATATTCTTAATTGATTCCCAGCTGTCCTGAATATCGCCAGTAGAGCGATACATATGTGCACCAGACTCGCGGATCCAATGGTGTACATTATCTGCACCCCAGTTGCACGCAGAGAACAAGATGTCGCGTCCGCTGTTTCTGAGTGCAAGACTCATTCTTTTATATAAAAGTTCGCCGGAAATGTTGCGGGGTTTAAAGCAGTAATCGTATTTTAAATAGTCCACGCCCCATTCGGCAAAGAGAGCAGCATCTTTGAATTCATGCTCGAAACTGCCGGGATAGCCAGCACAGGTATGAGTTCCTGCACAAGAATAGATGCCAAATTTAAGCCCTTTAGAATGGATATAATCGGCTAATGCTTTCATTCCACTTGGGAATTTTTCAGGATCTGGAACCAGATTTCCATTTTCATCTCGTTCTCTAAGGCTCCAGCAATCATCGATTACTATATACTCGTATCCTGCGTCTTTGTACCCTTCTTTTACAAACACATCTGCCACTTCACGAATTAGATTTTCGTTAATATCCCAAGTGAATGTGTTCCATGAATTCCAGCCCATGGGTGGTGTCATAGCAAGCGGCTTTTTCATAACTATTATCCCTTCCTTCCAAATACTGTGATTAACACCATCTACTACTTCGGTGAGTGGTCCTTAAATCCTCTAACTATTTTAAGTTAGTTAGATTGTTGATGGTAGTGCTAGACAATATTACGGTAAATATTTCAATATCCTTGTATCAAATTAGTTAAAGTGTTGCTGAGCTTAACTAAAATTTTCCAACAAGTAGGTCAATTCATTAGGGTTTTGCCATTATAGTAAAAAAGTTGTTTTTTCCGGAAGGGAATTTGCGATAAATGGTTAATTATATATTGCAGAGATATTAATCTGTTCGTGGTATAATGTTATAAGCAAAGGAGGTTAAGAAAGGACTGTACATTACAACCGTATTAACATCGGCAGGCATAACTCTAGTAATTATTACGAAATTAAAAGGGTTTGTTTGCCTCGGTGTTTAATTAATACTTATCCGACTTTGATAAGCTTCGGTTACTGGGATGAGAAAGGAGATTATCTCGAAAATGTGGGAAAACAGAAACAGAAAAACTGCAATTCTTACTACTGTTCTTCTTGCTTCAGCTTTAATTATCGGCCTTATAGGTTCACCACACATGGCCTTGGCACAGGAGGACGATAATGCAGTTGTTGCCGCAGAACAAGCAGTACCAAACGATGAGCTTTCACAGTTAGAAGAAGATGTATCGGTGGAGGAATCCGCTACAGCACAGCTAACAGTCTACAGACGCGCTACCACTTATCCGGAGTATTTAGAAAAATTTACGGAAATAGTTAGACCGAACAAAGAGATCATTGTACCGGCAGAAAACATTGTGAACACAACAACAGATATTGAGGTCTTATATGATTATGAAGGTGTGCCGGGAATTTCGGTCCGGACAGGTGAACGCGGCTATGTAGAGTGGCAGGTTGAGGTTGAAGAAGCTGGTTTTTACAATATCGAGGTTATGTATTATCCTGTAGTAGGTCGCAGTGCACCGATTCAAAGAGCTATAGAAATTAATGGAACTAGACCTTTCCTCGAAGCGGGCTACCTTACCTTACCTAGAACTTGGGGCGACGCGGGTCCGATTGAAGAAGATATCTACGGCAACCAATTAAGACCAAGACAGGTTGAAAAGCCGATGTGGCGCACCCAGGCTCTAAGCGATCCGTCAGGATATGAAAGCCTTCCATTCTTGTTTTATTTTGAAGAAGGGACTAATACAATTAAATTAGAAGCTATATCGGAAAGTGCAATTATTCATTCCCTCAGATTATACCAGCATGAAGCACCTCGCCCATATGCAGAGGTTAAAGCTGAATATGAAAAACTGGGTTACAAACCGACAACCGGCATCTTTATTCAAATTGAAGGTGAAGCAGCCGATTACCGTTCCAGTCCGACAATTATGCCGCAGCATGACATGGGTGATCCAACAGTTGTACCTTACCATCCGGCTCAGATCCGCCTGAACTCCATTGGTGGTATTGGATGGAAAAATGTAGGGGATTGGGCAGAATGGGAGTTTGAGGTACCTGAAAGCGGACTTTATCAGATTGTGATTAAAGGTAAGCAGGATCAGCGCCGTGGTATTTATACATCTAGACGTATGTTGATTGACGGTAAAGTACCATTTGCAGAAGCGGATGCTTTGGAATTTCCCTTTGACAACCGCTATGTCAATGTAGTGCCGACCTCTGAAGATGGTGAAACAGCACTGGTCTATCTGGAAGCTGGAAAACACACACTGACTTTAGAGGCTGTTTTAGGGGATACGGCTGAGATTTTACGGAGAACAGAGAATGCCATCTACGATCTGAATACCATTTATCGCCGGATTATCATGATTACATCAGGCCAACCAGACCCTCTCCGCAGTTATCAGCTGGATAAGAGGATTCCTGGCTTGATTGATGCTCTGAAAGAACAAGCACAGGTATTAACTGATATTGCAAACGAACTTGAAGAGTATACTGGTCAAAAAGGTGGACACATAGCGGTGTTAACCACTTTTGCCAGAGTGCTGGAAGACATGGCAAGAAGACCATATGCTATACCTGGTTTGATTGGTGAGTTCCGCGATAACGTGGGTGCTCTTGGAACATGGATGAACCAAACTATGGAGCAGCCGGTTCAGATTGATTATATTCTCGTTACTTCGCCAGATCAGGAGATTCCAAATGCAAAACCGACTGCGCTTCAAACATTTACTCATGAAATCAAAGCTTTCTTAGCTTCATTCACCTACGATTATACTCGTGTGGGTGATCGGGGCGAATTAGGAGATACAGACGAAGTTCTACGGGTATGGATTGGTTCAGGGCGCGACCAGGCGCAAGTATTAAAGCAGATGATTGAGGACAGTTTTACTCCTACAACAGGTATACCTGTTGATTTAGAGCTGATTCAAAGTATGGATGCTTTATTGATTCCTTCAATCATTGCAGGAACTCACCCAGACGTAGCTTTGGGGGCTTCCAATATGGACTTGGCGTTCCGTGGTGCTTTAGCAGACTTAACCCAATTTGATGATTTTGAAGAAGTAGCTCAAAGATTCATGAGGAGTGCCTTTGTACCATTTAGATTTAGAGAAGCTGTTTATGCTTTACCAGAGGTTCAAGGCTTCCCAATGTTGTTCTATCGGAAAGATATTTTAGCAGAATTGGGATTTGAAGTTCCTCAAACTTGGGATGATGTCTATGCAATGATTCCAGAGCTGCAGAAAGAAAACATGGATTTTGGGCTCAGACCTGATATGGGAACCTATCAGATGTTCCTCTATCAAAAGGGTGTACCGCTCTTTAAAGAAGACGTTATTATGACCAACCTCGACTCTGAAGTTGCAGTTCAAACCTTTAAAGAGTTAACTAATCTGTATACCTTGCACAATATGCTTTTAGCTTATGATGAAGCAAACAGGTTCCGTACCGGTGAGATGCCGATCTTGATTGCTAACTATGGACTGTATAATACCCTGTCAGTATTCGCTCCTGAGCTGAGGGGTGAATGGGGAATGACTCTGGTTCCTGGTACCAGAATGGAAGATGGTACAATCAATCGCACAGTTCCGGTTGGTGGAACAGCTGTCGCTCCTGGTGCTGTAGCGGTACCGGCGGGAACATCTGGTGCGGTTATTCTCGAAGCATCTGATAAAAAGGATTGGGCATGGGAGTTCCTTAAATGGTGGACTTCAGCAGATGCGCAGGCACGTTTTGGACGTGAAATGGAAAGTCTGATGGGAGCAGCTGCCCGCTATGCCACTGCTAATATTGAAGCGTTCACGATGCTTCCATGGAATGTGGAGGACCGAGATGTACTCTTAGAACAGTGGTACTGGGTTGAGGGAGTACCAGCAGTACTAGGCGGATACTATGTAGGTCGTCAGTTTGATTGGTTGTTCCGTGCTGTTGTCCTCAACAACGAACCACTGCGGGAATCCATCTTAGAATATAACCGTGCCATTAACGAAGAAATTGCCCGCAAGCGAGAAGAGTTCGAGCTTGTCACGGATTACGATGAGCTGAGTCAAGAACTCAAGGATCTATACTGGAGTCACTATACTCACTTATATAGATTAGAAGTAGAATAATTAAGCAGCAGTCAGTAGTTCCACCGCAGGCTGGGCTTGCGGTGGAACTGCGGCAAAATATTTCCAGGATTGGAGGGACTCATTGTGAGTTCTGTAGTTTCTCGTAAACAAGTGATCCGTCCAGGTTTGGAAGGTAAGGAAAGCCTTTGGACCCGTATGAAAAAGAATAAAGTTTCATACGTTTTCGTAGGACCTTTCATTCTTCTGTTTACAGTTTTTACAGTTGTTCCTGTGCTATTATCCATTGTGCTGAGTTTTACCTATTTTAATATGCTGGAGTTTCCAACTTGGATTGGATGGACCAATTATATTCGTCTCTTTCTAGCTGATGAAGTGTTTCTGATTGCAGTTAAGAATACACTGCTGTTTGCTGTTATCACAGGCCCAGTCAGCTACCTAATGTGCTTTCTCTTTGCGTGGTTCATTAACGAACTGCAGCCAAAAGTGCGGGCATTTATGACCCTGTTATTTTATGCACCATCAATTTCCGGTAACGTTTATGTAGTTTGGACCTGGCTGTTCAGTGGGGATACTTACGGATACATCAACGCCCACTTAATGAATTTAGGTATCATTGATAGACCGGTTCAGTGGCTGGTTGATCCGACGTGGATGATGCCGATTGTAATTGTTGTGTCGTTGTGGATGAGTTTAGGTACAACATTCTTGGTCTTTATCGCTGGTCTGCAGGGAATCAGCCAATCGCTCTATGAAGCTGGTGCTATTGATGGCATCAAGAACAGATGGCAGGAACTGTGGTATCTAACTCTGCCAGCTATGAAAGAGTATTTGATGTTTGGTGCTATTATGTCAATTACGGGATCATTTAACGCTGCTGGTCAGATTCAGGCATTAACCGGACCTACACCGACAGACTACGCAACCTGGACTGTTATGCAGCACTTGCTTGACTATGGTCATGTGCGTTATGAGATGGGATACGCATCCGCTATCTCTGTCGTTCTCTTCTTAGTAATGGTAGGAAGTCAGAGATTAGTGCAGCGGATGCTTCAAAAGGTCGGGTCATAGGAGGGATTTCAGTGGCAATTAGAATTAGAAAAAAACGGCTGTCCCGTTCTACTGGCGGAGATTTAGTGATATTCTTCTTTCTAGCATTGGGTGCCGCTTTTATGGCGATGCCTATGGTTTATACTATCAGTCAGGCTTTTAAGCCCCTTAATGAGCTGTGGTTGTACCCACCTCAGTTTTTCGTGAGAAATCCTACTTTGAATAACTTCAACGATTTGCTGGTTTTAATGGGTCAATCTTGGGTACCGATTACCAGATATCTATTTAACTCTTTGTTTATTGTTATTGTGGGTATGCTTGGCAACGTGATCACCGGGTCACTGGCTGCATACGCGCTGTCCAAGCACGTTTTTCCAGGCAGAAAGTTAATCAATGAAGTTATTGTTTTATCATTGATGTTCACGCCAACCGTTACTGCCATTCCTAACTATTTAACTATTTCTACGTTAGGATGGGTTAACACATATTGGTCTGTAATTGTTCCTCAATGGCAGTGGACCTTAGGGTTGTATCTGATGCGGAATTTTATCACCGCAATGGTTCACGATTCTCTGTTAGAAGCTGCTAGAATTGACGGAGCTAGTGAGTTCCGGATTTATGCACAGATTGTCATGCCGCTTGTTAAACCTGCTTGGCTGACCTTAATTATCCTGGTGTTCCAAAATCTCTGGAGAGAAACAGGATCAATGTTTATTTACGCTGAAGAGCTGAAAACCCTGCCGTATGCTTTAGGTCAGGTTGCAGCTGGTGGAATTGCCCGTGCAGGTGTATCTGCAGCGATTACTCTGGTTATGATGTCAGTTCCAATTATTGTCTTTATCTTTAACCAGAGTAAAATTGTTGAAACGATGGGTACTTCCGGTATGGGTGGCGAATAAAATACGGAAAGAAACCAGAGATCAAAAAAAGAGCTGTTTGCACATCCGGTGCAAACAGCTCTTTCTAATATTTAAAGAAGGTATGACCATCGATAACAGTGGTAACAGGGTGTGACCGCACCCAACGGTCTCGTGTCTTAGCAGGATTATAGAATCCTGTAGCGCCGTAAGTGGGGTCGCTGCCTGCCAGTGCTTGAAATGCGGCGTGATAATCCTCAGAACGGGGGGGTACATTGATCCTGCCATTTGCAACAGGAGAATACTGATATCTACCGTTTACGCGCTGGTAGACAACGCCAGCTATGGTTGATGGGTAGCGCTTACTTTTTACGCGATTTAATATGGTAGCTGCAACAGCAGTTTTCCCTAATGCCGATTCTCCCTCGGCTTCTGCGCGAATTATTTTAGCTAATAAATCTATTTCGCCTTGATCAAACCGAGAGCTGACTGAAAACTCATGTTGATTGATTCCCGGTTCGACAATAATCGCTGCGGTGAAGGATTGGCGGTAGGGTCCCGAAATCTCAACTGTGTGGGTCCCCAAGGGAATATCTTTGACAACAAAGTGACCATTGCTGATTTCAGCGGTTTTTCCATTAATTGATACAGTTCCATGCACAAGGGGTAACCCTGATTCATCAGCACGTACTATGCCGGTAACTGTATTGGTTTCTACTCGGTTTGACAGGGTAATTGTTAAGCTGGCAGCAGACACTGCTGCATAGGCAAGAGCTGTGAAACAGTATACCGCAAGGATCAAAATAGTCAAACCTTTGGTTAAACCAGAACGCATATATCTTCCTCCTTCTGCAGTGTTTATTGCAGATTACGGTTACTAAGGATAACACAATAATCATGATATGGTCAAAGGTAATTGCTTACCTGAATGGACATTGTTGGATATTGCACCAGATTTAAATATGTGATATATTTAACATATAGCATTAACCAATTGATGCCAATATCGTTGGCTATTTTTTAAATAAATATGTGCCAAAAATCACAAACGTGGAGGGATGAAAAATAGTTAAGTTGGAAACTACTGCAAGAAACTTTCATCTATTAGCCGATCCGATTAGGCTCAAAATCTTATGCTTACTAAAGAAACAGGAAATGTGTGTAGCAGATTTGTGCAAGGAGTTGGATTTGAGTCAGCCGAAAGTGTCCTACCACTTAAAAATTCTACTGGATGCGGAATTAATTGAGCGGCGGGTTGCAGGTACCTGGTCTTATTATCGCTTGTGTACCGATTTAGAAGGCTGGTTGAAAAAGGAATGCAAAGAACTGTTGAAAGAAGCTACTATTAACTAGATTAATAGTAGCTTCTTTCATATTTAATTGCGGTTATGGGTTAGCCTCGCTTCATATTCAGACTTTTTACCACTCGCAAAGCGGTGAATATATGAGAGATAGCCAGTAACACGCCGAACGCGGTTTATTTCGGTGCTGCCGCAGTTTGGACAAGTTTCTCCAATGATACCATGAAATGCGCAGTCTTCACATTCATCGATAGGGAAGTTGACACCCGCATAACCCATGTCTGCTTCAGCCATCATCCGGTGCATTTGCTCCAAGGCTTGAGGGTTATCCGCTAATGGAGAGTCAACCTCGATATATGAGATATGTCCAGCATCATGATATTTGTGGAATGGCCCCTCTAATTTAATCTTTTCTCTGATTGAAATCGGATAATAAACTGGTATATGAAATGAGTTCGTATAAAAATTACGATCAGTAACTCCAGCAATTTCGCCGAAACGAGTCCGGTCAAGGGCAACAAATCTTCCGGACAGTCCTTCAGCGGGGGTGGCATAAAAGGTGACGTTGAGATTATGGCGATTCCCCATATCTTCACAGAACCGACGTAGGTATTCAGCGATTTCTAATCCCAGCTGGTAGGTTGTTTCATCTTCGCCGTGGTGCTTTCCGGTAAGAGCTTTTAGACATTCCGCTAAGCCTATATAGCCAATGGAAAGGGTGCCGTGTTTAATTGCTTCAGCAATGCTGTCATTGGAGCCTAGGTTTTCAGACCCCATATATAGGCCCTGACCCATAGTGAAAGGCAGGTCTTTAACCCGCAGTTTGCATAAGATTTCAAATCGATGCATTAACTGTTCTTCAGCCAGAGCTAAAATGCTGTCAAGCCTAGACCAAAAACTGCGCAGATCCTTGCGATACATATTACCGTCAGATTCAATTGCTATCCGGACTAGGTTTATGCTTACTGGTGCAAGGTTACCTCGGCCTTCAGGTACAGCTTGTCCATGTTTATTAGCAATAACGCGAGAACGACAGCCCATGTATGAGACCAAATCGCCATAGGGCGCATTGAACGATGCATCCATAAATGAAAATGTGGGGTTCATGCGGCGGCTGGCAACCCTGAGAGCCAATTGATAAAGATCGTAGTATGGATCCCCTGGATTGAAGTTTACTCCAGCTTTTAAGCGAAAGACAAGGTTAGGGAAGATAGGGGTTTCTCCTCGGCCTAATCCGGCATTAAAAGCTAAGAGAAGCTGAGTGTCTAGCATATATTCCCGGTAATTTCGCGGACAGCCTAAATTTAATGTCGAAAATGGAACCTGTGACCCGGCACGGGAATGCATAGTATTTAAGTTGTGGACAAGTGCTTCACAAGCCTGATAAGTTTCCTTTTCGATGGCAGTTTTGGCCGCATACTGTTCTGGAGTAAGCTCGGATTCAGGGATTGCAGCTAGGGTTTCGTATTCTTCTGGAATGAATCTGGCAGCGTCTTCAAACCGAGGGTCAGATTGGCCGCCAAACATATCATTCTGATTGGACTGGAGGATAATTGCTTCCTGAGCCAAAGCAGAGCTGATCCGCTTCGGTCGACGCAGCCAACCATATCCTGTACTGAATCCTTCACGCTCCCAAATTTTCCCGAATGGAATTTGCAGGCAGTTAATGGTTGTCCCATAGCTGTCCAAATCATGAATGTGGATATAGCCATCGCGGTGAGCATCAGCTATATGTTCGGGAATAACCGCATCTAAATAAAACTCTTTAAAAGCCTCACTCGCTCCAAGCAGCAGTTTTGCGGAAAAATTGGAACCAACATTGGCGTTGGCCTCAACCCCGCGGTTAAGGTTCCACACAATTTTTTCTAATTTTTTGTGCAGTCCTGAAGTGGCTCTCCGGACACGGCTCCGTTTTTGGCGATACTTGACATATGCTTCACTTAGTTCCTGGTATCCCAGCTCTTTAATAGCCATCACTACCAAGTCTTGGATGTTTTCCACATGCGGTTTAATTTCTCTAAACTTTTTTTCCAGCTGTGCTTCAACCAGCTTGGTTACAGCGTCTGCGACAGCCGGATCATGACCGGTTTGCTCAGCTGCTTTGGCTACAGCATTCCGGATCTTGCTGGGGTTATATGGTACCGTCCGCCCGTCCCGTTTAATAATCTCTTTGATTTGTATACCTTCGGTCATTAACGTTGAATTCACCCATGATTCCTCCCATAAATACTTCTTTTTCTACTATATGGCAGATGGCAGTTAATGTCAAAGCTTATATCTTGGGTTTAACTAGCGATAATGTACTAGATGTTGTGTTTTCTCTTGGATTTGGCTTTATAGATAAAATTTATTCTTTGCAGGGAATGCTACCAACTAGAGGTGAGTTTAATGGTTGATTTATCGATGATTAAATCAGCTGCTGCTGTGATTCGACCAGTGGTTAAGAAAACCCCATTAGATTACGCATCATATTTAAGCGAGCGGTGGGGCCGCACTATCTTTTTAAAGCTGGAAAACAGACAGAAGACCGGTTCTTTTAAAATTCGGGGAGCGTACTATAAGCTGAAATGCCTGATGGAGCAAGAGGCAGTAAAATCTGTGGTGGCTGCTTCTGCTGGTAATCATGGACAGGGAGTAGCGTTAGCTGCAAATCTCTTAAATTTGCCCAGTACCATTGTTATGCCGCAAAATGCAGCAATTGCAAAAATAAACGCAGTCAAGGCATTTGGAGGTCAGGTTATCTTAAAAGGCAGTACGATGGACGACTGCTTTGCAGAAGCATTCACCCTGCATATTGAACATGACCAACACTTAATCCACGCATTTGATGATGCCGACATCATCGCTGGCCAAGGCACTGTTGGACTGGAGTTAATAGATGAGTTGGATTCAATCGCTTGTGTGGTGGTGCCAGTAGGAGGGGGCGGATTAATTGCTGGAATTGCTGCCGCTGTCAAAGAATCGATTCCTACGGTTAAAGTAATTGGTGTGCAGGCTGCAGGAGCTGCCTCCATGGTGAATGCAGTCAATTCTGGTCGAATCGAAAAATTGCCGATTGTTAGTACCATCGCTGATGGGATAGCGATTCAACAACCCGGTGAACTCACCTATGCTTTGGTACGCAAGTATGTGGATGAACTAGTAACCGTAAGTGATGAGGAAATTGCCAGCGCCATTCTCTTTGCTCTCGAACAAAGCAAGTTGGTGGTTGAGGGAGCCGGTGCAGTAACCCTTGCAGCGCTCCTCCACAATCATTTAGATCTGCCCCAGGGAAATTCTGTGTTAATTTTGAGCGGCGGCAACATCGATATTAATCAGCTGGCTAGGATTATTGAACGAGGCTTGGTGAAATCTCACCGCCGCATGAGACTGCGCACAGTAATTCCTGATCTTCCTGGAGCGCTGACCGAGCTGATACAGATTATTGCCCAATCCCAGGCTAATATAGTTGAAATTTATCATAATCGATTAGCTCTTGATGTATTATTAAATGACACCGAAGTTGTGCTCAATGTGGAGATTCGTGATCAAGCACATGCCAGCCAAGTTCTTGCTGCTCTAAAGCGGGCTGGCTATCAACCAGTGCTCATTTAGGAGAAATAAAATACAGTGGACATACACATGCTGAATCTTCTGATCATATTATGTATAGTCGTGATTTTGCGGTGCATCTTTGATCAGGAGGTGACAGGGATGCTTACAACATTAGCGGCACTAGCTTTTGGATGGGTGTTCGAAGGCATTGGTCTGCTCGTTTCGTACATTGCAAATACTAATGTGTTTCCCAAACCTCTAAGTCCAAAGGAGGAAAAAGTGCTGCTGGAAAAAATGAGGTCCGGAAGCCTAGAGGCACGAAATACGTTAGTGGAGCGGAACCTCAGACTTGTTGCTCATATTGTTAAGAAATTCGATAAAAAGGGTGAGGATTTAGAAGACCTAATCTCAATCGGTACCATCGGACTAATTAAGGCCATAAATACTTATGATCCGGATAAACAGACTAGACTAGCAACTTATGCTGCCCGCTGCATTGAAAATGAAGTTTTAATGCATCTGCGCTCTACGAAAAAATTGAGAAGAGAAGTTATGCTGTATGATCCTATAGGGTCGGATCGGGAAGGCAACGAACTTAATTTGATCGATATTTTTGGAACAGATACCGATAATGTTTTTGATCAGGTTGAACTGCAGGTTGATCAGGAGTCTCTTCGTGACAAACTTAAATATCTAAGCAGCCGCGAAAAACAAGTGTTGATTCTGCGTTACGGTTTGGGAGAGACAGAGCGCAAAACCCAACGCGAAATTAGTAAAAAAATGGGGATATCTCGATCTTACGTTTCGCGCATCGAAAAACGAGCTTTATCTAAACTTCAGGAAAAAATGTGTATAGATTAGCAGATAGGGGCGATTGCCCCTTTTTCAGTTTGACCACAGTTATGGTATAATAAGGAAAAATGTTTTGATAAGGAGTTGCCATGAAGCTGTTACTGCCAAATCAAGTCTACAACCGAGTAACTGATATAGATTTGGATCATTTGAGTTCCCTTGGGATTTCGGGACTGCTGCTTGATTTAGATAATACCCTGGTTAAATTTGATAGCGATCAACTAGATAATGAATTTAAGGCATGGATTGAACAGGTCAAAGCAAAAGGATTTAAGGTTTGTTTAGTGTCTAACGGCAAGCCTAAGCGGGTGATCCGGTTTGCCAAGCAGATGGACATGCCGGCAGTGATTCGGGCATTTAAGCCCAAGCGCAGCCCTTTTTTACGGGCATTAGAACTGATTGGAAAAAAAGCTTCTGAAGCTGCGATGATTGGCGATCAGCTATTTACAGATGTTTTGGGGGCAAACCGCCTTGGGATTCATTCCATTTTGATTACACCTTTGGGAAAAAAAGAACTGAGCACCACTCGCATGGTGCGTAAACTAGAACGGAGAATGCTAAATCGGTTTGTAAAGAAGAGAATGCTTACAGCTGAAGCAGTTAAACAACGACACGGAGGGAAACAATGAACAAAAACAGACAGTGCCGCGGCTGCGGTGCTACGCTACAATCAGAAAATCCAAACGCAGTAGGATATCTGCCAGAACACTTGTTAAGTGAGCCGGGAAAAGAGTTGATCTGCCAGCGCTGCTTTAGAATCAGGCATTACGGCCAGCATCAAGAATATCAAGGTATTTCTGATGCCGAGCAGGTTATTGCCCAAAGCATGAATTGGGCTCAGGGTACCATTTTGATTCTAGACTTGATGGATTTTGAGGCGAGCATTCCTAGAAACATTGATTTGTTTACCGGGAAGCAGAATATAGTTGTCGCCCTTAATAAAGTGGATCTGCTGCCGCCCAAAACACCTGTGCTCGAGGCAAGGGATTGGGCTCTTCGGCGCCTGCGCGCCCTCAACATTAAAGCCGAGGTAGTCCCGATCAGCAGCCTTAGCGGCTTCGGTATTAAGGATCTGCTTGCTGCTCTTTACGAATCGTCAGCTCGCAGATGGCTGGTTTGTGGAGTGACCAATGTCGGGAAATCTACATTAATTACTAAAATTCTCCAGAGCCAGGGGAAAAAGCAAGGTTTAACGCCGACTACTGCCCGCTTTCCTGGAACTACTGTAGCCTGCACCAGATGGGCTATTGATCAGGGAATCATACTCAGCGATTCACCTGGCTTAACACCGCAGGGGAGACTTACAGATTTTGTCTGCATGGATTGTGCTGTTAAATTAATACCCTCCCAGCGGCTAAATGTAAGTGTTTATAATCTCAAGTCCCAAGGAGCGCTGGTAGTTCCCGGATTAGCAGCATTCCGACCGAAGCAAGATGGTGCACTGATCATAGGATTTACCGCATCTCAGGTTAAATGGCAGCGTGCTAATATAAGTAAACTTGATAGCTGGTTAACACAGAGCTGCGCCGAATGCAGGGTAACTAAATGGGATCGAGTTGATGTGGAGCTCAAACCGCATCAGGATCTATATATCCATGGATTAGGTTGGATTTCCGTTAGACATCATTCTACAGCTGGTGAGCTGATCATCCCCCATGGTGTAGATTTTACTGTGAGGCCAAATTTAATTGGGGGAAAATTGGAATAAAATGAGCCTCTCCTGCTTATACTGGTAGCAGGAGGGGTTGACATGCAGTCATATGTATATCATGTTAATATTCCTTATGCTGATAGCGACAGTATTTTAGCAGCTATCCGCCACAAGGTGAGCCAACTGCGGAAGGCACACCCGAATTTAGCTGACTGTCAGTTGGCGGACGTTGGTATGAAAAGGGCAGATAATGGGGTAGATATTACGCTGCATTTTGCTCAAACTCAGTCAATCAGTTGAACAGCTCCTAAATTTAGGAGTTGTTTTTTTTGGCAGGAATTTCCATACTTGATAGAGAAGTGTTAAAATCTAATTGTAGTGCTGGTGCTATAGGAGCTAGAGCTTATGGGTAAGAATTTGACTTTGATTGGATTTATGGGAACGGGAAAAACTAGTGTTGGATATCTCTGTGCCGAACTGCTCGGCTGGGCATTTATTGATTGTGATGCTCAGATTGAGGCAGCGCATCAATGTACAATTACCGAGATCTTTAGAGCTCACGGTGAGGCGTATTTCCGCCAGTTGGAAACTCAGCACCTTGCTGCTGTTTTGGAAAGCTCGGAGCAGGTAATTTCTACTGGAGGTGGAATCGTAACAGCAGAGCAGTCGCGCAGTTTATTGCTTAAGAGCAAAGCGAGCGGCAATAAAGTTCTCTGGCTGAAAGCACACCCTGAGGTTATTTATGAACGAGTCCGTTCATCGCAGGACCGACCTCTGCTTAAAGTTGCCGACCCTCGGGCAGAAATAGCGCGTTTGCTTGAACAGCGGCAGCAGTGGTACGAGCTGCTTGCCGATGCTGTTGTTGATACATCCACTTTAAATCTTCAACAAGCGGCAGAAGCTGTTTTAAAAATTATTGGACAGTGGTGAGTTCAGATGGAAATCTTATTAGTAAACGGTCCAAACTTAAATCTGCTTGGAACCAGGGAGCCGGATGTGTATGGTGACACCACCTTAACCGACATTGAAAAAATGGTTGCTCACGCTGCCGCGAAGCAGGGATTTACTTTAAAATGTTTCCAAGCCAATGGCGAAGGTGAAATTATTGACTTTTTACAGGAACATCGTGGTGCGGCAGGTTTGATTATTAATCCTGGTGCTTATACACACTATTCATATGCAATTCGCGACTGCATTAAGGCATTAGAAATGCCCGCAGTTGAGGTTCATATTTCCAATATCTATCAGCGCGAAGCATTTCGCCATACTTCGGTAATCTCACCTGTGTGCCTTGGCCAAATCTGTGGATTTGGCGATTTTGGCTATCTGCTGGCACTGCAGGCTTTAATTGATTTTTTATGTGGAGAGGAGAAGATTAGTGTTAGAGCAGATACGCAGCCATATGAAGAAGACTAATTGTGATGTATTTATTACTACCAATAAAATTCACAGAAGATATTTAACCAATTTTACCGGGAGTGCCGGCTTAGTCTGGATTGGTGCCGATACTAATATCTTGGTGGTAGACTTTCGCTATGTAGAGCAAGCTGGTGAACAGAGCCCAAATTGGGAGCTGGTCAAACAGGAGCCTACTTTAACAGAGACTATTAAATCTTTAATTGATAAATTTCAAGTTAAGCGCATCGCTTTCGAGAGCGAGTATATTACCATTGATCAGCTGAATCAATGGCAGCAGAGCTTCGGAGTAGAGTTTGTTCCGACAAAAAACTGGATTGCAAAGCTGCGGATGGTTAAGCGGGACGATGAGATCGAAAAAATTGTCAAGGCAGTTGAAATAGCCGATCAGGCTCTTAAGACAATTATTCCGACTATCAAGCCTGGGGTGAAAGAAGTAGAGCTGGCTTTAGAGTTAGAATATACAATGCGCAGGCTTGGTGCGGAAGCAGTTGCTTTTGATCCGATCGTTGGCTCCGGGCCGCGGGGTGCACTGCCCCACGCTGTCCCAGGTGAAAGGGAGATTACTTACGGCGATTTCATTGTGATTGATATGGGCTGTGTCTATCAGGGCTATTGCTCCGATATGACTCGGACTTTGGTTGTGGGTCAGCCGACAGATAAGCATCTGGAAATCTATAATTTAGTACTAAAAGCTCAGCTCGCTGCTTTAGAAGCAATAAAACCGGGGTTGACCGGTAAGCAGGTTGACAGTGTTGCTAGGGATATTATTACTGAGGCAGGATATGGTCCAAACTTTGGTCACAGCCTAGGACACGCTGTCGGTTTAGAAATCCATGAAGAGCCCCGCCTATCCCAGTTAGGAGAAGCTGTACTGGAACCGGGGATGGTTGTGACAGTGGAACCTGGTGTTTACCTACCTGGTTGGGGAGGCGTAAGGATTGAGGATCTTGTTGTGGTCACTGAAACTGGGTGCCGAATTCTCACTCAGACCACTAAAGAACTGGTGATCATTGAATAGATTTAATAGAAGGGAAGTAATGATATGATTTCAGTAAATGATTTAAGGACAGGTTTAACTATTAAGGTAGAAGGCGATGTCTATAGTGTGATTGAGTTTCTCCACGTTAAGCCTGGGAAAGGCGCGGCTTTTGTCCGGACTAAACTCAGAAACGTGAAAACTGGCGCTGTCAGGGAAATGACCTTTAGAGCAGGCGAGCGGGTTGAACGGGCGATTGTTGAAACAAAACAAATGCAGTTTCTTTATAGTTCAGGTGACGAATATTTCTTTATGGACACAAATACCTACGATCAGATCAGCTTGACTAAAGATGATTTAGGTGATGCACCTAATTACTTACTAGAAAATATGACCATCGGCATTCAGTTCTATGAAGGCGCCCCAATTGGTATTGATCTGCCGACAACTGTTAATTTAAGGGTTGTTCAGACTGAACCCGGTTTCCGGGGTGATACCGCTACTGGTGCTACTAAACCTGCTACTTTAGAAACTGGAATTACAGTGCAGGTACCGCTGTTTATTGAACAGGATGAGATAATCAAAGTCGATACCCGTACAGGCGAATATCTCTCCAGGGCATAAGCCAATACTAAAATAGGGGGTGCATAGAGTGGATACCATTAGAGAAAAAATTGCGTATTTGCGCGGAAGGCTTGATGGTACAGGAGATATTACACAAGAAGAACAATTAAAGCACATAATTCAGCGCCTGATCGACATACTGGATGAGCTTGCTGATGATGTTGATGACTTGTTTTTTGGCTTAGATGAAATTGAAGAGTATGTTGAGGCTGTTGATGCTGATCTGGCTGATTTAGAAGAGTTTTCCTGTGATTGCGATGCACACGATTCTGACTTAGAATTAGATATGGTAGAGCTTGAATGTCCCAGCTGTCAAAACTTGGTTGCATTTGAAGAAGACTTTCTTTATGATGATGGTGAAATTGAAATTTCCTGTCCAGAGTGCGGCGAAACTATTTACTATAATGACAGCAGTGACTTAGATGATGATTACGAAGACGAGGACTTTGATGATTAAGAATGAAGAAAAACATATTTTTAGAAGTACCGCAGTTACTCACTCGAGTAATTCCGCGGTACTTTTTTTGTGTCATAACTTGTCCGTGGTAGACATATATTGCATTAGAAACCTTAGAAGGAGTTAGGCAGTATGCGTTCTACCTTATTACAACATCTAGCACCTAACCTGAGAACTTTATTGGAGCCGATCCGCACATGGGAGCTGATTGAAGAAATTAGACTGCGGATCAATCAGCCGCTATTAATCAAGGAACGGGGCTTGGAGTATGGCGTTAACCGAATGGGAATCTGCCGGGTCCATGAGAGCTATTGTGTGACGATGGAGGATTTAACCCGCAGTTTCGAAATTATGACCGATAATTCTTGGTACGCTCTAGAGGATGAGATTCGTTCGGGATACCTAACGCTTAGTGGAGGTCATCGGGTGGGAATCAGCGGGAAGGTTGTTTTAGAGCGGGGATATATCAAAACTTTAAAGTATATTAACGGCTTGAATATCCGTTTGGCAAGAGCTGTACCAGGTGCTGCTGATCCAGTGATGCGCCAGATTTTACGGGGTGATCGTATAGTCTCGACTCTTATAATTTCACCCCCAGGTTGTGGTAAAACAACACTGTTAAGGGATATCTGTCGCCAGCTGTCCAACCGGGGATTTAATGTGGTTGTGATTGATGAACGCTCCGAAATAGCGGCATGCCATCGAGGAATTCCCCAGCTGGATATTGGGGAGTCCACTTATGTAATTGATAGCTGCCCAAAAGCTCAAGGTATATCCATGGCCCTTAGGGGATTGGCCCCCGACGTGATCATTACCGATGAAATCGGACATCCCGATGATGGCACAGCGTTAGCAGATGCAATTCGAGCTGGCGTGGAGGTGATTTCGTCCTGCCATGGTGCGGATTGGGATAGTGTTCAGCAGAGAACTTGGATGCAGTATGGTCGAGCAGCTTTTGCCCAGGCAGTATTCTTGTCTCGGCGCTGTGGTCCGGGTACTGTTGAACAGGTTCTGAAATTGGATTAGCTTGCATAGTATTAGATACCACGATGGGAGTGGATTCCATGCTGCGGTTGTTTGGAGCACTGATAGTTATCATCGGATGTGGTTTAGGGGGGATGGTGGTCGCTAAAAGTTATGCACTGCGTCCTCAACACCTGAGGGAACTATCCAATGCACTGCAGTTGTTGGCAACAGAAATTGATTACGCCAGAACATCCTTATCTGAAGCTTGCAGTAAAATTGCTGGTCAAACCAAGGGACCGGCTGCTCAGTTTTTTGCCCAGTTTGCAGCTTACCTTGAGGGACGCAGCGGCATGAGCGCCAATGAGGCTTGGAGCAAATCGCTCCAGGTTTTAGCAGATGCAGGTTTTGTGAAACAGGAACTGGAAACGATTGGTCATTTTGGCAGCGTGCTGGGACGCAGTGATGCTGAAGATCAGCTGAAGCATCTTGCTCTTTTACAGACTAGGCTGGAACAGTTTGGCGATCAGGCTGAGCAGGAAAGGGAGAAAATGGTTCGGCTTTGGAATTATCTCGGCTTTTGTATTGGCGCTCTGGCAGTGTTAATGCTGATTTAGAAGGGAGTTAGGCAATGACTGATTTAACACCTATTTATCGTATCGCTGGTTTGGGAATTTTGGTTGCTGTGCTGAACATCTTTCTTCAGCAGGCGGGCAGACAAGAACAAGCACAGATGCTCAGCCTAGCGGGAGTAATCATTGTGCTACTCTGGCTTGTGCAGATGGTAGCCCGATTGTTTGAGAATGTTGAAGCAGTTTTTCGCTGGTAAACTAGGGAGTGTTTCTAATGTTGTGGGTTCCTTTAATAACAGGACTAGCTGTTATCTTGGTGATTGTCCAAACCCAGCTCCGTGCGGTTAACCAGTCCTGGGCTGTTTTAACCTCAACAACGTTCACAGTAGTAGTGGCATTATTATTAATTCCTCAGTTAAATCAAATAGTGGGTTTTCTCCAGAGCCTTTCTGCCCAAGCAGGAGTGAGCGCCCATTATTTAGCACCAATTTTAAAAACCACAGCAATAGTCTATGTCACATCATTTGGTACCGAAATCTGTCGAGATGCAGATGAAAATGCCATGGCTGTTGTTGTGGAGTTAGCCGGGAAGCTGATTATTTTAATCATTGCGCTGCCGCTGATCGAAGCAATTCTAACTGCTGTATTAGGAATATTGGGATAGTGGGTGGAGGCTAGTGAATAAAAATCGTGGTGTTATAGTGCTGCTGCTGTTTTTGTTTATAACAGCATACTCCGTAAGTACAGCTGCTGCTGATCCCACTCAGATCGACATCTTGGCCCAATCAGTGGAAGAGCAGCTGCGGACTCTCAATCTTGAAGAATTGTTAGGATTCGTTGACAGTATTGATCCAGAATTTCAAGAGTTTGTTCCGGCGTTGAACTGGCAGACAATTTCCAGTCAGGGACTGAAGGGACTTAATCTAATAGATATACTGAATACTTTTGTCCGCGCGCTGTTTAAAGAAGTGATATTCAGTTCATATTTAATGCGCCAGCTGCTGGTAGCAGCTCTATTGTCAGCAGTGCTGCGGCAGTTACAGCTTTCTGTGGAAGATAAAGGAATAATCAATATCGGGCTTTTAGTCTGCTTTCTGGTGATTATCTATATTGGGCTGCAGAGTTTTCGCTCCGCCTTAGCCTTGGCATATCAAAGTCTAGATGATATGGTTTCGTTTATGTATGCCTTACTGCCGATGCTGGCTACGTTGGTGGCGTCAGTTGGGGGGATCACCTCGGCTGCTATCTTTCATCCGGTACTGATCGCTGTGGTCAGCGGTGTTGCCTTTTTGATAAGAACTGTTTTGTTTCCTCTGCTGAATGTATCTGCTGTTGTTGGTTTGCTGGTACATATTTCCCCTGATTTTCCTTTAACCCGTTTGAGCAGCCTGCTTAAACATTTATCGACAATGCTGCTTTCTTTTGTTTTTACAATCTTTTTAGGTGTATTAGCGGTGCGAGGAGCGGTTGCACCTGTAGCAGATGGGGTCGCTCTAAGAGCGGCAAAATTTTTAACTAGCAATGTTGTGCCGGTGATCGGTTCCATGTTTGCTAATGCGGTAGAAGTGGTAGTCGGAGGGTCACTATTAATCAAGAACACTGTAGGAATGTTTGGGATGCTGATAATTTTCCTTTTAGTAGCCCTGCCAATAATTAAGATCTGGGCGATCGTTCTGATTTACCGTATTGTGGCTGCCTTGGTTGAGCCGATCAGCGATAAGCGGATTGCTGAGGTGGTGGGCAGTATGGCGGGCTCCCTCACTTTGGTCATGGTGTCACTGGCTACTGTTGCGCTGATGTTTTTCCTGACAATTACGATTTTAGTTGGCATTGGCAATTTAGCTGCGGTAATGAGGTGAGATGATGAGTGAATTACAGCAGTGGCTGCGGATGGCAGTAGGCATAATCTTGATGACAGCGATCTTTGATCTTCTGCTGCCGGCAAATGATAATAAGAAGCTGGCAAAGCTGGTGATGGGATTAGTGATCATGATGGTGCTGCTGGAACCAATATTAGCAGTAGTTTATTCGGGGTGGAGAGCTGATTGGTTCTCACTAGGGAACCCTGCGCTGCCGCCGTCTGTTAACTTGGCTGATGCCAGCAGTCGGATCCACAGTGCCGGAATGCAGCCAGTGATGCAGCTGGTTACGGAAAATGCTGCTCATCAATTGGAAGCGCTGTTAATCAGCAGTCCAGCAATCGCGGATGCGCGGCTCACAATTACCATGAGTGAAGACGGTTCGATAACAGCTGTAGAGGTGAGGGTAATCCCAACAAATGCTGCGGAACAACTTTCACAGAAGGATCTACAAGAGCTGGAGCTCTTAGTGAAAGATTTGGTTTCTAGGTATTTGCAGATCGCTCAAGCAAATATTTATGTTGAAATTGGCTAAAGTGAGGAGGAAGTGGTGTGTTAGATAGACTATCGGTGTTTCAGCGCAAACTGATCAATTGGTTAGGTTTCTTAGTCGTAATCGGCATTGGCTTTATGCTGATTCAACCTCCTAAATCAACTTCAAATCGAGGTGGATTGACCCAACCCCCCACAAGTCCTCCAGTTAGCCATGAGCAGAACAGCGGCAGTTATGAGGGTCAAATTGAACAGCGGTTAGTGCAGATACTTTCACAGATTGCGGGCGTTGGTGATGTTGAGGTCTTTGTAACCCTGGAACGGAGTTCAAAAATCGTGATTGCTGAGTCAATTACTGAGGAAATTAGAGAGGGGGAAATGCGTCAAACTAAATCGCCTATTACATTGAGGGCTGATGGAGGCAGTTATGAAGTACCCGTGATTTTAGAAGAGTATGAGCCACAGCTCCGGGGAGTTTTAATTGTAGCCAGCGGTGCTGAACACCCTCAGACTAGGTATCAGATTCTGCAAGCAGTCCAAACAGTGCTGCAGCTGCCGATGTACAAGATTGAAGTGCTGGCTAAAGCAAACTAGAGAAAGGTGGTCGTGCTGTGTATTATGTGATTCATGCTAAAAAGATTGTTCTGCTGATGATTATCTTGGTGTTGATTGGCGTAACATTTTGGGCAGGTTTTTATGGTGAAGAAGGAATTCGTGAGACAGGAGCGGAGTTTGGTTCTTATGCAGATCAAGATATTGATCCAGACCAAGAACCAGTAGTGGATGTTTTCGCACAAACACCGCGGACAGTAAGTGAGCTGGAAGAAGGGGTGGTTGTTGCTGTCACACCGGTACCGACTAAATTTGTGGAATATCGGATCGAGCGGGAAAAAGTAAGAAGTCAGCGGCTTGATCTGCTGGAGCGGATGCTGGAAAGCCCAGAACTTGATGCTGAAGAGCGTCGGCAGCTGCAGTTAGAACTGATTAGTTTGTTGGACAATATGGCAAAAGAGACTGAGTTAGAAAATCTATTGAAAGTAAATGGATATATTGATGCTGTGGTGCTGATTGAAAACGATTCGGCGACAATAGTCGTTCCAGTGACGCTCACAAGCACAGAAGTGGAGGCCATTGGCGAAATGGTGCGCAGGATCACCAATATCAGGTTTGACAGGATAACGATTATTGATGAGTTGACCAGAAGTTAGTGTGAAACCAAGGTTCCACCAACCAAGGGTAGACCTTGGTTTTTTTTGGCATGAAATTGATGTATCAGTGGAAAAGTATACCATGAAACAGGACATTACTTTAGAATGTCGAAACTATTATTACTTCCCTGCTTAATCCTGAAGAAAGTTGAGGCGGTAAGGATGAATATTGACCTGAAAGAGATAATTACCGTGTTTAGTGACAGTAATGTGAGTGAATTAAAACTAGAGCTTGAGAATCTCAAGCTGTATTTGGCAAAATCGATGCAGGTATCAAGTCCTCCTCTCCAGGCTTCACCAGCACCGGTTGAGCAGGAGGTTGGGGAACAGGGATCCGCTATCGAGGTGCAGCAGCGGGAAAAATATGGACCGAACGTACATGAGGTTTGTTCTCCCATGGTTGGTACATTTTATCGTGCACCATCCCCCGATAGCGAGCCTTTTGTAACTGAAGGTTCTATGGTGGAAAAGGGACAGACATTATGTATAATCGAAGCGATGAAATTAATGAATGAGTTGGAATCTGAGTATAACGGTAGAATTGTTAAGATTTTAGTTGAAAATGGACAACCTGTGGAATTTGGACAGCCTTTATTTTTAATTGAATCTGGAGAATAGCGAGTGGTTGCAGTGTTTGGAAAGATTCTAATTGCAAATCGTGGGGAAATAGCAGTAAGAGTGATCCGTGCATGCCGCGAGTTAGGTATAAAAACGGTAGCAATTTATTCTGAAGCTGACCGAAATTCACTCCATGTGAAGCTGGCTGATGAAGCTGTGTGCGTTGGTCCTGCACCATCCCAATCAAGCTACCTACATGTTCCTAATATCATTGCTGCAGCGGTGATGAGCAAAGCAGATGCGATTCATCCTGGATATGGCTATCTCAGCGAGCGTGCTGACTTTGCTGAGATCTGTGAGGATTATGGAATCACTTTCATCGGACCTAAGGCTGCTCAGATCGAGCTCATGGGTGATAAATCACGAGCTAAAGCGGTGATGGAAGCGGCAGGCGTTCCTGTAGTTCCCGGCAGTGATGGACCAATAGCTGATGAAACGGAACTTCAGGCTGTGGCTGAAAAAATTGGTTATCCGGTAATCATTAAGGCATCAGCTGGCGGAGGCGGCAGAGGCATGCGGGTAGCATATAATGAAGAAGAGCTGCTGAAAGGGTACCGCTTGGCCCGCAGTGAGGCAGGGGCTGCTTTCGGTAATGATCAAGTTTACGTTGAGCGCTTTATTAATAATCCTCGGCATGTAGAAATTCAACTCCTTGGTGACCAGTATGGAAATATAGTACACTTTGGCGAGCGGGAATGCTCGATTCAGCGGCGGCATCAAAAACTGATAGAAGAATCTCCCTCCCCAGCAGTTAGTGACCGTTTGCGGGAGCAGATGGGAGAGGCCGCGGTAAAAGGCGCTAAAGCAGTAAATTATCTCAATGCAGGTACGATTGAATTTCTCTTGGATGAGGAAGGTAACTTCTACTTTATGGAGATGAATACAAGAATCCAGGTGGAACATCCTGTTACCGAAATGGTGTATGGTATAGATTTAGTAAAGGCCCAGATTCAAATTGCAGCAGGTGCTGAATTAGATTATAATCAGCAGGATATCGTTCCTTCTGCCCATGCAATTGAGTGCCGAATCAATGCTGAAAATCCCGATAACGGTTTTTTACCATCACCAGGCTTGATTTCACAACTCCATATTCCTGGAGGACATGGTATCCGCTGGGACAGCTATGTTTACCAAGGCTGTGAGATTTCGCCATATTATGACTCGATGTTTGGTAAACTAATTATATGGGGTACTGATCGAGAAGAAGCGATCAACCGCATGCAGAGCGCATTAGCTGAGATTGAAATAGAAGGGATCACCCATAATGTCAGGTTCCATCAACGCATACTGCAGGATTCACGTTTTCGTGCTGGTAAATATGGGGTAGATTTTGTTGATCGTTTTTTGGCGGAAACTAAGAGATGAGTTAATTGTCAAATATTAGGTGGTTTGTTATAATATCAACGTGAGGAGGTGCCAAAATTATGGCAGATGAGCAGCGCACTAGTTTAGGTGAACTTAAGATTGCTAACGAAGTAGTGGGTATTATCGCAGGTTTAGCTGCGACTGAGATCGAAGGTGTAGCTGGAATGAGCGGTGGACTCGCCGGCGGTATTGCTGAAATGTTAGGTAGAAAAAATCTATCAAAAGGAGTTAAGGTTGAAGTCGGTGAGCATGAAGCTGCGGTAGATCTGTTTATTATCGTTAATTATGGAACACCTATTCCAGAAGTGGCGAGAAATATACAGAATAATGTTAAGCAGGCTATCGAAGGGATGACTGGTCTTAACGTTGTGGAAGTAAACGTTCATGTATTAGGAGTGCATTTTCCACAGCCAGCACCAGAAGAACCGCCCCAAGAGACGCCGCAGCCACGGGTGAAGTAAATGACTACACTTGATCGGTTGATTTTACTAGTTGTTGCCATTGTATTGCTGGTGATCAGTGCGTTTGTTGCCATGACTCTCTTTGGCAGCAGCGCACTGATAGATTGGCTGCTGATTGTTCAGTCGGGAAAATTTGATGGGATTTTGTTAATTGTAATTCTGCTTTTACTTGTTGGGTATTTAGCGTTAATGCTGGCAAACGAACGTAAAGTTGATGAAAGGGCAGTTGTTCAACAGACGCCCTTAGGAGACGTACGGATCACTGTTCCGACCATTTCTGAGCTGGTTAATAAAGCTGTACAGGGTATCGAGGGGATCAAAGAGCTTTCAATTACAGTGACAGAGATTGAGCCTTTAAGTCTCAGACTGGAGCTGCAGCTCTTGCCAGATCGACCGATACCTCAATTAACCGAAATGGTCCAAGCCAGCGTAAGCGACTATTTACAGCAGACCATCGGAGTTGGAGCATCAGTTATCAATGTTGTTGTGAAAGGAGTTGCTTCTCAACAGCAGATACGAATGTAGTAAATGATTTCTAATTTGGAGGTGAGTGGCTTGAGCAGACGTTTAGCGCGGCGAACAGCATTGCAGTTACTCTATCAGATCGATCTTACAAAATGTTCAACAGCAGATGCATTGGCGAATACAGCAGTGGAAACACCATTATCGTCTGTGGACCAAGAGTTCGCTCACCTGCTGGTTAAAGGTGTTAGGGAACGTCTTCAGGAACTCGATGAGCTGATTGCTCGTTTTGCGAAAGATTGGACACTTGAACGGATGTCTGTCGTCGATCGCAATATTCTGCGACTAGCTATTTTTGAACTAAGGTACATGCCGGATGTTCCAACCAAAGTAAGTATTAATGAAGCGGTAGAACTGGCTAAAGCTTTTAGTGATGAGCAAGCTGCCAAGTTCATCAACGGAATATTAGGTACAGTAGTAGATTATCTAGCGGGAGTACATAATGAGTAGAGCATATTTCTTAGGAATAGATACCAGCAATTACACAACATCTATTGCCCTAGTGGATGAGCAAGCTCAGCTGGTTGCAGACATTAGACAGTTACTACCGGTCAAATCTGGACAAAGGGGTCTTCGTCAATCGGAGGCTCTTTTTTGGCACGTAAAGCACCTGCCGCTCTTAATTGAGCAGGCAGCGGCTGTTGTTCCTAATCTATCGGAAAAGCTGCGGGCAGCTGCGGTTACTACCAAGCCGCGTCCAGCTTCAGATTCATATATGCCTGTTTTTTTAGCAGGCACTGGCATTGTCGATACTTTAGCATCAGTTTTGCAGATACCAAAGTTTACCCTATCGCATCAAGAAAGTCATATTTGGGCTGGTCTCTTCAGTGCTAAAGGACCAGCTGCAGATCACTTTTTAGCCCTGCATCTGTCTGGAGGTACATCTGAGATTTTAGTGGTGACGGTAAAACCAGATTATCGCTTGGAGATCCAACTTTTAGGAGGAACAGCAGATCTGCATGCGGGACAGTTAGTTGACCGAGTTGGTGTAGCCATGGGACTGCAGTTTCCCGCAGGCCGCGATTTGGAACAGCTAGCCCTAGCCAGTACCAAAGACTTGATTATTCCTTCATACCATCACGAGGGACAAATTAGTTTTTCTGGAGCGGAAGCGGCAGCCTTACGGATGCTGAATAAGGAGAAAAAGGAAGATGTAGCGAGGGCGGTCCTGCTTAATATTGCCCGGGCAACCACCAAACTGATTCAGTGGGCAGGCACGAGGACTCGAATAACCCAAGTACTATTGGTTGGCGGTGTATGTTCTAACTTAATTCTGCGGGCAGAATTATTGGAGCGGCTAACTGATTTTGAGCTGTTCTTTGCAGAACCAAAATTCAGCGTTGATAATGCTGTGGGCGCCGCAGTATTTTCAGCCCTTTCTTTTGCTGGAGATTCGTTTAGTCGTCATGTTTTTTGACCAGGCTGCATATTATTCAGCAGAGGGAGGGATAGCTGTGTGGCTTAAAATTATCATTGGAGCTGCAGCAGGCTTGATTGTTGGGCATTGGGTACCTCCAGGGTATGCAGTTTGGGCATTGATTGGTGTAGTGCTGGGTGCTTTAGCAGACATAGTTTTAAATCGCTATTTGAAAAAGGAGAAAGAACAAGAATAATCTACCGGGGCTGTCCCCCGGTTTTTTCTTTGGCGATGAAAATCCAAGCAGGTTTTCAAAACAGCCGGAGAGAACATAACTGAGGGGGGATACAATGAATCAGCCGCAAGTAATCAGTGTGAGTGAACTGACCAAAATGATAAAACGACAGTTGGAACAGCCTATGTTCAGCTTCATTGCTGTGGAAGGCGAAATATCCAACTTTATACATCACTCGTCTGGGCACATGTATTTTACGTTAAAGGATGAATTCAGCCGGATCAAGGCTGTGATGTTTCGCAGTCGCAATGCTGGGCTGAAGTTTAAACCGAAAGACGGAGATACTGTTGTTCTAATGGGCTCTATTGGAGTTTATGAGCCTAATGGGGAATATCAAATTTATGTAGAGCGGATGCTGCCTCAAGGTATCGGGGCATTACATATTAAATTTGAAGCGTTGAAGCAGAAGCTGGCAGAGGAGGGTCTGTTTGCTCACGAACGAAAAAAACCACTGCCGTTTTTGCCGCGTCGAATCGGGATTATCACTTCTCCTACAGGAGCAGCTGTACGGGACTGCATCAGCGTAATTCGCAGACGCTATCCCCTGATGGATATTCTGATTATTCCAGCTATCGTACAGGGTGATGAGGGACCACGAAGCATCACTGCAGCTTTAAAATCAGCGGCTGCCCAAGATCTAGATGTCATCATTCTTGCTCGTGGCGGTGGTTCCATCGAAGAGCTGTGGAGCTTTAATGACGAAGCAGTGGCGAGGGCGATTGCTACCAGTCCGATTCCTGTGATCAGTGGGGTTGGGCATGAAACCGACTTTACCATTGCTGATTTTGCTGCAGATTTGCGGGCGCCAACACCGTCAGCAGCTGCAGAATTGGCTGTACCCGATTATCAGCAGTTGACGGAAGCTGTAGAACAGTTATCTAAACGGCTTAAATTGGCGGTGCAGAATTCGCTTAACGAAAGGCGGCAGGCTGTTGAATATTTAACACAGCGGCGGGTATTTCTGCAGCCTCAAGAGAAAATTAACCAGGAACAGCAGCGGGTTGACGAGCTAACTGCAAAAATTAGCATGCTCACGGCCCACCGCTTGAGTATGGCAGGGCAAACTTTCGAAAATCTTGCTGGCAAATTGGACAGCCTTAGTCCTCTTGCAGTACTGTCTCGAGGATACGCTGTTTGTCAAAAACTTGATCATACTTTAGTCACTCATGTCCGTCAAGTGGCTTCCGGTGAGCAGGTGAAGGTTCTGCTGAAATCGGGGTGTTTATTATGTCGGGTAGAGAAAGGAGAAGCTAATGACAGTGTGTGAAGCTAAAGATATCAGCTTTGAAACTGCAATCAAAGCTTTAGAAGAAATTGTACATCAGTTAGAGGCAGGTACTACCAGTCTTGACGATTCACTTAAGCTGTTTGAGGAGGGAGTTAAGCTGGCCCGTATCTGCCGCATGAAATTAGACCAATATGAAGCTAAGATTGAAATTTTGTTGGAGAAAAATGGTGAGTCTATAACTGAATCATTCGAACAAAAGGAGAATGAGTAGCCCATGGGAATGAGAGAATATTTGAAGACCAATGCTCAAATTGTTGAGGATAGACTAAATCTGCTGTTACCTGAATCAGTGGTGAAACCTGATGTTATTCACAGAGCAATGCGTTATTCCTGTTTAGGTGGGGGCAAACGTCTGCGGGCGATCTTGGCCATGGAAGCATGTGCAGCAGTTGGTGGTAAACGGGAATCGGCTTTAGATTTTGCCTGTGCGATTGAAATGATCCACGCTTATACATTGATTCATGATGATTTGCCAGCGATGGATGATGATGATTATCGCCGCGGTAAATTAGCCAATCACAAAGTGTTTGGTGAAGGGATTGCTATCCTAGCAGGAGATGCTCTATTAACATTCGCCTTTGAAGTGTTGTCCGGCCTGGAAAATATAGAAAGCAGCCGCGTTCTGCGATTAATTCAAGAAGTAAGCGTTGCTTGTGGATCTCAGGGATTGATCGGTGGACAAGTGGTCGATTTAGAGTCAGAAGGCCAGGAGATTGACCAGCTGACACTTGAGTACATCCACCGTCATAAGACTGGAAAGTTGTTTTCAGCTGCGCTCCGGGGTGGAGCAATAATTGGCGGAGCTGATGAGGCACAGCTATCGGATCTCGCCTTGTATGGGGAGAACTTGGGTTTAGCATTTCAAATCACCGATGATATTTTAGATGTATCTGGTGATATTGCCAAATTAGGCAAGGCAACTGGTGCAGATTTACGGAAAGGCAAATCAACATCTGTTTCTCTGCTGGGTTTAGAAGGAGCTAAGGAACAAGCAAAAAAATGTGTGGAACAATGCAAACGTTATGCGGAAAGACTTCCCAGCAGCGATCACCGTTTAGTTGAGCTTGCAGAATATGTTCTCAACCGGGACTTCTAGCCGCATTGAAGATCCAGTTGTGATATGTTATAATATGGATGTCCTTCAATGATGAAATACGCAGTATTTTCAGGTTTTGGTGGAAGGGTAAACTACTAAAGCAGTAGGCACACACCCTTCCATCACAATTCTCTGGGGAAACTCATTGACTGTTTCGGCAGCGGAGATTACTCGCTTTACAGTCATTAATCTTAATAATATCAAGAGCATATTAAACACATACTTTCTCCACTGTCGGCCAGCTTTGCGCTGCTTTTTTTATTGTTTTATTAGGCTATTCAGTGATTAAAAATCGGAAAAACAGCTAAGGCTAAAACGGAAATAATAACCAGAAAGGAGCCTACCTTCTTTGTTGGGATCGATTCAATCTCCGCAAGATTTACATAAATTAGACCATAACGAATTGGCAGAACTTGCCAAGGAAATCCGGATTAAAATTATTGAAACTGTGACCAATACAGGCGGCCATTTAGGAGCGAATTTGGGAGTAGTGGAGCTGACAATTGCCATTCATTCAGTCTTAAACAGCCCTCATGACAAAATTATTTGGGATGTAGGGCATCAATGCTATCCCCACAAACTGCTGACGAATAGATATAAAGAGTTTGATACGCTGCGGCAGTTAGGAGGGATCGCTGGGTTCCCCTGTCCAGAGGAGAGCCCCCATGATGTTTTTCGTGTTGGTCACAGCTCGACATCAATCTCTGCTGCACTGGGGATTGCTGTAGCACGAGATCTGCAGCAGCAAGATTTTCATGTCGTCGCGGTGATTGGTGATGGAGCTTTAACTGGCGGAATGGCTTTTGAAGCTTTGAACCATGCGGGGCAGTTAGATACAGATCTAGTTGTCATTTTAAATGATAATGCCATGTCTATTGCGGAAAATGTGGGAGCTTTGAATAACTATTTAAACACGCTGCGTCTAGATCCTACTTTATCCAAAGCTAGAAATGAATTAGAAAGTTTCATTAAAAGAATACCAGCCATCGGTGGATCAGTCAGCCGCTTAGGCTCCTCTTTTAAAGATGCGATCAAAAGTTTGCTGCCTGGGCAGCTTTTTGAAGAACTGGGTTTCAGTTATTTTGGTCCCTTTGATGGTCACAATATTCGTCAGATGCAGCGGGCTCTGCGTGATGGTATTAAAAGAGGTGGACCAGTGTTAATTCATGTTCTCACCCAAAAAGGGAGAGGATTCACACCGGCGGAAAAAAATCCTGAGAAATATCATGGGTTGGTGCCCAGCTACAGTAACAGCAAAACCGGTACAGTCAGCTTTAGTAAGGTTTTTGGCGAGAGCTTGGTCAAACTGGCTGAAGCAGATAAGCGGATCGTTGCAATCACAGCGGCTATGCAGGATGGCACAGGACTGTCACCATTTGCTGCTCAGTTTCCTGACCGATTTTTTGACGTTGGCATTGCCGAACAGCACGCTTTAACGTATGCAGCTGGTTTGGCGGTTCAGGGACTGAGACCAGTTGTGGCAATCTACTCTACATTTTTACAGCGGGGTTATGACCAGATCCTTCATGATATCTGTCTGCAGGATCTGCCGGTGGTGATCGCGGTTGATCGCAGCGGAGTTGTCGGAGAAGATGGACCAACTCATCATGGCGTATTTGATCTGAGCTATTTAAGCCACATGCCCAATTTGATTATTTTAGCTCCCAAAAATGGGTCTGAGCTTAAGGCGATGCTGCAGTGGGCATTGGTTCAGAATCATCCAGTGGCTATTCGGTATCCGAGAGCGCAGACAACTGTCACCGATCAACTAGAATTTAGTTCAGATGAGCTGATAAATGGTGAAGTGGTTGTCGATGGCAGCGATTGTACACTTTTGGCGGTAGGTGGTATGGTGGATTGTGCTGTGAAAGCGGCAGAGCTGCTTTCGCCGAGTATTAACTGCCGAGTAATCAACGTACGCACTGTCAAGCCATTTAATGAGCGCGATTTAGACAGATTTACCCGGGATACCAATCTAATCTTTACCATCGAAGATAACGCTGTTATTGGCGGTTTTGGCAGTCATGTAGCACGGTTAGCTGCCGCGTCAGGCCAAAAGCGGGTAATCACTTTTGGATATCCGGATCAATTTGTGCCCCAAGGCCGTATCGACCAGCTGCACAGTATGTTTGGATTGACACCAGAACAAATTGCGGCTGCGGTAAACAAACAAGTGCAAGCACAGCTTGAATATCGTAAGAACTAAAGGAAGATAGAGTTATGGCGAGACAGAAAAAACGGATCGATCTGCTATTAGTGGAAAGAGGACTATTCGAGACTCGAGAGCAGGCACGGCGCTCGATAATGGCTGGGTTAGTTTTTATTGATCAAGAGCGCATTACTAAACCCGGTACCGCGGTAGATTTGGATGCAGTGATTGAAGTAAAAGGTGAGCTGCACCCATTCGTCAGTAGGGGAGGATTAAAACTGGCAAAAGCCCTTGAGGTGTTTAATGTTGATGTCACTGGTTTGACAGCGATCGATGTTGGAGCTTCTACTGGTGGTTTTACTGACTGCCTGCTGCAGAACGGTGCGGCCAAGGTATATGCTGTCGACGTAGGCTACGGACAGTTGGATTGGAAACTTAGAAACGATCCCCGGGTGATTGTAATGGAACGCACTAATATCCGGTATGTCATGCCTGATGATATCGGTGAATTATTGGATCTAGCGGTAGTTGATGTCGCTTTCATTTCACTCACTAAGTTTTTTGCAAATCTGCTGGCACTGCTGAAAGCGGAGGGCGAAATTATCACGCTGATCAAACCCCAGTTTGAAGTTGGGCGAGAATTAGTAGGCAAAAAGGGTGTGGTGCGGGACTTCAATATTCATCGCGAGCTCTTAGTGGACCTAATAGAAGAACTCCAGCAATCTGGTGCTGGTTTAGTGAACCTGGACTATTCACCAATTCGAGGTCCAAAAGGGAATGTTGAATATTTGGCGTATTTTTCTAAATGCAGACCAGCTGTTGATTGTGCTGATCTGGTAAATAGGACTGTCGATGCTGCACAGGATGATCCAAACTTATAGTTTTGGTTGGAGGTGGAGAGGCTGGTTAAAATTGGCATTATGCCCCATACCGGTAAAAAGCTGGCTCTAAGATTAACCCAAAATGTAATCACATGCCTCGAAGCAAGAAATATATCACCTTGGGTTGAACCTAAGGCAGCTGCTGTTCTGGGTCGGGAAGATTTGTCCCCACCAGATCTAGATTTAGCAAGTCTGGATGTGCTGCTGGTGCTGGGAGGAGACGGTACTTTGTTGAGAGCTGCTCGCAAAGCTGCCCAGCACGACCTACCGCTGTTAGGGGTAAATGTAGGACATTTAGGATTCTTGACTGAGTTGGAGACAGATAATCTGGAGCTGGCATTAGCGGCAATTATTAACAAGGAATATAAAATTGAAGAGCGAATGTTAATATCGAGTCGCGTAATCCGCGAACAGCAAGTGGTTGCCAGCTATCATGCACTTAATGATGCTGTGATTGCTCGTGGTACCTTTGCCCGCATAATTCAACTCCAGACATTTGTAGACGAACAGCCGGTTGTGAATTACCAGGCAGATGGACTTATTGTTGCTACTCCTACTGGTTCTACAGCTTATTCCTTGTCGGCAGGCGGTCCCATAGTAGAACCACAGGTGGAATGTCTTATTATCACTCCCATATGTCCCCATACATTAGCCGCCCGCTCTGTGGTTGTAAGTCATGATTCGGTTGTTAAAGTACTTATTGAAGCAACCCACAAGGACATCATGCTCACAATTGACGGTCAGATTGGATTCCCGCTTCAAAGCAGAGATGTGATCGAAGTAGTCAAAGCTGATATTAAAGCTAAATTCGTTAAGCTGCACGGGCGTAATTTTTTCACAATTCTTAATAACCGCCTTAAGACGATCACGACAAGAAAGGAATACGAAGATCAGTGAAAAGTAGACGACAAGCGTATCTCTTACAGCTGATAAAAACCCATGAAATTGAAACTCAAGAGGAATTAATGAGTTACCTGCATGAAGCCGGTTTTGCCGTTACTCAAGCAACAGTATCCCGTGATATAAAGGAACTGCGGTTAGCAAAAGTACCAGACGGAAAGGGCGGATATAAATATGCCCTGCCTCAAGGAACAGTCAAGGGAGATCTAAATCGGCGGGCACAACGGGTTTTTGAAGACTATGTTAGGGATATTGACTTCAGCGGTAATATCCTGGTTGTAAAAACGTATCCTGGCGGCGCAAATGCGGTAGCCGCTGTATTGGATGAATTGGAGTGGGATGGGGTTGTAGCATCGCTAGCAGGAGATGATGTGATTCTGTTGGTTGTGCGCGACGAGGCGGAAAAGAATTTAGCTCGTCCAAAAGGGATTGCCGGCAAACTTTACCAACGACTTGAAGATTTGCTTTTCGGACGCTGAGGTGACTTAATGTGTTAAGAGAACTGCAGATCAGTGACTTTGCCCTGATTGATAGTGTGCATTTATCTTTTTACTCCGGTTTTAGCGTATTGACGGGAGAAACAGGTGCTGGAAAATCAATAATTATTGATGCTCTTAGTTTACTGCTGGGCGCCCGGGCATCAACAGAGATGATCCGTACCGGCAGTGAACGAGCAGTGATTGAAGGAGTCTTCCAACCACCACCAGCTGCGTTATCGCTTTTGGACGAATGGGGAATTGAATCTGATATGGAAATAATTATCAGTCGCGAAATTTATCGAAATGGCCGCAATCGCTGTCGGCTCAACGGCTCGCTGGTCACTGTCAATCAATTGGCACAACTTGGAAACTACCTGGTGGATATTCTAGGACAGCATGATCACCAAAGTCTGCTGGATGTCACCCGCCATTTAGAAATTCTCGATGGCTTTGGGGATGCTGAACACCAAAGTTTAAAGGCTTCTGTAAGGGAGCTGTACAGAAAATATGAGCAGGTAAGGCGGGAACGGATAAAGCTTCAGGCAGAAGAACGGGACCGACTGGCTCGGATCGATCTTCTGCAGTTTCAGATTGAGGAGATCAGACAAGCGGAGATTAAAGTTGGGGAAGAAGAAGAGCTGCTTCAGCAGCAGCAGCGTCTTGCTAATATAGAGCGAATTACCACAACCGCCGAAAGTGTGTACGCTAGACTCCGAGAGCAGCTGCCTGATCAGCCTCCATTATATGATCAGCTGGCTCAAGCCATCAATGACTTATCTTCACTAAACCGTTATGATCAGGAAATAGCTTCAATTGCGGACCTGTTTAACCAGGCATTAGTCCAGCTTGAGGAAGGTTCAAGGGATCTGCGGCAGTACATTGAGAGTTTTGAGCGTGATCCTGAAGCCCTGGAGCAGGTTGAGGCACGCCTAAGTCTGTTAAGAACTTTAAAGCGCAAGTATGGTGAAGATGAGCAGGCTATCCTGGATTATGCTGAGGGGATCGAGCAAGAGCTCGAGATTCTCCAGTCCAGTGAAATTACTATCGAGCAGTTGAAAAACGAAGAAGAGGAACTCTATCAGCAGCTCAGGTCGATGACTGAACAGCTGAGTGAGAAGCGGCGGCAGTGTGCTGCAAAAATGGAGCGGCTGATCGAAGCCCACTTAGCTGATTTAAACATGGAACGCACAAAATTCGTGGTGGAAATTGCCCCTGCCGAGCTGGGAGAAACGGGAACCGATGCAGTTGAGTTTAAGCTGTCGCCTAATCTCGGAGAGGCATTAAAACCGTTAGCAAAAATCGCTTCAGGAGGGGAAATGTCCCGCATTATGCTGGCGATCAAGAACAGTTTAGTTCAGGTAGAGCGGATTCCAGCCTTAGTATTCGATGAGGTTGATACCGGTATCGGTGGACGGACAGCTCTGAAGGTAGCAGAGAAGCTCCGCAGCCTAAGCAAGCAGTTTCAGGTTTTTGCTGTAACCCATCTGCCGATTGTTGCCAGCTATGCCCAGCATCATTATTACGTGGAAAAACATGAAATCAACGGCAGAACAGCGGTTAAAGTAACACTGCTTGATGAGGACGGTCGTGTCAATGAATTGGTAAGAATGCTTGGGGGACAAGCTGACCAATTGGCCACGAGAGCCCATGCTAAAGAACTGCTACAACAGGCAGCTACCAGCTAGTTCCTAATATATAACTTCTCTAACCCGGGTACGATACAAGCAGACTATGATTTGAGGGGAGTATTCGGGTGTGAAGAGATTGCATTTGTTGTTGCTGCTGCCTGGATTGGTCATTCTTGGTTTGTTGGTTTCACCAGTGCTGGCATCACTGGCAGGTATTCCCGGCGAAGTTCGTCTATTTCCGGGGACAGAGTTTTCATTATCGGTTCAGCTGCCGCTGCGTTTGATTGATGGTGATGGGTTGGATGTTACTGGACCAAAAGGCGAGTTTTTCGTTAAAGCAGAACAGGTCGGTAAACAGTATTTCCAAGTAAGGCTATTTGGTTTCATTCCCGTTCGGGAACTGGTGGTTGATGTTGTTCCCGAGGTTGAGGTCTTTCCAGGCGGCCATTCTATTGGAGTTTTGGTAAATCCTATTGGTTTGATGATCAGCAGGATAGTACCGGTTCGAGGGGTTGACGGTCAGGAGTATTATCCAGCTGCCGAAGCAGGGCTTCAGCCAGGAGATGTGATTATTTCCATCGGAGGAAGGGAAGTTTCCCGCCCAGAGCAGGTCGGTCAGATTGTTAACGAACTGGCAGCAGATTCACCTCAACTGCAGATAGTGATTCAACGCAATGATACCAGGCTGAATACCACTATCACCCCAGTGCTGTCTATTCAAGAAGATTTGCGGGGCAATCAGCGCGAGGTTTATCTCCTTGGTGTCTTTTTAGAAGATCCGGCGAGCGGCGTTGGTACTCTTACGTTTTTTGATAAAAATACCAAAAGATACGGCGCTTTGGGACATACAATTACCGATGGCTTGGGACGCAGTTTAGAAATTACTGATGGCACCATTGTTTCAGCCAGCATAGAGAGTGTGAAACAGGGTTTAAGGGGTTTACCTGGAGAAAAATTAGGGGTCTTTTTAGATCATACAGTAATGGGCACGATTGATAAAAATTCGAAGTTTGGTATATTTGGCAGTTTAACAGAGGATCTGGAGAATCCTTTTTTTAAAAGTCCAATTCCAATTGCTTTAAACCACGAAGTGAAAGCTGGTCCTGCTAAGATCTATACGGTAGTTGACGGCAGTCGGATCCAGGAATTTGATGTGGAGATTACTAGGGTTTACCATCAATCAAAGCCGGCTGATAAAGGTATGATTATTCGGGTTGTCGATCCGGAGCTGCTGCAGAAAACCGGAGGGATTGTGCAGGGAATGAGCGGCAGCCCAATAGTACAGAATGGTAAATTAGTTGGTGCGATTACTCATGTGTTTGTCAACGACCCGCGGATGGGTTATGGTGGATTTATCGAGTGGATGGTCTATGAGTCGGGGATAAGTGGTGAAGTTCCAACTAGTGAATACAGTTTTATTGTAGCGAACCAGATCCGTTTTTCGGAGTCGGTTCGTTTTTTTTTGCAGGAAAACAAAGTTTAACTCGCGAAGTTAGCTGAAGTTGGGGGAAGGTTGTGGAGGTGCCGGAATTGATTAAAGTAGTGGTAGGAGATGAAAATCCAAAATACATTGAGCTAATATCGCGAGAGTTAAAACACGAATTGGAAATTTCTGTGCTGGGCACAGCGTCGAATCCAAATGAGTTAATAAAAATTATTGGTCAAGAACAACCTGATATTGTGGTGCTGGATTTTATGCATCCGGTTGAAACAGGGATTTCTGTGGTTCAGCGGATATTGAAGAAACAGCCTTTAACTCAAATTCTAGTTATCTCAGATATTGAAAATGATCAGTTTGTGGGAGAGCTTCTTAATATTGGTGTGGCTTATTATATGATCAAACCATTTCAAGTTTTGGATCTGATCGAGAGGCTCAAGTTCATTCATAATTACTACAGCAGTATGCTTGATCTCTTTTACATCCGTGATCGTAGAGCGATTCAGCAGTTCTTGGTCAACTGCTTTGCCGAGTTAGGTATTCCTCCTAATTATAAGGGGCATCGTTATCTTATGGATGCGATTCTTTTGGTTAGTCAGGATGATTCATGGCTGAATGGAATTACCAAAAGACTGTATCCGGCAGTTGCTCGAGGTAATCGGACTACCGCCAGCCATGTGGAACGGTCAATTCGTTATGCTATCGACACTGCTTGGGCGAAGGGCGACTTTAATCAGCTGCAGAAATTATTCCCTTATGCTATTGATCCAGCCCGAGGCAAACCGACTAATGCAGCGTTTATTGCCAAAATGGCAGATATTATTAACCTTAGGTTTTCCAGATAGGTGACTAAACCAAAAGCTAAAAGACCATATTAAAAAGGACGAAGATTTTTATCTTCGTCCTTTCCAGTTATTTGTAGGGGTGGAGTCAGTTGCGGTATAAAGGGCAGGTCAGGCTGGGTCGCAAGACAAAAGAACTGGTTAAAAACTTAAAATCTCGAGAGATTGCTGTGATCGATCATCCTGATTTGGATGCGGTGGGAGCGATGCAGCTGGCTGATTCTGGGGTCAGCGTTGTTTTAAACGCTGCTGATTCAATTACTGGTCGCTATCCTAATTTAGGACCGGAGTTGTTGTTGGAGCGGGGGATTGTGTTGATTGATCGCTTAGGTGACGCAATCTTCACCCAGCTTCAAGATGGAGATCAAATCCAGATTGTTCAGCAAAATATTTATTTGAACGAGCATTTGGTTGCAAGTGGGAGATTGGTTACTCGTGATCTCGTGCTGTCTTTAATGGAAGAGGCACGGAAAAACATTGATGCGGAAGTATTTCAGTTTGTCGACAACACCATTGAATACATGCAGAAGGAAAAACAATTGATGTTGGCAGATCTGATAATTCCTAAAGTGCGAACTCCGATTAAAGATCGACATGTGGTCGTGGTTGTGCGGGGAATCAACTATCGGGACGATCTGCGGGCTATTGGTGCTTACATCGACGATATGAATCCTGTTCTGATCGGGGTTGATGGTGGTGCCGATGCTCTTCTGGAGTTTGGTCATACACCAGACCTGATCATTGGTGATATGGACAGTGTTAGCAGTGAGACTCTCAACTGTGGTGCTGAAATTCTGGTCCACGCGTATCAGGATGGTAGAAGTCCGGGAGCAAGGCGGTTAAGTGAGTTGGGGATAGATTATAAGATTTTTCCTGCACCGGGAACTAGCGAAGATATTGCCCTTTTACTTGCCTATGAGCTGGGAGCACAGTTAATTGTTGCAGTAGGCCTGCATTCGAATTTAATCGATTTTTTGGAAAAAGGCCGGCCTGGTATGGCCTCGACTTTTTTGACCAGAATGAAGATTGGCTCGATATTGGTTGATGCTAAAGGAGTTAGTCAGCTGTACAAAGGTAAAGCTGGTATTCTTCCTATACCGCTTTTGATTGCTGCTGTAATTCCAATTCTGTTGATAATTATGCTGGCTACATCTTGGCGTGATCTGCTCAGACTGTTTTGGTTGGAGTTGAGGCTGTTCATAGGAGGACTGCTGTAAATGCATATAGGCTTCAGATATCATGTTGCTACTCTCGTTGCCGTATTCTTCAGTCTTTTTTTGGGAATTATAGTTGGCAGCATTTTGTTTCAGGATGATTTATTGGTTCAGGAGCAAAACAGCATTATAAATGAATTGGAACAGCGGTTTAAGCAGTTAGAATTATCGACAAAAGAAATGCAGGCTAACTTGAAGCAGATCGAAACTCGAGATCAACTTCTGATCGAGGGCTGGGATCTGGTCCGCGCAGCATTAATCCATGAACAGCTGTTAAATCACCAGGTCATGTTTTTTCATAATGGAGAACAGCTTGCTCCCATTAAACGGTTAACCAAACTAGTGGAAGATGCTGGAGCTGAAGTTTATGGGAGTTTCGTGTGGCCAAATGCGCCGGAGAAACTACAAAATTTTTTTGAGGACATCAATTCTGAAAAATTTGACAAACCAACAGCTGTGGTTTGGGTTGACAAACCTTTAAGCGAAACAGTTAAGCAGGGGTTAGAATATCTGCATCAGCTCGGCTGTAAGCTCTGCATTGTTCAGCCGTACAGTGCTGATGTTAATTTAGCTGAGTTTGCAGAAAATGCACTAATTATAGATCTCGGCGATACATTTATAGGCGAATTGGCTGTGATTCGTGGTTTAAGTGCAGGTTTAACCGGCATCTACGGTCACAGCAGTGCAGCGGTGGGCTTAATTCCTCAGATCGATATGGAGTAGAACGAGAATGAAGGTGACAGCGCTAATACCAGCGTTCAATGAGGCGGAACGGATTGGAGAAACTCTTACAGCGGTACTGGAAATAAAATCAGTTAATCAGATCGTTGTTATTGACGATGGTTCCACTGATGAAACTGCTTCTGTCGTGGAGCGTTATCCGGTAGAATTGATCAGGCTGGAAAAAAACCAAGGCAAGGGTGGAGCTCTTAATGTCGGTTGGCAGACGTATTCTTCCGATATTTACCTGCTGTTAGACGCTGATCTTAAGTCAAGTGCAGTATACGCCCAAGCCCTACTTAAGCCGGTGCTGGACAATGAGGCAGATATGACAATTGCTAACCTAGTCAATCAAACCGGCAGCAGGGGTAAAATGGGATTTGGAATTGCTAAGAATATAGCTAAATATGGGATAAAGTTATTAACCGGCCATGAGCTTATCAGTCCCCTATCTGGACAGCGGGCGGTTACTCATCAGGTTTTGGTAGACTGCGGGGGATTTGCACCCGGGTTTGGAGTAGAGGCTGCCTTAACGATTCAAGCTCTCCGCCGCGGTTATCGGATTGTCGATATCGATCTGCCGATGACGCATCGCGCAACTGGAAGAAATTGGGCTGGATTTAGACATCGCGGCAGACAACTATGGGCAATAGTCTTAGAACTTTACAAAGCATGGAGGAATCATTAGGTGCAGTGGTTGGTTATATTGGCTGCAGTTGTTTACATTGGAACGCTCTATTTGATGCCATTGCTGATCAAAATGATTGCACCCCGCCAGACCGCATTAAATTATCGCAATCAAGAGATACCCGTTGGTCTGGGCCTAGTTTTCAGCCTTACAGCAGTACCCACCTTGATTTTTGGGGTGGTTATTAAACTAACTTCTTTGAGTCAAACTGCGGTGGCTGTGATTACGATCCTTAGTTTCGGATTTTTGGGTTTAATCGACGACACTCTCGGCAGCCGGGAAGCCCGGGGCTTTCGAGGTCATTTTCGAGCTTTAAGGAATGGCTACCTCACCACCGGCGCCCTTAAAGCAGGGTTTGGTCTTGTAACCGCTCTGTTGGTGTCATCAGTTGGGGCCACTAGTCTGATAAACATTATCCTTAATGCCCTCATTATCGCATTGAACGCTAATTTAGCAAATTTACTTGACGTTCGCCCAGGCCGAGCTGGTAAATTTTATTTGCTGGCAGCTTTTGTTCTAAGTTTAACTGGCTATTTCAGTCCTGCCCTGATTTTTGTCGCAGTCAGCGCAGCTGCCTATCTGCCTTGGGATCTCAATGCTGAAGTAATGATGGGAGATGTCGGTTCAAACGTGCTGGGGGCGGTTATCGGTTTGGCTGTGATTGAGTTTTCGCTGCAGGGTAGAGCTGTCTCTTTGGCATTGTTAATTTTTGTGCATCTGTATGCGGAACGCCGCTCATTGACTGAACTGATTGAGAATACGCCTATCCTTAATTATTTCGATTTGATAGGCCGTAAAAGAACCTGAAACAGACAAAATGCAGGTATAATCTGCTTTATGTAGAATAAATAACTCACCCGCTTGCGGAGGTGAGTATTTTTGTATTACGACCGCAATTTTTTTCTGCCTTCGGGCAAACTCGCTCAATTAGAAGGTTATGAATATCGAGAACAACAGCAGAAAATGGCTGATCAAGTTTTAGATATCCTTATAAATGGTCATATAGGTTTGATTGAAGCTGGAACGGGAACAGGTAAATCATTGGCATATCTCTATCCTGCGGTTTGCTTTGCAGTTTCGAAAGGTGAAAAGGTGGTCATTTCAACCAACACAATCAATCTGCAGGAGCAGTTGTTAGATAAAGATATACCTGTGCTAAAAAAACTGGGACTCCAATTTAAGGCAGCTGTTGTCAAGGGTTGGAGCAATTATCCATGCTGGCTGAGGTTAAAGGATCTCCAAGAACAGCTGCAGGATGAAGCTGATGCTGAAACCATGCTACAGATGGAAGAACTGCTGGAAAAAGAATCAATCGCTGAAATCACGAAACTATTTGACAGCTTAAGTGCGGACATAAAAGAACAGATCCAGGCCGAATCTGATTTATGTATTCGCGGTAAGTGCAGCTTTTTTAATCAGTGTCCTGTTTTTATCAACCGCCGTCTGGCAGAAACAGCAGATATTGTAATCGTCAATCACCATCTTCTGCTGGCGGATATCGCTGTGCGTCAGGCTGTAGGGTGGGAGGAAAATGCTGTACTGCCCTTATACTATCACCTGGTGGTCGATGAAGCTCATCATATTGAAGATATCGCAACCGAGTATTTCGGTGTACAGCTTTCGCTGCTCCGGATTAGGAGGCTGTTGGGTTTTTTAAACCGACCATATGGCAAAAATCGCGGTGTATTAGCCAGTCTGCGCCAAAAACTAAGCCGCAATCCATCCGAGGAAAACGATGACATTTTATCAGTCTTAGATTGGCAGCTGCTGCCGCAGTTGAGAATAGTTGATGAGGCTGCTGTCAAGTATTTCGCCGCGTTAGAAAAGGAATTCTTCAAGGAAAGTGAGGATTCGGAAACTGTTTTGATCTCCTACTGCGGCTTGGAAAGAGAACCGCTTTTAGAAAGTTATGATCGTTTTTTTAGTGCTTTAGTCACCTTAAAAACGCAGCTGGAGAATTTAGTCCACCTGCTTGAGCCAGATGAAGGCGATAAATTAATGCCTTATTTAAAGCGGTTCGAATCAGTAATTGCTGATTTAGAGTTTTTAATGGAAGCAAATGATCGAAGCTGTGTCTACTGGTTGAAAAAACAATCGAAACAGTTCGGCTGTGTACTTCAGGCAGCACCAATTTATGTTGGTGAACAGCTGAGGGAGAATCTGTTGTTTCAGGTTAAATCCGCTATCTTTACCAGTGCTACTTTAACTGTTAACCAAGAATTTACTTTCTTTTGCAACAGCATCGGTATTGATCAGAATGAAAATTGGGATCTAAATACGGCCATTTTCGCATCCCCTTTTGATTATCAAAAACAGGTTTTCCTGGCTGTCGCTAAAGACATGCCCTCGCCGGATCGGTCAGAATTTACAGAGGTGCTGGTCGATCACTTAGAGCCGCTGTTAGCAGTGACGCAGGGACGAGCATTCATCTTGTTTACTTCCTATGCTATGCTGCGGAAAACTGCTCAACTTGTCAGGGAGCGGGGATTAGATCAGGAGTACAACTTTTTGGTTCAGGGAGAAATGCCCCGTACCGAGATGCTGGATCGCTTTCGCGGGGAACTAAAGACTGTTCTTCTCGGAACCGATAGTTTTTGGGAAGGTGTGGATGTTGCAGGAGAGGCTCTATCGACGGTTATTATTACCAAATTGCCTTTTAAGGTGCCGACTGAACCGATTGCAGCCGCCCGCAGCGAGCAACTGCGCCAAAGCGGCAGTAATCCTTTTCTAGAATATTTTTTACCGCAGGCTGTTTTGAAGTTTCGCCAGGGATGCGGACGCCTAATTCGCACCAAGACAGATAGGGGCATGATTTTAATCTGCGATAAACGAATTATGGAGCGGAACTATGGGAAATTTTTTATTAAGTCACTGCCCGCTTGTTCTATTCATTATGATAAATTAGAAGCAATTGAGCAGGAGGTTAGGTCATGGGTTTAATCATTGCATTCATCATATTACTGCTGGCGGTTTCCGCTCCAGCCCAGATGGTGGAACAGGTGTATATAGTCCAGCCGGGAGATACGTTATCGGAAATCGCATTGGAGTATAATCTTGATTGGCGTTACCTGGCCCAATTTAATGACATTAAGGATCCGACTCGGATGCGAGCGGGAATGAAACTCCGGATTCCCAGCAAAGTCTATGTGGTCGATTTTACTCCCGAAGAACGGGATCTTTTAGCGCGATTGATTCATGCTGAAGCCCGGGGTGAGCCCCTTGAGGGGCAGATTGCTGTCGGAGCAGTTGTAATCAATCGGGTAAAGAGTGACAAGTTTCCCGATACAATTACAGAGGTAATCTATCAGAAGGGACAATTTAGTCCAATAGCTTTGGGCACCATGCCAAAAGTTCCCCAAGAGTCTGCGGTCGAAGCTGCTGAGAGGGCTTTAGCTGGTGAAGATCCCACCGGAGGGGCACTATTCTTTTATAATCCAAAGACAACGGCTGCGCCTGAGTTTTGGAAAACAAGGCCGGTGATCAAACAAATTGGCAATCATAACTTTGCAATCTGAGGCAAATACTTGTTATTTGCCTCTTTTTTTTTGAATATGAATACATGAGGAGGGGATTAGTGATGCGCGTATTTGTCTTGAAGCTTAACTTCGCTCATGTATTGGTTGCTGTTGTGGCGCTGCTCCTGATATTCAGCGTTTATCACGAAACTGTTCTGCCAGCAATTTCTCATGTGATCAGTGTGGCGTCGAATCGGTTAGTGCCAATCTATGCGGTAAATACAGAAGCAAAAAAAGTTGCCATCTCGTTTGATGCGACTTGGGGAACCGACTTAACCGATGAGATCTTAGGGATTCTGCGGGAGTATGATATTAAAACCACATTTTTTTTGGCGGGCTATTGGGTTGATAAATATCCTCAGTATGTAGTTAGAATTGCAGAGGAAGGTCATGAGATTGGAAATCACAGCTACTCCCATCCCCATATGAATAATCTTACTTTTGAACAGGCTGTGATGGAATTAGAGCGTAATCATGCAATGATTTATGATTTAACTGGTCAAAACTCATTTCTCTTCCGTCCGCCTTTTGGAGAGTACAATAACACTGTAATTAAAGCTGCAGATTCTTTGGGTTACTATACTATTCAATGGTCGGTCGACTCGCTTGACTGGAAAAATACCACTTCAGACCAGATTTATCAGCGGGTAATGGGGCAGATCAAACCTGGTGCAATTGTTCTTTTCCATAACGCAGCTGTGGGGACACCAGATGCTATTCGCAGAATCATTCCTGATTTGCTTGCTCAGGGATATGAGATTGTGCCGATTTCAGAATTGATTTATCGCGAGAATTACTATATTGATAACAACGGTATCCAACATCTGCGGAGAGGAGACTAGGGCAATGGCTCGGAGAACTTGGTTTTCGTTGGTTATCACCAAAAAGACTCTATTTATCAGTGCGGCTGGATTGCTTGTAATTGTTTTCGTTCTGGTTGGCTCAAGTTTGTATAATCAGCTGCTGCGCCGGGTGCATGGGGTAAAACCAGGAGTGAAAATTGCCGGACATGATGTTGGCGGTCTCTTAAGAAGTGAATTATATGATGCTTTGATCAAAATAAGTGAAGGAGAAATTAAAGAAGCTAGAAATGCTAGTTATGACTGGAACAGCGATGTCGTTCACCCGGAACAGGTGGGTCAAGTGATTGACTTTAACGCAACTCTACATTTGCTTATGCAGGCTTCAGCGGGCTCTATAGTAGAATTTGTAACGGTACCGGTTATACCTTCAATCACCCAGGCAAATTTTTCCCCCTATTACCGAGGACCGGCTGATAAGCCTTGGGTCAGTTTGATGGTCAATGTAGACTGGGGTAATGAATATATCCCATCCATGTTAGAAACATTTAAGCGCTATGGTGTCACCACCACTTGGTTCCTAACGGGAACATGGGCAGAAAAGTTTCCTGATTTAGCTGAGCAAATATCACAAGCGGGACACGAAATCGGGAATCACGGCGGCTGGCACGGAATGCCAAGTCAAATGAGTCAGGAACAGGTGCGGGACCTGATCTTAACTGGGGAGGAGAAAATTATGGATATAACTGGTCAGAAACCAATGCTGTTCGCACCGCCAGCAGGGGATTTTAACAAACAAACCGTGGCAGTGGCAGCTGAACTGGGCTACAAAACCATTTTATGGACTCTTGATACGATTGACTGGCAGCGCCCTGCGCCTACAGTAATTATTGATCGGGTTGTAGGTAGAATTCAGAATGGCGCCTTTGTACTTATGCATCCTACCGAGCCTACCGCACAAGCTCTACCCTTAATCATTGAGCAGCTGCAGCAAAAAGGTTACTCTGTAGTGCCGGTGTTGCAAATCTTGAATCAATAATAAAAGAGTTCCCGCGCAGGAACTCTTTTATTTTAGGGTATTGTTAATAACATCCCATATGCCTGAATCCTCTTGACCTAAACGCCACAGTGCTATACCATTTAACTGATATTGATTAACTAGTTCAAGTTTGTACTTTATGCTGTAGCGGTTTTCGAACCAGACTTGGCGGTTGCTTCCGTAGGTAAAATACGGAACCTTATCCTCACCCTGCCAGCGGATGCTTGCATTGTTGGAAGCTGCCAGCTGCATTGTTTGATCATAAGTGAGGGCTGACGCCATGCCGGTTTGCGGCCAATCGTAGCCATAGTTAGGAATGCCTAGAATGATCTTATCTGAGGGTACCTGGCTGACTGCGAACTTAACTACATCTTCCACCCATTTGATTGATGCGATTGGTCCCGGTGGTCCGGCACGATAATGCTGATCGTATGCCATGATTACCAGCTGATCCACGTGTTTGCCTAATTCAGCATAATCGTATGCTCCCGAAAAGTTATTGTCAGGATTGTCTGCGGTTTTAGCCGGAACAGCCATTGTCACTTTCAGTCCCTCAGCATGGAGAGCTTGGCTCAGTTCTGCAACAAAGCTTGTAAGAGCTTGCCGGTCAGTGGCGGGCACATTTTCTAAGTCGAGATTTACACCGGTCATACCCCAGTTAATTAAAGCAGATTTGATTTCGGTAACCGCTCTAGCTCGAGCAACTTCGCTGTTTAGCAGTGCACTAACAACCTTTGGATCGAAACTGCCGTTAAACATATTATGAATTAGTGCATAAGTTTCAACTTCTCGGTTGCCGGCAAATAAGAGCACCTGTGCCATTGCTTCTGGTTCAAAATCAGCGTTAAGGGTGCCATAACTAGATAAACCCCAGCTCCAAGGTGCGATGCCGGTAAGGTAGTTGCTGTTCTGAATCAAGCTGTTGTATGATGATGTGCCTACTAGATAATAACCTAAAACTGATTTTCCATGCGGTTTTGCCTGTGGTTTATTCGGGACTGTTTTTATCAAATACTCAGCAATCCAGCCGATGCGCCCATCGGAAAGTTTAACTTCATACCAATCATCTTGTAAATCCAAGATGATTACCCGTTCACCTTGATGGAGTGAAGTTAGTGCATCATGTTGAGTTCCCGGTCCTGTCCGAACCGTAACTTTGTCACCAATTACTTCACCCTGCTGTCCGATTACCGCGGTTTTTGTAATTTCGCTTGGTGTTAAAACAGGCGAATCAGGAGCAGCGCCGCCGCCAAGGATGCTGGTTACATAGAACAATAGAGTTAAAACGGGAATCAAAATGTTTTGGTTCATTATGCGTCCTCCTCTCCAACGTCGATAATAATAACCAATACTATATTACCATGTTCTGCGATCCTAACACAAAGACAAATAATGTTTGCTCTGGTGTTAATTAGATATTACTAGGGGTAAGGAGAAAGCAATGTACGAAAAGACGATTTTACCAAATGGTATTCGCGTAGTATCTGAATTCATACCCAATGCTAGATCGATTACGCTCGGTGTATGGTTTGAAGTTGGCAGTAGAAACGAACAAGATGACCAGCATGGTTACAGCCATTTTATCGAGCATATGGTGTTTAAAGGCAGCGAGAAGTACAATGCCCGCACGATCGCTGAATTGATCGAAGGAGTAGGGGGCTATCTCAACGCATTTACAAGCAAAGAGTTTACTTGTTATTATGCCAGCTTTCTAGATCAGGATTTTAAACTGGTTGTCGATATCCTTCATGAAATGCTGCTTAAACCAACATTCTTGCCAGAGGAAATAGAACGAGAGCGGCAGGTGATTCTGGAGGAAATAAAATCATGTGAGGATTTACCTGAAGATCATGTGCATGAACTGTTTTACGCACAGCTTTGGCCGGAACAGTCCCTGGGCAGACCAATTTTAGGTACGGTCGACAGCGTGGCGGAAGCCAACCGGAATGATTTACTTAAGTTCTACCGCCAGTATTACACACCGGATCGCTTAGTAATAGCTGCTGCGGGGAATATTGAGCATCAAGTGTTAGTTGATGAATTTGCCTGGAAATTTGAAGCTCTAAATCCAAACTGCAGCGGGGAAAAAGCCATGCCATCAGCTCCAACTCCAGCGCAGCAGCAGGCATTATACGTTCCCAAAAATCTGGAGCAGGTTCATCTATGCTTTGGCGGGCCAGGACTCTCACGTTTCAACTCAGAGTTAGAGACACTGCGTTTGCTTGATGCTCTAATTGGTGGAGGCATGAGCTCTCGTTTATTTCAGGAACTGAGGGAAAACCGAGGGTTAGTTTATAATGTTTACTCTGATTATGCGGCTTATCGGGATACAGGTGAGTATCTAATTTATGCGGCTTGTTCCCGCAGTAATTACCAGCAGGTAATCGATGTGCTGCGCCAGGAATTAAAACTTTTGGTCCAAAGCCCAGTAACTGAAATGGAACTTGGACGGATCAAAGGACAGGTGAAAGGCAATCTTGTTTTATCATTAGAAAGCTTTATGAACCGCATGGTGAAACTAGCGAAGGATGAGTTTAATCATAACCGCTTAGTTTCGGTTGATGAATCGTTAGCTTTAATTGACCAAATTTCTGCTCTGCAGCTGCATGCACTGGCTCAGCAAATTCTCGACGTGGATAACTGGAACCTAGTGGTGTTGGGACTTGCATAATTTTCAAAATATGGTATTTTATTAATAGACTTCGTTGCCCAAGGGAGGTAGTGGAAGGAGTGATCCTTTATGGCTGCTATCCGCGGAGTCTGTTTTTGTATTCTTCTCATTCTTATTTTTATCCAAATCCAGCTTCCCATATCTGCTGCAGCTTTACTTGAGCTAGAAGAGATTTCGGGCTCGCTACGCATTAACCCCATGAATTTCACTACTAGTGCCCGATTTGGTGTTGATTGTGAATTGACTCAACGTCATCGTTTATCTGGAAATTTAACCCTAGAGTCAACAAGTTCTCAACTACTGGGGTTAACCTTTCATGATTGGGTCTTTGACTATCATCCCAGTACTAAACGTCAGCTTTCTCTGAAGTACAACAGCCCCTTGATCACTTCAAGCGACTTATTTCGCATTATCCACAAAGATTTTTACAGCGAGAAACATTTAGCCCTAGTGTATCAGCAGCAGGAACCTCATCTAGTAGTGGTTGTGGCTGAACAGGTTCCAAGCAAAACACGCCTACCCAGCTTTGTCGGTTTCGGACAGTTTGCCTTGAGTAACGACCCGTGGACATGGCAGATTTCCGCTGCACGCTACGATTCCCAATATTATCCTGAATTTGGACGCAACTGGGGTGAGATAGTGGTGCTGGAGACAGGTGTAGAACATGATTCCTTTTCTTTGGAGGCAGGTTGGGGCTATCTTCAGCGCCATGATTACCAGGAAGAATCTTTGGATTTCAACCAGAGTCAGGCGCTGGCTGTAAATCTTCAAGTAAACAGCGCTCAGATATCGTTTGCTCCTAGTTTCAGGATTATCGGCAGAGAATTTGATTGGCCGCTCACGAAAACCAAACCATATCCAAATGATCGGATTGGTTTTGGGACTCAGACTCGGTTTAACGCAGAACCTTGGCGAATTACATTTAACTGGGATCGCTTTAAAGCCCTCAGCAGCGAGCGGACTTACGCGACCACAAATTTGCAGTTGGAATATGGAGAGGCCAATCAAAGCATATCAGCGGCTGTACACTGGCACCCTAATCGCCGGGTAGTATTGGGATATCGTCGCGGAGATCTGACAATTGAGTGGAGGCCGGATCTGCCGCAAATCAAGTATAGGCGCCAGATTGGGAAACACGAAATTAGCTTGGCTGGTTCATCTTTAAACCTGCACCGCATAGAATATCGGTATAACAGCAATCTGAGTTTACATTTGATCTATAAGTTTGAAGCTAAAACTGGACGTCAATTCTATTATGGAGCTCTGCGTTTGAACAGCGGAAACGGCTGGTGTGAAATCAAGTATGGGCAGAGTGACCGGGGTCAGTTAACTGCTGGATTTAATCACAGTCCGCACTTAGAAGTATCATGGGGTTGGAGTTGGTAAGGTGTGCGGTATTCCGATTTGGCTGGGAAGGAAATTGTCTGTTTTGATGAGGGGATTCGTTTAGGAGTAGTCAACGATACAGATCTAATCATCAATACCGAGACTGGTGTGGTAGATTCAATAATTATCCCTTATGGTAAGAGCTGGTTTAACAAACGAATGATTGTAATCCCGTGGCATGGAATAAAAAAAATCGGCCGGGATTTAATCATTGTTGATTTAACCACTGCTCAGGATTACGATGATCTGGTGCGCAGACTTGATCTAGAATAATTTGTCCCCTTTCATGGGTAGAATATCGATGTACCCATTTCAGGAAAGGGGGATTTGCAAGTTGTCAACAGTTATAGGGGTATTTAATCAAGTTGAGGCTGCCGAAAAGGCAGTAAAAGTACTGCGGGAAAAGGGATTTACTGAGAACGAAATCTCAATTATCGCCAAAGATGAAGGTAAAACCAGAAAACGCGACATGGAAGTCGGCGGCGATTTCGGGGCTGAACAAAATATTGCTGATGGCACAGCTTGGGGCGGCGCTTTAGGAGGTCTAGCTGGAATTTTAGCCGGAGTAGGCGCCCTTGCCATTCCTGGTATTGGACCGATTGTGGCTGCTGGTCCTTTAGCTGGAGCCCTGTCAGGAGCTGTAACCGGTGGTGTAGCCGGAGGCTTGATTGACTTAGGAATTCCTGAGGAACGTGGTCAGGAGTACGAGCAGAAGTTAAAAGCCGGTGGGATCTTGGCTGTTATCGAAACCAGCCCCGAAAAGGTAAACGAGGCAAGCGAAATTTTGCGGAGCAACGGTGCTAAAGATGTTGAAAGTCATGGCGGTGAAGATAACTAGATACTGAGAAAAAGGGACTGTTAGTACAGTCTCTTTTTCATGTTTGCAGGATTTAACGAGCCTGATCCAGAAAAATCCAGTATTTGATTATTAGGTGGAGGAGTAGCATGAAACGAGTTCTAGTAAGTGGTGCTTTAGGTAAAATGGGTAGCGAAGTAATCAAAGCAGTGAGGCAGGCTGCTGATTTGGAAGTTGCTGCCGGTGTCGACCCAAGGGCAGAATATGATGTGGATGGAGTCAAAATGTTTACAGAACTTGCCCCTGCGATTACAGCGACCAAACCGGATGTGGTAGTTGACTTTACTCAACCTGGCGTGGTGGTGGAAAACCTTAAAACCTGCTATGAATTAGGTGTTAGAGCAGTAGTAGGTACCACCGGATTAACAGCAGATGATGTGGAGAAATTAAAGCGTGAACTTGTCAGGGAAGATTGGGCCGCTTTGATTGCCCCTAATTTTGCTATTGGAGCAATTTTAATGATGCGTTTTGCGCAGGAAGCAGCTCGGTATTTTCCCAATGTGGAAATTATTGAATACCATCATTCGCAGAAAAAGGATGCTCCCAGCGGGACTGCTATTAAAACTGCAGAAATGATTAATCAGGTACTAACCGGTCAGCGAGAAACTAATCCTGATGAATTTGAAAAGCTTCCCGGTGCCAGGGGAGCTGCCAGCAGTGCAGTTCACATTCACAGTGTTCGCCTACCGGGTTATGTTGCTCACCAGGAGGTTATCTTTAGTTCTGCAGGACAGCTGTTGACTATTAAGCATGATTCAACGCATCGTGAAAGCTTTATGCCTGGAGTTTTGCTGGCGATCCGCAAAATTGGTGAATTGGAAGGAATCGTGTACGGGTTAGAGCAGATCTTGTAGAATTATAAACTAGCTGTTCATTCACAGGCCTCCTACCCGCCTCATATACTATCCATGAGTGCATCGGGGAGGAGGTCGTTCCATGGTTGTTGATCTATCTGGGATACCTGTCGCTATGCTGGGCGGGGATCGGCGTGAATTGGAGTTAGCCAAAGCACTGCTTCAGTTAAACGTGGATTTGCGGTTAGTAGGGTTTCATCCGCATCCAGATCTTACAGCAGCACAGCTGTACAGTGATCCTGAAGCTGCGGTTGCAGGGATAAGGGCTTTGATTGCTCCCATGGCAAATACAGACTTGGAAGGTAGAATCTTTACTCGTTTAGATCAGGGGGAGCCGATCGATCTAACCCAGCTGTTGCCGAAACTGCCGCAGGATACAATTGTGCTGATTGGAGTAGCAAAACCGGTTATCAGAGAACTTGCGCAGAAGCATAGTCTGAAGTTGGTTGAAACTGCAGAGATTGATGAAATTGCTATACTGAACTCGATACCCACCGCCGAAGGTGCAATTCAGTTGGCAATGGAAGAGCTTCCCATTACAATCCATGGATCACGCTGCATGGTAGTAGGTTTTGGTCGCTGCGGCCAGACTTTAGCTGCCAGCTTAGCAGCCTTAGGGGCATCGGTAACGATCGTTGACCGAAATAAATCAAAATTAGCCCGCGCCTTGACAATGGGGCTGAATTCTGCTCCACTGTCAGACCTGCATCTGCATACCAATTTTGATGTAATCTTTAATACAGTACCTGCCCTGGTAATTACAAACGAATATCTGAAAAAGCTTAATTTATCAACGCTGATCATCGA
>JAAYLQ010000056.1 GCA_012521805.1 Bacillota bacterium
AACACGCCATTGAGCAGACCTTCAGCAATCATTTTTTGATACTCTGGGTCTATCAGCATCTCCTCTTCTTCCGGATGGCTTAGAAAACCTACCTCGACTAAGACAGCGGGCATTTTAACATTGTTTAAAACATGTAAGTCTGTGCGCGGCCGTACCCCGCGATTCACTGCGTTCAGAGACTGCACCAGCTCACTTTGAACAGCCTGAGCTAAGCGGAAATTTTCAAGATACAGGGGATTATAGAGTGTTTCAATCCCCTTAGCTGCTGTGCCCTCATAGGAGTTGGCATGGACTGATATAAAAATTTCCGCATTAACCATGTTGGCCACAGCAACCCGGTCAAAATAAGAAACATACCGGTCATCGGTGCGCGTGTAGACCACGACCGCTCCCTGCTCTTCCAGCAGACGGCCCAACTCGAGGCTGATCGGCAGTACAACATCTTTTTCAAACACACCTAAAACATACCCTATTGTACCTGGGTCAGAACCTCCATGACCAGCATCAACCACAATAATGCGGTGTGCCAGCGGCAGACTATCATCTATCTCCAGATCGCTTGGAATCAGGATTTCCGGTTCCACCGGCTTTGGAGCTTCCTGTTCCAATTTTGCTCGGTATTCCTCTTCGGTACCTTCAAATAATATTATTTCGTAACGACCATTAATTTCTTCGACCTCAATCGGAACCATTGGACCGTCTAAATCTAAAACCATGCGGGTGACCGAGGGAGTATTCTGGCTGATTCGGACAGTCCGCAGCGGCGGATCACCAACCTGCAGTTCCTTTGCCCCGTCAATCAGCGTTGTGGAATGAAAATCCATCACTAAACGCATTGGTGACGGCAGCAGCTGGACACTAAACATCGGCTGTTCATTCGCTTCAAACCAGATTCTCGGATTTTGATCCTCATCCCTATAATAGCCAATCTGGCCAATTTGATAATTAAACTCAATCTCCAACCCACCATTTGGCCAGCGGTGAATTTCATAATCGGTAGCCCGATTTAAATCAAATACGATTCGGATCGTGCGCTGATCAAAGCGATCGGACCGGATCTGACGGACGATGGTATCATTTACATCCTGGGTTGGAAATGGTCCATCCCACTCAACACCTGTCAGATCAATTACCATACGGTCAGGATTGGTTAATAAGAAGCTCTCATAAGCGGCAAAACCATCAATATCAATAAACACCCTTGAGCGGGGACCGCCCATAAAAACAATTTCCTTCAGCACCGGATTTCCCAACGTTTGACTTGCTTCAGGATCAAGAAAATCCGGCAGCTGCACACTGGAAGTATCTCCTTCAGCTCTGGCTGCAACCCAATCTGCTAATTCGTCGGATAAGGTAATATATAGAATTGCCTGCCTCGCATCAAAAGACAGCCGCAAACCTAATAGATCCACAACAAAACGGAGCGGAATCATAATTTCGCCATCTTTAACTTGGGGAGCCACATCCATAATCTGCTCTTCGCCGTTGACCTGCACTTCCCGTGAACCGGTTTGCATCTCTATGGTATGAGTTGGAAAGATTATGGTCAGCTTACCTGGATCCAGATCTGTTTCCACTTCTGCAGCCATGTAATCCTGGAGTACAGAAGCTGGAATTAATATATTACCATTGACTACCAAAGATGTCGCTAGTTCTACCTTCTGGCCGCCAATATAAAAACTAAAAGCTGCGCTGGCAGCGGCAGCAGCGGCTGATACAATAATAAGTGATATGAATAGTATTAGTCCAAATCTACGCATGTTCATCCTCCTAGAAGCGCTATCAAACGGAAATTCGCCTTTGAAAATGGGAAATCCTGCATACTGCCGAAGCAATCCTCGTTGAGTTAGCGTAAAGTTTTGGTAGGCGGTGGCAGGAAAAACGCGTGTGGAGATAAAAATAGAGACCTCGCACCAACAGATAGACAGAAAGGAGCGAGGTCTCATGAAGAGCGATGGCGTAGACATCG
>JAAYLQ010000057.1 GCA_012521805.1 Bacillota bacterium
AGGCTGATCACCAGCTGTCACCTCGATTGCTATTGTTTGCTATTGTCCTGTCAGCAGTAATAGTGTAAAATAAATGTAAGCTAACCATGGTAAAAAGGTGAGATTAGGTGTGGAGCGAAAATATTGCTTATACGTTGTATTTACTAGAACAACCACGACTATTTCGCGTCTGATTCATTATATGAAGCAGGACAAGTATACCCACGCATCTCTGGCTTTGGATCGTGAGTTGAACTATATGTACAGCTTTGGCAGAAAATATGCTCGCAACCCTTTTATTGCAAGATTTAAGCACGAGCATCTGCAGAAAGGTCTTTATAAGATTCAAAAGAGGCTGCCTGGGGCTGTAATGGAACTCGAGGTTTCGAAAGAGCAGTATCTAAAAGCTAAATCAATTATAGAATCGTTCGTGGCAAATCGGGAGCTCTACAAATATAATTATTTGGGACTAGTTCACTGTCTGCTGAAGCACGAAGTTTGTTATGAGTATCGGTTCTTATGCTCTGAGTTTGTTTACTTTGTCCTAAATCAAAGTGGAATTTTGGATTTAAATATGCCAAGAAATTTAGTCCGCCCACAGGATCTGTATGAATCACTTCAAGAGCGCGGTGGTAAAATTACTTTTGAAGGGGATCTGAAAAATTTCCCGCTCACTCAGATGATGGCTTAAAAGGCTGTTATTGAAAGGAGAATTTGATGAAAAAGAAAGTTTATATAGACGGCATGTCCTGCGAGCACTGTGTTAAAAGAGTGGAGAAAGCACTGCTGGCACTGCCAGGAGTTGAATCTGTCCAGGTCAATCTTGATGGCAAATCTGCAGTTATTACTGCAGGTGAATTTCCTACAGATGAAGCAATTAAAACCGCTGTAACCGAAGCTGGTTACCAGGTAACAGGTATAGAATAAAGAATACCGGCCAGAGATTTCTGGCCGGTATTTTGGTTTTGAAGCTAATATCCATCCGGGTTTTCGATCATGGTGGCCACAATAAATTCGTGAACATGACCTCGGTTTTCAGTACTAATTCCCATGGCGAAATGGACATGGCGACCTCCCCCAACCGGTATTTGGGGACCAGTCAAAATGCTGATTTCGTGGAGATGTCCGATGGTAAAATCGCTGTTCACATCAATAGCATGGATGTGCCCATTGGGAATAGGGATCTCCTGCCCGCTTACCCCAGCGAAGCGATGGTTGTGCAGGGGATGACCGGCAATTTTTGTTGTGCCTAAAAACTCATGGACATGCGTCTGGCACTTGTTATTTTTCCCCACAGCTGCTTCCTCCTCTCCATTAAGTTCCTTTCCTCCGGTTCCTATTGTAATTGCCACTTTATTGTATGAATGAGCGCTGGATAGCGGTACAATTCCCAGGTAGGAATTTCCTGCTGTAAACGAGAAAAGAGGAGATGAACTAAAACGAAAGGACGACATAGATAATGCGGAAGATCGACCTTAGGAGTGATACTGTTACTCAACCAACAGAGCGGATGCGGGAACTGATGCGGCAGGCTCCGGTAGGGGATGATGTTTATCAAGAGGATCCTACTGTCAATAAACTGGAAGCAGAGGCAGCTGCCTTGGTGGGGAAGGAAGCGGCGTTATTTGTTAGCAGCGGCACCATGGGTAATTTATTAGCATTGATGAGCCATACTCAACCTGGTGAGGAAGTAATATTAGAGGCTGATTCCCATATTTATTGTTATGAAGTCGGCGGCATCAGCCGCATAGCAGGTTTAATTCCCCGCCCGATTACCGGGTTAGGGGGGATCTTTACTTCTAAACAGCTGAAGCAGGCACTGCGACCGGAAAATATCCATTATCCCCGCACTACACTGCTCTGTTTAGAAAATACTCATAATCGATCAGGTGGACAGGTCCTGCCCCAGGACCAGGTGGTTGAGCTTGCTGAGGCAGCCAGGAATGCAGGATTAAAATTACACTTGGATGGAGCCAGGATATTTAATGCAGCTGTGGCAAGCAATACGCCGGTTCAGATCCTGACTGCCCCTTTTGATTCAGTGATGTTCTGTCTTTCTAAAGGATTGGCTGCTCCGGTAGGTTCTATTTTAGCCGGAAGTACTAACTTTATTGCCCGGGCTCGTAAGTTTCGGAAAATGCTTGGTGGGGGTATGCGGCAGGCAGGAATATTAGCTGCAGCTGGATTAGAAAGTCTAGATGTGATGACAAAACGCCTCGCTGAAGATCACCGCCGCGCAGAGCGTTTAGCTGAAGGTTTGAGTGCAGTGCCCGGATTAAAGGTGGCAAATCCAGTTCATACCAATATTGTGATGCTGGATATTACTTGTCCTGAGCTGACCGCAGCATGTTTGGTTTCAGCATGGGCTGAAGCTGGAATTATCACTGCTGCTAATTCCAAATATGGAATGCGCTTAGTAACTCATTACCAGATCACTGATGAAGATGTGGAGTACGTTATTGAAGCGACAAGAACAATAATTCAGCAAATGTCCTAAAATATTACAGGCTGATGGGTTTACCATCAGCCATTATTGTATTATAATCAAAAGGGTAAAGGTGGTGATTTTGTGAGTAGCGACACAGCTATACCGATATTGCTGGTACTGGCAGTAATCTCATTCGGTATGATTTTTGGAGAGCATAACAACCAAGAGAGCTTGGAATATATAAATTCAGAATTCGGCTTTACCTTCGAGCTGCCTTCTACTTGGCAGGGCTATGGTGTGCTTGAAACAGTTTGGGAAGGTCATGGTGTGGGCGGTGAACTCCAGGGCAAAATTGTAGAGACAGGTCCAAAAATTCTGCTGCGTCATCCACTCTGGACAGCTGAAGTTCCGCGTCAGGACATCCCGATAATGATTTTTACGCTTGAGCAGTGGGAGTCGATGCAGCAGGGTAAATTCCATATTGGTGCTGCACCGATTGGACCAAGTATGTTAGGTCTGAATAATCGCTATGTGTTTGCCCTACCTGCTCGGTATAACTTTGCGTTTCCGGTAGGTTATGAGGAAGTCGAGCAGATCTTGGCTGCAGACCCCCTTCATCCTTTTGAAACGCATTAAACAAGTGCGTATTCTCTCGTGCGATCTACCTCTACTACTTTCCCGGTTTTAGCCGATTCTAAGATTGCAAAGATAGTGTCTGCATCCCCATATTCCAGCTCCGGTGGTACAGAAATCGGTTCCTCACCGACCGCTGCTTTATAAAAGTTGAGCAGTTCATTGTAGAAACCCCGATTTGGTCGATAGGGGATCTGCTCGCTCCTGCCATCATTATAGGCAACATTAACGGTACCACAGGAAGTCTCCTCCAAATAAATCATCCCATTACTGCCAAAAATTCTCAGTCCAATCAATGGACGCTGCATTTCTTTTCCAGCTGTAAAAAATGAAAATTGGCCGATAACCCCATTTTTGAATTTGAGATTGGCCTGAATAACTGTATAAGGAGCAAAATCCCGCTGCTGCGGTACGCCAAAGGCATGAACAGATTCGACCGCTCCAAAAATATGGCGGATAGCAGCCATGTCATGGACTCCGGTGTCAAAAATTGCTCCGCCGGGAAATTCAGGATGCTGCCGCCACTCAGTAGCAGCAAAGGTATCCTTTTCCATATCTTGGGGGAAATCGATTACGCGGTTATAGATGAAGTAGTAGGTATCACCAACAGCGTTAGTCCGCACTAAGTCGCGGATTAGGTTGGTTTCTTCTGCATATCAGTAGTTTTCTGCAATCATAATCGGTACCTTGTATTTCCGCGGCAGATTGCGGGCTGCTTCTGCCTGTTCCTTTGTTGGAGCAAGCGGTTTCTCACAGATTATTGGCTTGCCTGTCTTGGCGGCAGCTTCTGTTACAGTGAAATTTGATTCTATTGGAACAATTATGTCAAAGGCATCGACGTCTGCTCTCTTCAGCATTTCACGAAAGTCTGTGTAGGCATCTTCCGGGTCCAGATTTAATATTTGGCGCCATTTTTCTACTTTTGCCGGATTGCGGTCGCAGATTGCTGCAATTTCATATTTATCATTTAACTCCTGCAGTGCGGGATAGTGCAGACGTTCAAAAGCCAGGCCGGTTCCAATCACACCAAGTCTGATCTTATGCACAAAATAACCCCTTTCTGATTAATTTACAGTAGATGTGCTGTGGTTATTATGTGCCAAGATAACTCAACATATTAGAAAGAGGTGATGGGGATGGACAAACTGAGATTTGAGCAAATGTTGGAGCAGAAAGACTTAATGCGGCTGAAAGCAGAACTGCTTGAGTACCAAACACCAGATATTGCAGCGTTTATTGATCAGTTGGAATCCAAAACCGCACTAGTGGTTTTTCGGCTGCTTCCGAAAGAGCTGGCAGTAGAGGTTTTTTCTTACCTAGACAGCCAGACGCAGGCAAATATCTCTCAGCTGGTCAATGAGGATGAGTTGAAGGAGATCTTGGACGAGCTGTTCTTTGATGACATGATTGACGCATTAGAAGAGATGCCGGCTAATGTGGTTAAAAAGATCCTGCAGAATACCACAGAAACTAAGCGCAGTTTAATCAACCAATTCCTCAATTATCCTGACAATTCTGTTGGTAGTATCATGACTATTGAATTTGTCGATCTCAAAAAGGAAATGACTGCGGGGGAAGCCCTAGCAAAGATTCGCAGGATCGCCTTGGAAAAGGAGACAATTTATACCTGTTATGTGATGGATGGGGAACGCCATCTAGAAGGAATTGTTTCGTTGAAGGATTTGGTGATTAGCGATCCTGAGCAGAAGATTTCCGAG
>JAAYLQ010000058.1 GCA_012521805.1 Bacillota bacterium
AAGCACAGCTGTTAAGCTGTGCTTAATCCTGATATCTCACCACCCTGCGTTCCAGCAAAGTCACCAGATAATACAGCAGCGCTGATACCAAGGAAAGGAGAATTACCGCAGCCATTACCAGGGACATGTTGAAGATCTGACCGCCATAAACAATCAAGTAGCCTAAGCCAGCCTTCGAACCGAGAAACTCGCCCACGATAGTCCCCACGAGCGATAGACCGACACTCACCTTTAAGGCGGCAATCATCGTTGGAATGCTGGCTGGGATGACAACCTTAGTAAAAATCTGCAGTCTTGACGCTCCAAAAGTACGCATCAGCTTAATCTTGTTTGGATCAATTGTTTTGAACCCGTTGTGCACCATCATAATTGTGACAATAATTGATGTAGCAATTGCCATTGCAACCACCGGCTTGAGGCCGGTTCCAAGCCAAACGATGAAAATTGGTCCTAGAGCTACCTTTGGGACACTGTTCAAAATTACGATATAGGGATCAAGCACTCTTGAGATGAAATCAGACCACCACAGTAAAGCGGCTATGATGATTCCTGATAAAGTCCCTACTGTAAAACCAAGAACTGTTTCACCTATAGTGTAACCAAGATGCCGCCATAATTCTCCACGATTAAATAAATTTACTGCTGCTGCCCACGCCCGTGATGGTTTGGAGGCAATAAACTCGTTGATCCAGCCTGCACTTGAAGCCAACTCCCACAGGCCAAACCCGCAGATCAAAATCAAAACCTGTACCAGAAGAATCAGCTGTTTTCTCCGGCGAATTCGCCTCAGATATTGTTTGTGCTCCTGGGAATAAGCTGCACGTTCACTGGTCACTTCTGTTCAACTCCTTCCAGATCGCGCTGAAGTACTCGCGGAACAGGGGAGATTCCCGCCGCTTTAGAGGCGTATCATAACTGGGACCAAAATCAATAATGTGTTCACTTTGAACTCTGCCAGGGCGCGGCGTCATCACAATTACCCGATTGGCCATACTGATCGCTTCAGAGATATCATGGGTAACCATGATTATCGTTTTTTGGTGCTGACACAAAATCCGGCTCACGTCTTCCCCTACAGCCAGCCTAGTCTGATAATCCAGAGCAGAAAAGGGTTCATCAAGGAGCAGCACTTCTGGTTCAACCGCCAGCGTCCGAATCAGCGCTACCCTTTGGCGCATGCCGCCGCTCAGCTGCTGGGGGTAGTTGTGTTCAAATCCCCCTAATCCGTAGTCGACCAGCATCTGTTTTACCCGCTCCACATTTTCAGAAGTTTTCTTGCGCATCACTTCTAGACCCAAAAGCGCATTGTCTAAGATGGTGCGCCACTCAAAGAGATAATCCTGCTGGAGCATGTAGCCAACTTTCTGGGTAGTACCTGCAATCGGACTGCCGTCCAGCTTGATTTCACCAGACGTGGGTTGAATCAATCCGGCAACTAGAGACAGCAGGGTAGACTTGCCGCACCCACTTGGTCCAACAATGGAGATAAATTCCTGTTTTTCAACAGTTAGATTGAAATCTTTCAGCGCTTCGATCTCACCTTCAATAGTGTGGTACCTCAGGGATACATTCTTAATCTCCAATTTCGGCATTATTTTCACCCCTTTATAAGCAATGCCCCAACAGGGGCATTAGCTAGCTGCCAACTACCGCTTCAGCAATAGAATTATCCATCAGTTCGTCAAACGGGACAAACTCATACAGTTCTCCAGCTTCAAACATTACTTCCTGGAGATGTCTGAACGCTTCTTCGGAGATGATTGGAGTTTGCTGCCAAGCGTTGATGCTCTTATAGTTATTGATAGTGTTAATTAAAACATCATCGGCGATTTCCGGGAAAAAGGGAGCAACAACTGCCGCAATCTCCTCAGCACTGTGTTCTGCTACCCAAAGCTGACCCCGGTAAATTGCCCTGGTGAATTTGATCAGCATCTCTGGTCGATCCCTCAATGTTGATTTGCGGGCATGATAAACAGTATAAGCAATCGGTCCAGCTTCAGCACCCAAGGATGCTACTACCTTACCGCCGCCCATTAGTTCAATTTGGCTCATTGCAGGCTCAAACTGAGCAATGTAGTCCCCAACTCCAGCTTGAAAGGCACCTAAGGCTGCTTCAAAGGCAAAGTTAGTCATAATTTCAACATCAACAAACGGCTCAATCCCATGCTTTTTCAGCACCCATTCCAGCACCATTTGGGGTACACCACCGGGACGTGCCCCGATAATTGTTTTCCCTCGCACGTTATCCCAAGTAAAGTCTTCATCTAAGTCTCTGGTCATGAAAAAGGAACCGTCCCTGGCTGTCAGCTGAGCAAAACCAACGATTGTCTCCGGCGATCCCTGCTGGTAGATATAAATTGCTGCTTCTGGTCCGAAAAATCCAATATCGACTGATCCAGAGATTAATGCGGCCGCACCTTTATCGGCCCCCCAAGCTGTTTCCATCCGCACATCCAATCCTTCATCGGCAAAGAAACCAAGTTCCAGAGCAACATACTGCGGTGCATAGAATACCGAACGGACAACCTCGGTAAAAGTTACCCTTTCCAGTTCCTGAGCATCAGCAATGCTTCCTAAAAGGAGTGCGACTGCCACCGCCAAACAAATTATGGTGATCCACCCCTGCTTAGACATATAACTCCTCCTTCGGGAATAGTCTATTTCTCCTGTATAGTATTCAGCTAGAAATTAAAGTGTGAACATCAAAAAAACCAGCTGCAGCTGGTTTAGAACCAATATCCAATTGTGATTAAAGCTCCTAGTGCTAAAAATGGTCCGAAGGGAATTGGAGTTTTCCGTCCCTGTTTAGTGGCAGTTAAATAGATAATCCCATAAATAGTGCCCAAAAGACTGGCAGCAAATAGAGCAATTACTGTCGGCAGCGGTCCGATAAATGCTCCAATAAAAGCGAGAAACTTAACATCACCCATCCCCATCCCTTTGGTCAGCACAGCTATTACCAGCAGTACTCCCCCACCTACAATAATACCCAGCATACTGTGAAAAATAGGGATGGTCCACCTTAAAGCAGCAAAACAGAGCCCTATTATCATCCCCGGAAGGGTTATCACATTGGGCAGAATTTGATGCTGCAGATCGATCACACTAGCTATCAGCAGCAGCGAAAAAAAGACCAGCAGGACCACAAGTTCCTGCCATGAATCGGCGGAAAAAGCGTAGAAAGCAAATCCAACCGCGGTGAGCAGCTCTACCACTGGATACTGCCAGCTGATTGTAGCTCTGCAGCTGCTGCACTTTCCCTGCTGAATTAAGAAACTGAGAACAGGAATTAATTCCCTAGGCCTTAAGGTATGTCCGCAGCTGGGACAGTGAGATCTAGGGGCAACAATTGATTGGCCTCTGGGAATTCGGTAGATCACAACGTTAAAAAAACTGCCGAAAACCGAACCAAGTATGAAAAACAACCAAGTCACAACCATAATTCATTCAAGTCCTTTAATTGATTTAAAACATTATATACTAGCGCAAGCAATCCTGGAGTAAATTGATGATCAAGCTCAATCGTCCGCTTGTAGGCGCTACCTTTAGCAGTGACAGCATAGCAGGGTTTGGTTTGATTTAGAACCAAAGCAGCAGCAATAGGAATCTGATCTGCGTCCAACTGGAATTGAGGCTGTTCCTCCAAAAGCTCTCCAAGCACCTGACGAACTAAAATTTCACTCGTATTCTGAAGCTGATAGTCGTCACTGTCCTGTTCGTGGCGGGGGTTCGCTCTAACCTTCTCCGCTGCCTGGCTCACCAACTGCTCCAAGTTCTCAGCATCAGTCTGATCCAGCTCATCAAAGCTGGTTTTAACCTTAATGTACTGAGGTTTAACAGAGTTTAGAACCAGCGCACAGATATCTAGAATACAGCGGGGGCAGAAATCAAACTCCGGATCTGACTGCTGTTTCTGCTGAATCAGATCGAACACAATATCTTCCATGTAGTTGTGGACCTCATAATTCAGATTGGCTGCAGCCATAATCTGTTCTCTCCTTAAATTCATTCTCGATATTTCTGATGAATCTCGACAAACTTATCCTCACAGGCAATAAAAGCTTCCACAATCACCGGATCAAAATGCTTTCCGGCGCTTTTAACAATAATTGAGCGGGAAACCTCATGGGGATAGGCATTTTTATATACTCGCTTGCTCACTAAAGCGTCATAAACATCAGCTAAAGCCACGATCCGAGCACTTAAAGGAATCTGTTCCCCTGCTAGACCCTGGGGATAGCCTGTCCCATCATATTTTTCATGGTGGCTTAAAGCAATCTCAGCTCCCATCTGAAGATAATCGGTTTTGATTTGATGGTTGGCAGTAGCCATTAGGGTATCGTAACCGATAATTGTATGGGTTTTCATAATCTCCCACTCCTGATCATCCAGGCGGTCTGTTTTCAACAGGATGTGATCAGGGATGCCAACCTTGCCGATATCGTGGAGTGGACTGGTTAAATAAATATTGTCGATAAAGCTGGGATTAATAACCTCAGGATAGACCCGCTGATTGTAGAGATACTCAGCAATAGTCTTGGTGTAGTGCCGCATCCGCTCCAAATGGTGACCGGTTTCGTAATCTCGCGATTCAACCAGCTTCGAGATGGCAAAAATTACAATGTCCCGAGATTCAATATCCACTATCCGCAGGCCAACCCTGATTTTTGCTTCCAATTCCGCCAGTGTGAACGGATTAAATATGTAGGTATCTGCCCCTGCTTCCAAACCACACACAATTTGATCAGTATCATCGCTGGCAGTAATAATGATTATGTAAGTATAGCAGCTGCCCTCAGTAGCCCGAATCCGGCGGCAGAGCTCTAAGCCATTCATTAACGGCATATTCCAATCAGTGATAACGATTCTCGGACGCTCAGCTCGCCAAACAGTATAACCTTCCGCACCATTGGATGCTGTCAAAGATTTATATCCTAACTGTTGAAGTAAAGTCTGCAGCTTTTGCCTCCAGAAGTGATCATCCTCAACGATCAGAATTTTCATCGGTCTCTCCCAGCTTTCCTTTGTTCTTGTTAAACTCAAAAGCTAAAAGCTGCGTTCTTTACTGCCTATGCTTCGACAACCAGTTCTGCATTCCCTTTGAATATTGAATAAATGACAGAATTTTCCAGGTTACCTTCAGTTTATCACATTAACTTAACATTTGTAAAGTTTTGGATCGGAAAAATATAAGTTTTATAAAAATAGACAAAAAAAGCTGGACGCTGCAGCAGCAATCCAGCCTTTATTAGCATTTCTCTAAACTAGGAACCCAAACAGCGCACCGAAGTAGAGCATCAGAGAAAAATAGCAGAGAAAGAGCACAAAAGTGTAAATCTGCAGCCGTTTCGGATTAATCTTCTTTCTCACCAGCCAAATAAATAATAACAGCAGTGGTATTACAATCAGCTTCAAGACCGCGAAATAGGGTGTATTGATCAGGGGAGCTGTAAGCGGATTTAGCTCCTGACCGCCAAGGGCAGCCAGGGTCTCAGTAAAATAATAATCAGCAGCATTGAAAACTCC
>JAAYLQ010000059.1 GCA_012521805.1 Bacillota bacterium
ATTCCTAATAAGGGTAGACTTAGAGCAGAATATGGGTTAAAATTGATGTGTACATAAATTGAGGAGGGATTCATTAATGGATGCTTATCAAGCAGTACTAGAATTCTTTGAGAAGGCAGAAGAGCCGGTTAGAACTGGACAAGTCGTGGAAGCCACCGGCCTAGATAAAAAAGAAGTAGAAAAGGCAATGAATAAACTGAAGAAGGAAGAAAAAATTGTCTCTCCCAAACGCTGCTATTGGGAATTAAAGAGATAAGCGGATTTAGTGACTCCCCTGCCGGAAGGCAGGGGAGTTTTTCTCTAATCAAACACAAAAATCTCTTCAATCGGTGCCTTGACTGCCCGTGCAATGTCGATAGCTAGCTTTAATGATGGATTATATCTGCCTGCTTCTAGGCGCACAATTGTTTCCCGTCTGACATTCACTTTTTCAGCCAGCTCTTCTTGTGTCATGCCGGCCAGCTGCCGGTACTTTTTTAGATGGCATGTAAACTTAGTCATTGCTGCATCACTTTTCTTCTAATTGATATAGTTTTATCGCATAACCCAAGATCAGCGAAGCAAATACAACCGCTATGCCAAATACCAGTATTTCCTGGACTCCAGCAAACAGAACCGATATTACAAATAGGATTGTTATTTCGATCCAGGCCAGGTTGCCCACAAAAGCTTTTGCTTTCTGAACATTTTCCCAATAGCGCTCATCAGGAATATTGACGCTCAATCTGGATACCCAAAAATAGGCAAAGAATGCAAAACTAGCAAAACCGCATAAAGCTGCCGGTTCTCCGGTTTGAAAATAGCGGAAACCGATAAAACCAAGGAATCCAAGAAACCCGATGTATTTATAGGCAGATTTTGACATTCTTTCAGCCTCCCTGTTATGTGATATATATATCACTTTATGTTACAAATATATCACAGGATCAGGATAAAAATCAAGTGAAATTTTGTTTTTTGGTGAGAAAAAAGGGGAGGAAATATTTTAAATTTGACGAAAGAATCCGCATTCAAATAAGCATTGAGGGAGAGGGGACAATGAAAAAGCTGAGGGTGAGTTGGGAAGGCGTCCATGACAGTACCGGCTATTTGTTTTCCTTTGCTAAGAGTTTGTCGGCAGCGGTAAAACACAGTCCTTACAGTGATCTTGCGGAGGATGTTGTGGCGGCCAGTGGATTTGCCTTTAGAATGTGGGTTGCCCCTGATTTATGTGTCAGTGCAACCAGCTTGTGGGAGTTTTGTAAGCAGCAGGTTTGGATTGAACATGCTGGATTGACCTGCCGGTATATTGAGAGGATGTGGAATCAAGATGAGATTGCGGAGGAGCGGCGGCTGGCTGCGGTTGAGATGATCAAGCAATCAATTGATAACGGCATTGCCGCAATCAGCTGGGATATCGGGGTCCCGGAGTGGGGTTTGATAATCGGCTATGATGATCAGGCGCAGCAGTTCGCTGTGCTTACTGTGCTCGGTAAAGAAGAAACAATGGACTATGCTCAGCTTGGTCAAAGAGAAGTTCCAATCCTCAATGTGCTCACAGTTACCGGCCGCAATGATAAACCCCAGGAAGCTGTCCTTGCTGATACTTTAAAACTTGCGAAAGCCCATTTAAACGGGGAAGAGTGGTGTCCGAACCCAGATGGACTAGCTGCTTATCCTGCGTTGATTAAGCCCTTTGAAGGTGAGTATAACCCTGATCAGTCCTGGAATTTGGAATATTATTTAGGAACTTATGCGGCATTGAAATGGTATGCCTGGCGGTTCTTTGCAAAGTATGGTTTGGCTGATCTGGCAGGCTTATATAAGACTGTGCATCAATGCTGGCAGCGGGCGTTTGAGCTTAAATGCTCTGCCGATCTGGCGGAAGCAGTCCACAGGCAGGAGATTGCGCAGCTTTTGAAAACGGCGGAGGACTGCGAAAGGGAAGCAGTAAAGTTAATGTAAACAACAGCCATCCTCCTCAGCGGTTATGCCGCCGAGTAAGATGGCTGTTGTCAATCACGAAAATCTGTAATCGCCAAAATCTCTAATATATCTGTAACCAATATCGCGGTAAATTTTATTGGGAGTTGGATTAGCTAAATCGGTGAACAGGGCACAAAACTTGTATCCTGAATGCAATAGCTGCTGGCTCAAACTTGCCACACAGCTGGTGGCATAACCCCGGCCTCTATATTCCCTGGGCGTGTAAACCATATTAATCGTAATTCCGTTTAGAGTCGGGCGGCTTTGCGCAGCTACTGATACCGGTGTCCCTTGGTGTTCCCAGAAAAACGCACTTGACTCAGCAATGCGCCGTTTGGCCAGTGCCCGGCACAGCTCCATGTCAATATTGATTAGTCCTGTATCTGTGTGAAACCCTGCGATCCACCGGGTCAAAAGGTCCAGGTCGCCTCGCTTAACAGGGCGCAGTGAACCTTCACCGATCACCTCTTCATTAACCTGGCGCAGTTCATAAACTCCCATATGCATAGCCAGCTGAACCGAACAGCCTGTGTGAGCGCTCCAAACTGCGGCAAACTGCTCGGCTAGTTTTTTGGGACCAATAACCCCTGGGACGTTAATTTCTTGCTCCAGCAGTTCCAAAACTAACTGCTCCACTGCTGCGGCAGTAATGCCTTTGGTACTGTAAATAATCAATTTTTCAGGGACAGTTACCAGAGCTGCCAGGATTTGATCAGCTCCCTCGTTAAGAGTGAACATCTCTACCCGCTGGTAGAAGTTGGGGTCCCTCTGAATTCTTAGGGCAATGCCGAGCATTAAGTTGTTGAGGGCTTCATCTTTTTCTAAATATACCTGTGCTGCCTGCAGAAATGTGTCAATATGGCTGTGCCTAACCAGCATGACTACTCCCTCCGCATCTTGTTTGCCAGTAAGTTCTTCTTAAAATTCAAAACTCCTCCTGAAAAGAGCAAGATCATTCCGCATGGTAGATCTGCTGGAGAATAAAGGGAATAATTCACTAGGAAGGCACTATCTTCAAGATGCAGCTTGAGTCAGCATAATGTAGTTGTGAAGGAAATTTGCCATTTTTACCTAAAGTAATTATTATGTAAGAAGCTGTTCCGACAGCCGGCTCAACGCATTAAATTTGATGCGAAAGGAATAGGGTGTCATTATGGGTGAACCGCTTAGAGTTCCAATTAAAAAAGAAATATGGCTGTGGGCGATTGAAGAGTCGCAGAAGAATGTGGGAGAGATTTTTAGCAGGCATCCTGAAATATACAAGTCCATTAATGGAGAACAGCATCCTACATTTAAACAGCTTGAAAAAATAGCAGATTATCTTAAAATACCGTTTGGCTATTTTTTCTTAGAAGCTCCCCCTAAACAAGATCCGATTGAAACTGAATTTCGGGTCATTAACAACAAGCTGTTGACGATCAGCAAAAATCTGAAAGATACTATTTTAGAGATGGATTTTCGCAAAAACTGGATGAGTGATTATAGAAGGAGTTTGGGTTGGAATAAGTTAGAGATTATCACACGATTCAACGAGGCGAAAACAGGAGAAATGGTATCTGATGCTCGGCTTGCTAGAGAGCTGCTGGATGTGACTGAACGTTGGCATGAAGAAGTTAGGGATTACGATGCAGCTTACAACTTTATCAAAGAAAAATTGGAGCATGCCGGAATTTTAGTAATGCAAAATAGTGTTGTAGGTATGAATAATCATCGGCGGTTGGATATCAATGAATTCAGGGCATTTATGTTGTACGATGATGTCGCGCCTTTAATCTTCATTAATAGAAATGATTCAAAGGCAGGCATGATATTCTCCCTAATTCACGAGTATCTCCATGTGCTCTTTGAGCAAGAAGACATCTTTATAGACTTTGAGGAAGCTACCGCAAGTCATGAACAGCAGATCAACCGTTTAACTGCTGAGTTTTTGGTACCTGCAGCAGATATTAAACAACACTGGATAGCAAACAAGGATGTTCTCGAACAGATCGATGACCTAAGTCGGATTTTTAAGGTAAGCAGACTGGCTATCGCCATAAAGCTAAAAGACATGAAGTTAATTGACCAGGGTGCAGTTGAGCTGATTAAAGCTAGATCAATCCAGGACTTTCAAACAAGCAAGCGAAGTTCTGGCAGCCCATTCTTTTACCAAACATTTAAGTCCAGAATCAGTCCAACATTCATGGAAGCTGTGGTGACAAACGCGGAGGCAGGGGACATCGAGTATACTTACGCTTTTAGATTACTAGGGGTCAAAGGAAAGACTTACGACAAAATAAAAGAAGAAGTAATGGCCTATGGCTAGTAAGTTCTTTGCTATTGATGCGAATACTTTAATCAGCTCGTATCGAAAGTATTATTC
>JAAYLQ010000060.1 GCA_012521805.1 Bacillota bacterium
AAAAAATATCGGGGTCTTCACTTATAACCGGGCCTCTATCTAATATTCCGAATCCGCAATGAATCGAGGACTTCAATCCTTCAAATTTTCCCCTGTCTACACTTGAAATGTCGTACAAAAGTACAAACGTGCACAGGAGCAAAGAAACCATGTCGGCATATGTGGTCATCCATAAAGGAGAACCAACTTGATTAGTTGATTTCTTTCTGCGTCTACGCACTGGTTCTCACTTCCTCTACAACCTGCTCATAAGTTTCACCATGAGCTATTATGCGATAACGCGGTAGAAATGCCTTTAGTTTTTCTTCAACAATTCGCGGATTTTCTCCAGCACGAATAGATAGGATGCCCTCAATCATGATTTCTTTAATTAAGATTTCCTTGTCGCTTTTGATCTTCAGCTTGCCAGCGATCGGTAGGAAAACCAAATTCGCTAACACTACACCGTATAAAGTTGTACTCAGCGCCACTGCCATTCCGCCCCCCAGCGAACTGGGATCATCTAGCTGCTGAAGCATCATGATCAAGCCAATTAAGGTACCGATCATTCCGAAGGCAGGACTGTAAGCACCAAGCTGTTCAAACATCTGGCGGCCTACATCGTGCCTCTCCTCCATATACGCAAGTTCGAATTCTAAAATGCTGCGCACCAGCTCTGGATCTGTTCCATCCACTACAAGCTGAATCCCCTTCTGGAGAAATGGATCATCAAGCTCTTGAGATCGTTCTTCCAATGCTAATAGACCTTCCCGCCGCGAAACTTCGGCGAAGCGCACTAAGGTTTCAATAATTTCATGCGGATCGTGTTCCTGGTTTGCCAAGGCTATTTTAAAAATAGCCCAGATTCTTGCCAGCTCGGCTAAAGGAAAGTTTACCATCAAAGCAGCAATAGAACCACCAATGGTAATCATCACGCTCGAAAGGTCCCAAAATGCTCCTAATGGACCCTGAACCACTATCGAGCCTATCAGCAACCCTATTCCAATTAGTAAACCTAATACTAATGATACATCCATCTTATATCCCCATTTCTTATTGGATAGGGGCTGTTAAGCCCCTATCCATTCTTACCTTTTGAGATTAACTAATTCCTGCAGCATCTCATCAGCAGAAGTGATGATGCGTGAGTTAGCTTGAAAACCTCTTTGGGTAATAATCATTTCGGTGAACTCTTGGCTTAAATCCACGTTGGACATCTCAAGGGAATTAGAACGAATTCCACCGAGTCCGCCTGAACCAGCAACGCCAATTACTGGATCTCCTGAATTAACAGATTTTGCAAACATAGTGTTACCAATTCTGAGTAATCCCGGGGGATTCTCAAAGCGTGCCAGGGCAATTTGACCAAGTTCTTTGATCTGTCCGTTGGAATAACTTCCAATGAGCACCCCAGATTGATCAATCGAGATTCCATCCAGCTCTCCTTTAGGCATCCCGCTTTGATGTGTTACCGCGACAGAAGTTTCATCTGCATATTGACGGACACCAGTCAGATCCAGCGTAAATTCTATATCTGTATTTTCAACCAGCGGCAGCAAGCTTGCTGGAATTTGAACACTGCCAGTGTTTCCACTTTGAATTGTACCATCGTCATTAAAGACGATAGTGCGAGCACTTACGTCGGTTGGACCTAATTCAGTTTGAGCTGGATCAGATTCTAAAGCTGCGCTCCAGACCCAATTATTGACATCGGTTTTTGTAAACCGAATTAAAACGCGATGAGTATCACCGTTAGCGTCATATACTGTCGCAATTCGGGTGACTGACTCATTATTGTCGGTAGTTGAAGCGATATTTCCAGCTAACACAACTTTATCAGTAGCCTTTGGAGCAATGGTGCGCACATCTTCGGTAATCTGCAGCTTGTTCAACTGAGTGGTATTGTTAGAAATCGACCCATTGGGATCTGGCAGAAAGCCCAAAACAGGCATTCCATTCAATTTGGACACTAAGGTACCAGTCCCGTCAAACTCAAACATTCCAGCTCTTGTGTAGTAATGCTGGTTTCCATCAGCCACAATAAAGAATCCAGTACCTTCGATAGCCAAATCAGTCTCACTGCTTGTAGGTTGAGTACCACCCGGAGTGTGAATCACGTCGATGGATCCAAGTCCTGACCCTAAACCAACCTGCTGGGCATTGATTCCTCCCCTGTTGCCCTGGGGCGCTGTTGCACTTGCTAGAGTTTGGCTGAGGGCTTCTTTAAACGTAGCACGGGATGACTTGTAGCCGACTGTATTAACATTTGCTATATTGTTGCCGATCACATCCATCCGAACTTGATGGCTCTGTAATCCGGAAACACCTGCAAACAAAGAACGCATCATAGTTAATCTACCTCCCCTAAAATCCTTACTGCAGTCGGTTAGTAAGGTAAGGGCCTCCTTTTCAGGTCCAGCCCTAGGATATTACAGCACTGTCAATATTGGTAAACACATTATCCTGCAAACGCTCGTGGTTAATTGCGGTGATTACTGTTTTGTTTTTAACACTGACAACAAATGCTAGATCTCGCATAAGTATCAGTGATTCTTTTCCGCCTTTAGCTTCTACCTTAGCAACAGCGTCTTCCAACTTCCTCAGCTCACCTTCAGAAAGTTTAATGCCATTGGCTGCCATGCGTTTTTGTGCGTGAGCAGAAAACTTTAACGACGACTCGGTGAGTTTTTCCTGCAGAACTTGGTTAAAACTTGCTATCGGTGAAGCCGCTGTCGACTTTGGTCGCGACGGAGCAGGGCGATTTATCGGCCTTATTGGAAAAGAATTTGGTATGTGAAACTTATTTTCCAACGTCAGTTCCCTCCTCCAGGATGGAGACTATTTCGCCGAAGCTGTACAACTTCCCATCAACAATTACTTCTGGCCAGCCATTTTTAAACTGTACTCCAGTTACTCTGCCGAAGAGGCTCTCTCCATCTTCTGAATATATTTCAACCATTTTACCAATCATGGCTGTTGCTTGAGAAAGGGCTGTTAATTTCTGCTGAGATTCCATCATAGTCAGCATGGTATCATTTAAGTTCTGCATCTGCTCAAGACTGCTGAACTGAGCTAACTGAGCGATAAATTCTTTGTCATCTACAGGACTTGTTGGGTCTTGATAGCGCAGCTGAGTAATTAAAAGCTGCAGAAAATCATCCTTACCCAAGCTGTTAACATTAAATTGATTTTGTTTCTGAGTATTGGTGGAATTATTAGTCTGATGGGTATAACTGCTGTAAACCTGCATTTATTCACCTCCTCTTAAACCCGCAAATTTATCTGCAGTATACTATCACTGCTGAAATCTGATTCAAAGCTCCCATTCACTTCTGGATAGAACCGGCTGCGTCTGGGCGACTGCTGCTGCCGATTATCACTAAATTGCTGCGAATTATCCTGGAAACCAAGACCCACACTTACTTCGCCAAGGTTCATACCTAATTGCTGCAGACTGATGCGGAGCTGCGGCAGTGCTGCCTGAATCAGGTCTCCAACAAGAGGGTTTTCAGCCATAAATTCGGCTCTGACTACCCCTTGGTCCAAAGATAACTTAATGTTCAGGGCGCCTAGATGCTCCGGTTTCAATCGTATCTGAACTTCCTGTTCAACTGCGTTAGCCCTAAGGCTAATCTCTTCAACAATTTGAGTGATGATGGGCTCTACCATCTGGCTTGTCCTAACCGCGGCACTGTCAGACCCTTGAACCGAGTTTAAGGATTCTAAAGCTGCTGGCGGAAATAGATCTAAATTGAACGCATCGGAAGTACCTGGCTCAAAAACTGGCTCCTGCTCAGCAGGATGAATTTGCTCTAGTTCTATCTCTTCAGCAATTTTTGCTGCAGCTTC
>JAAYLQ010000006.1 GCA_012521805.1 Bacillota bacterium
ATATTCACTTTTATACCCCCCTATTTCCTAAAAAACCACAACCGTTTACGCGGTCGGTAAATTCTAACCTCCGGTATCTCGACTGGTTCCCCTGCAATAACGAGGGCTGGATTTGTGCTCACTAACTTTTCTATATCTGCTGGTGCAACCAACCGCTGTGCAGCTTCTACACAGCGATCTAAGTAAAAACCGCGCCGACCGGTTGAATGGGCATCGCTCGCCAAGACATGCACCATATTGTGCTGCAGCATAATTTTACTTGTCTGCTTAACCTTTTCTCCGAACAACCCGAGAATACTGTTGGCATTCATCTGGATTAAACATCCCGCTTCAATCCAACCTGCAGCTAAATTTGGATTCCGGATCACAGCCTGATAGCGCTCAGGATGAGCAATAATTGGCGTGATTCCTTTAACCTGCAGCGAAAACAGCACTTGATCGATGTACGGCGGGAGTTCAAGCATAGGAAACTCAATCAAGCAGTATCTGCCAGCATCGTTATACGTCGGTATTTCGTCAGCTGGCAGATCGATCAACTCAGGATCAACATAGATCTCCGCACCAACCACAACATCGAGAGCAATACCGTTTTCCCTAACCACCTGCTGAAAATGGGCGGTTTTTTCCTTAATTTCACTCCAAGTAACATTCAAAAAATGCGGTGTAGCAGCTACAGTTTTTACCCCGTGCGCTGCTGCCTGCCGGGCCATATCTAAAGCCTGTTCCATGTCCTTTGCCCCATCATCGACTCCGGGCAAAATATGCGTATGAAGATCTATCATAACTGCACACCCAATTAAATCTCTTCCGTGTAATAGTTATAGTAGTACTGATCTCCATCGCTCGAATATCTAACCTGGTTCAAAACCACACCCAATAATCTTGCATTGGTATTCTGCAGGAGCTCTTTAGCCCTTAGGGCAATCTCCCTAGGCACCTGGCGGGAAGCAATCACCAAAACCACTCCATCAACATAGGTAGACAAAATCATGGAGTCAGCAACCGGCAGCACCGGCGGCGCATCCAGCAGCACCTGATCACCCATCAGCTTCAGTTTCTTTAACACTTCCTGCATAACATTAGATTGAAGCAGTTCTGTCGGGTTTGGCGGTAGCGGACCAGCGGTAAGCACACTGAGCCCTTCACAGTGAGTTTTCTGGAGGGCATCCTCAACTGCTACTTGGCCGGTGAGAACGCTGGTCAGGCCGACTGCATTATTTAAGCCAAAAGCTTTATGGACAGTTGGCTTGCGTAAATCACAGTCAACCAGGATAACATCCTTACCAGTTTGAACAATGGAAACAGCTAGATTCGAACAAACAGTTGATTTGCCTTCTGCTGGCACGGAGCTGGTAATCAGAATTGTTTCCAGCTTGGCATCGGGGGAAGCAAACTGTAAATTAGTTCTTAGAGTACGAAAAGCTTCCGAGCTGACAGCTTTCGGATCATCATGCACAACTAACCTGCGCGTATCAGGTCTAGGCATAACCATCACATCCTTACAATCTGGTTAAATCTTGAGCGACCATTTTTTCTCTCTTTAGGTTCAAATTCTGGAATCTGACCAATGACAGGCAGCTCCAATACTCGTTCCACATCTTCTTTGGTCTTGATGGTGTTGTCCACAAACTCCAGTAAGAATGCGAGACCCACCCCGACAAATAATCCCAGAACACCTCCAATAGCGATGTTCAATTTCACCCGTGGCTTAATCGGATTTTTGGGAACGACAGCAGGATCAACTATCTGCAGATTTCCCGAATGCATTTGTTCATTGATCCTAATCTCTTCATAGCGGGTCATGAGCATGAGATAAATATCTTCATGCACATTGACCTCGCGCATTAATCGAACCAGCTCTAATTCTTTCTCTGGAATATTAATGTAATCATATTCTAATGCATCTCTCTGAGCCAGAATTGCTTGTTCCCTGGCATTGAGAGCGACTAACTCAACCTGAGTGGAAATCAGCTGGCTGTACAGCTGGCTGTGGATAGGATTGATTGTCTGCGTTTCAGTAGCGATCACCCGCTCCACCTCATTTGCCAACCGAGAACGCACTTCCTGGATTTCCGCCTGCAGGCTGAGCACTTCAGGATGGCGCTCAGTATACAGCTCCCTGGCACCAGACAAGGCAATTTCCAAGTCCGCTAGACGCTGCTGATAGGTCTGAACCAGTGGGTTGTTCTGGATGGTAGTAGACGAGATGATGATTTCGTCTTGAGCAAGCAGCTTGTCCTGGATCTGAGCTAAGCGCTGTTCTACCTCAATTTTCGCTATCTGTGTTTGAGCGAGTTCATTGTCCCACTGCATGTACCGCTGCACCATGAGAGAAGAATCCTGCATCGGCTGAATAACTCGCTCTGTTTCCCGGAACACCCTTAATTTTTCTTCTGCTTCCTTTAGCTGAGCAGCCACAATTTCTATCTGCTCAGCAAGATACTCCCGAGCGGTCCTTAAATCAGAGCGATTGTCATCACGGGTTGTATCAATAAATACATTACTTAAGGTGTTGACAAAATCAGCAGCAAATTCCCTATCTCGCGATTCATACTTGATCTCTAAAATCTCGGTTCCAGTCACCTGCTGAACTGTCAGCCCATTTTTGATTGTCCTTATATCTTCATCAGTTACTGATTCCAACCCCATGGTTTCAAAAACATCGGTCAGCACCGAACGGCTGGTGAGCATATAGATGTAATTCTGCAGCATCACATTCGCTGACGAAGCACCTGTTAATGATCCAAGTGGATCTAGAGCCGCTAAAGAACTTGACTTTTCGTTTTTCAGCATTAGGGTTGCAGTTGCTTGATACACTGGTTCCATAGACATACTGATCAGTCCAGCTGCCGCAACTGCTAAGATAAAACAAATGATAATTTGAACTTTGCGCTTCATCAAGATGTTCCACAGCTCAAGTAAATCCATTTCTTCCATATCCATTTGCAACCCACCTCCTACAGGCTAACGACCTGGTATAAACCAATCAAAGATCTGCTGGAATGTCCTAACACCGCTCATCAAGCCGAGAATCTTGTTCCAATCTGGTTTAGATGTTTCTGGAACATAGATAATATCTCCACCACGAACCAATGGATTTTCATTGGCATCACCCTGGAACAATACTCGCTCCTGCCCAACTGACAAGGTGGCTGGATCAGTCAGCTCGCCACCGCGATAGATTCCAATTGCACTGAGATCCGCACGCTCTGTCGGTCCATCCGCCATAGCAATTGCATCCAACACACGAGCTCCCTCATAGATTGTATATACTCCCGGCCTGATAACCTCACCCAGCACCAAAACTTGGCGGCTTAATTCAGGAATGAAGACGACATCTCCACCGGCAAGCAGGAGATTGTGCTCACTTTGATTGCTGAGCAGCTCATGATATGAGGAGATCCATACCTGCTCCCCTTCCATGCCCTGCCGAGTTACAATGATTTCCTGCTGACCGGCACTTGTTTTTAAGCCTCCAGCCAACGCCAGTAAATCAAGGATGCGGCTGCCATCTGGAAGAGTAAATGCTCCAGGCCGTGCAACTTCTCCCATCACCAGCACCTGACGCGATTGAGGAATATGGATCACTTCTCCTCCAAACAACTGAGGGTTTGGCTGCTGGTTGGCAATAACAGCCCTTAAGTCCACATAATTCACTAATGCAGCATCAGTGCCGCCTGCAATCATTACTTCGTCAAGTTTGGCCCGTTCAGTGGGACCGCCTGCCAGCGCAACCAAGTCCAGCAGTGTGGTATACTGGTCAACTAAATATGCGCCAGGTCTGTTCACCTCACCGAACACAAGCACCCGCCGGTTTACCCGGGGAATATGGATGATATCTCCACCAAGCAGAGTTATGTTGAGCTCAGGCGCATCTGCTTTAACCAGCTGCTGATAATCCACAGCAATAATCTGCTGGTCGTTACCTGCGCTGCGGGTAATAGTCAGCATTGAATCAGCATCATCAGTTAACCCGCCCGCTTTAGCCAGCGCATCTAACAGCTTTTCGCCTCGCCTAATGGTATAGCGACCTGGTGCTCGTACTTCACCCAAAATTGATATCTCCAGATCTAATTCCGGCACCAAAATCATTTCTCCTCCGGTTAAGGGGATGTTTCCTTTACCGGTTTCCATGATTGCCCGCAGATCGATTTTCTCAATAACGCTTGTCCCATCGACAATCCGAGTTAAGCTGACTTCATCAGCTGCAGCACGTTCAGTTAACCCTCCCGCACGGCCAATTGCATCGAGGAGATGAGTTGTGGCAGTAACTGGATAATATCCCGGGGAGACCACTTCTCCAAAGACTAAAACAGAAGCTTTGCGCTCGGGAATATAGATTACATCTCCAGGTTCAACCAGAGGATTCTCGCTGCTTAAACCTTTAATAACTGCATCAAGATTGTATACAGCTGTACTGCTGATATTATCATCTGCATTGACCCTGGTTACCTGCACCAAATCGCCGGCTGCGTTATTGGTCATACCTCCTGCCAAAGCAACAACATCCAAGAGCCGCTGTTCCTGACCCAATGGATAGTAACCTGGTCTTGCTACCTCACCTAAAACCATAACGCTGCGATTTGCCTCAGGCACGATAATTACATCGCCGCCTTCCAGCAGGAAATTGCTTTCCAGGAAGCGGTTTTTCATCAGCTCGTCCAAATTTACAGCAAAGATTTCCGATTGGGCATCGGTCTGGCGGGTTACACTTACCAAATCAGCGGCAGCGGTTTCCAGTAATCCACCAGCTTTGGCAATTCCATCAAGTACCCGATCACCAAAGTCCAGGCGATAATATCCGGGGTTAGCTACCTCACCTAGTACTAAAACCTGATGTCTGCCTTCAGTAATGTAAACTACATCGCCAGGCTGAATTGTTTGGTTGCCAATGCCCAGTCTGGCAAGGGCTCCCAGATCAACTTCCACAGTTTTCTCACCGCGGGTAATCAGAATCCGATCACCTGCATTCTCTAGAGGACCGCCAGCCATGGCCAGCACATCCAAGAGCTTAGTCTGATCAGTTAGGCGGTAGCTTCCAGGCCTAGCCACTCTACCGAGCACCAATGCTTGGGGAGCTCCCTCCGGTACAAAAATTACATCTCCAGGGAGCAGTTCAATCTCCCGTCCGGTCATCGTTCCCTGGAGCTGAGC
>JAAYLQ010000061.1 GCA_012521805.1 Bacillota bacterium
CAAAAAGCATCGTACCTTGATACTCTTTTAGCGCTGCTTCAACTGCCTCAAGGGAGCTTAAATCCAGGTAGTTGGTTGGCTCATCGAGTATTAAAAAATTGAAATCCTGAGTTAAAATTTTAGCAAAGGCGGTTTTAACCCGCTCACCACCGCTTAATACTCCCACCGGTTTATAAACATCGCTGCGTTTAAACAGCAGTCGTGCTAAGATAATTCGCACCGTGGTTTGATCATATCTGCTGGTTGACATCACATTTTCCAAAACAGAGAGCCGCTCATCAAGGATATCCAGCGCTTGGCTGAAATAGCCAATCTTAACACCATGAGCCAGCTTGATCCCCGACTCCCCAGCAGTAATCATCTTCAGCAGGGTACTTTTTCCACAACCATTGGGTCCAATCAAAGCCACCTTGGAATTGGCGTAAATCTGGAACTCCGCATCACGAAACAGTATCTTCGAGCCAAAAGCTTTGTTGATCTGTTTACCACTGACAATAATCCTGCTGGCAGGCTGCTCTTTTGAGCCCAGATCAAGTTTAATCTCGCTGGGCTGGTAAGGCTTTACCTTAACTTCAAGTTTTTCAATCCGCTTCTCGATGTTTTTGACAGCCCGATCTAGAGTTGCCTTTCCCTTTTGTCCGCCCATTTTATGCAGCCTAGCTTCAGAATTGCCCATACGTTTAGGCGGGCCTTTAATAGCTTCTGATTTTCGTTTAATTGTCGCGGCAGCTGTTTCTAAACGCCGCCGCTCTTTAATATACTGTTCATATTCATGCTGCTGCCGGGCTTGCTCCTGTGATTTCAGCGCGGCATAACTGCTGTAATTGCCTGGGTAGAGCTTAATTCTCCCAGCTTCAACTTCCAGAATTTGGCTGCAGATCCGATCTAAGAAATCACGATCATGAGAAACAATCACTAAAGCGCCGCGGTACTCTGCAAACATGGTTTCTAATAATTCAATACCAGCGATATCAATGCTGCTGGTAGGTTCATCGGCAAAAATCATGTGCACACTGGGGTCGCTGAGGATATGGGCAAGCTTAAAGCGGGTTTGTTCTCCTCCGCTCATTTGAGGGTGGGGCTGAGTAGGTACTGAAAACCTAGCAGCCATTTCCCGATCTAAGCACACTGCCGGAGGCGGTTCCAGCTGGGATAAATATCCGCATTTTCCGTGCAGCTTTACCCATCCGCAATCAGGCTCTATCCGTCCGCTTAGAATCTCAAGCAGCGTGGTTTTTCCTGTTCCATTTGCCCCAACCACACCTATCCGTTCCTGAGAATAGATCCTCAACTCAGGAACACTGAGAACCAAGCGATCCCCATAGTATTTTTTTAAGTTAACAGCTTCCAGCAAAAGCATAAAAAATCCCCTCCTGAATGGAGAGGATAGTGTCTGTATACCAATGGCCAGGTATGGTCAAACAGATCCACTATCCACTCGCTGAATTTCAATAGACATGCTGAATAAACCCAGAAGTGGGTTATCCAATCAGTCAATTCTTCTCGCCAGTGGATTAAATGAACATCTTTGCCTATACCTGTCCCTTTCTAATTTATAAGTTTTAATGCTGATTCTATTATACCGACTGCTGCTCCCTGGTGTCAAGTAAGCCGGCTGTACCTAATCTGTGAACCACCACCTGTTTAGGCAGGTGCTTTTGAGCCTGTTCGATAATTTTGCTGTGGTGGGTAAAAAAGATTACCTGTGTTTTACCGGCCAGATCAGCCAAGATTTTCAGCGCTGCAAGGGAGCGTTCGTCGTCAAAATTAACTAATAAATCGTCACAGATCAGGGGCAGAGGCTCATTCTGAGTCAAATGATGCTCAATTGCCGCCAGTCTGAGGGCAAGATACAGCTGGTCCCGGGTCCCGTCGCTCATGCCGGTCACCGGAACTTCCTCTCCGTTTGCTCTGACTCCTAATACAATCGTTCTGCCTCTAGCGTCAGTATCAATTCTCAAGCGCACAAACGAACCTAAAGTTAGTTTAGCAAAAATTTTAGCTGTTGCATTAATGATTGGCCCTTGATTTTGGTCGCGATAACGTTCAATCGCCTTTTTCAGCAGTACCAAAGCTGCTCTTAATTTTAGATATTCTGCACCTTGATCCTTGATCACTGCCAGCAAACTTTCCGCTTTCTCCCTGGCCTCAAGGGCTGCAGTATTAGTACCTCGACAGAATTCTTCATAGCGAGCCTCAGTCTTTCCAAACTCTGTTAATTTAGTATCCTTTTCCGCTTTTAAGCGTTCGATCTCCGCAGCCAAATTTTCAATCTTTGAATCAAGACTATCGATTTCCGTTTCTTGAATTTCGGCTGCCAGCTGTTCGAGGGTCGTACCTGTTTGAAGCAGGCGATCTTCTATTTCCCTCAACTGCTCTCCTAAACTTAGATATTCCTGAGATTTCTGCTCTGCAAGCTTTAAAGCGGTGAGATCATGCACCTGAGCAGTCTGCATTAATTGAGCCAGCTCCTGCTCTGCATCAGCAATTTCCAATTCCGCTTGTTTGATGATCTGCTCCTCCTCGCGGAGCTGCTTTGCTAACTGCTCCCGATAAACTAGTTTCTGTTCAGCAGCCTGAAGGCGTTTATTTAAGCTCTGCAGCGCCAAATCAGGACTGAGGGTGTACAGATCAGGAGCACATGCATCAATCAGCAGTCTTACCTGGCTTTCGTAATTGGCAGTAAATTTCCTATCCAGTGCCAAGCTGTTCTCCTGTTCTGCTTTTGCCCTTAAAAGCTGTTCCAGCTCAGCTATTTTATCAAGGTAAATACCAACTGCATTCAAATCTGCATCCACAGGAAGGCGGGTTTTAGCAAGATTAGCTCTGCATTCCGCCTCTATTTCCTCAAGGGCTGCTTCGTAATTTTTCACTCCTTGAGCTTGTCTGTGAGTGCGGTTTTCAGCATTCTTTTTGCTTTGCCGCAGGAACTCCAATTTTTGTGCCCGCTCCTTCAGTTTACGGTTGATAACCTCTGCCTGGGCTAACAGTTCTGTTAACGATTGAGTTTGCTTAAAATCCGCACCAACACTGTGCAGTGCATCTGTAAGGGCAGTGATCAGCTGGCTCTTGGCAGCGGCAAGGTGATTTGCTGCAGCCTTTAACTTGGCTAATTCGCCAACTTTCGCCAGGATCTGCTGCCGCTGCTCCAGCCAGAGGTTCATCTCCTCAGGAGCTAAAGGCTGGATCTGCGTGTCGCGCCATTCATTAACCCACTCCGCTAATAAGGTTTCACGTTTTTGTTCAAGGTTCTGTTTCAGCTGCTGCAGCTCAGCCAATTTGGTTTTCAGCTGTCGGATACTGTTTAACAGCGCCTGTTTTTGTCCCACATTACGGGCTTCTTTATACATCGCATCGGCGATCGCATCTGCCTGCTGCACTGTATGTTCATAGACATCCGCTAAAGGCCTGCCTTTAGTAAACTCCAACTCCTGGTCCGAGGTCACCTTCCCTTCTAACCAGGCTCTCTTCACCAACCTCCAACCCTGCTCCCGGATCCTGCGGGCACTGTCTAAATCTGCTTTAGTTGGAACTTTGCCCTGGGATTCAATGCGGAGCAGCTGCATTTCTGCATCCTCAAGCTGGATTCCTAACTGTTTAATCTGGTCATTAAGGTATTTTAACTCAGAGGTAAGCTGCTGAATTTGGACAGCATACTCTTTTACAACTGCGGCAGCCGGAACTGGCAGAACCGCTAATTCTTGGTAACTTCCCTGCCATAAACCGAGGCGGAGAATATCTGAGCTGATCTCAGCCATCAGTTGATCCTGCGCCAGCTGATTATCCCGCAGCGCTTGCTCTAATTTACTGTCTCTTTGCCCATTGTGAAGCGCGATTTCAAGATTAGTATGATCAGGAACAGCTCCTAATTTTTCAATCTCGGACTGGATTGCATTGAGTTCCTGCTGGGACTCGAATAGACCTGCTTTAGCCTCAGTCAGCCTATTTGTTACTGTTTCCCTTTCAGCGAGCAGTTCTTTTAAAGTTGTTCTAACCAGCAGTGGGATTAAGTATTCTGCAGCATTACCTAAATCAGCTTCATCAGGATTGATGGATTTAAGCTGTGCTAGCGCTTCATTGGTCAGCTGTTCTAAATTCCACTC
>JAAYLQ010000007.1 GCA_012521805.1 Bacillota bacterium
CAATCGAAGAATATTTTAAGCATACCGACCGAACTATGAGTGAAAATAACCGCAAACAGGCCTATCTCCCTGAGGGCTCTGAAATGATCCCTAATCATTGGGGTACTGCTCCCGGAATCCTGCTGAACTTGGGCAGTAAAACAGTTATTGCTCTGCCAGGGGTTCCCCATGAGCTGAAAGGCATGTTTACTGAAACTGTTGTTCCGTACCTGGTCCAAAACTCTGCTAAGAGTGTATTAGTATCTAGAACGTTAAAATTTGTGGGAATCGGGGAATCGCAGTTAGTGGAAATTGTCCACAATGAATTGGTACAGCAGTCGAATCCAACGATTGCGCCGTACGCTTCGATGGGGGAAATTAAACTGCGGATAACCGCTAAAGCTGGTTCAAAAACTGATGCTGAACAACTGATTCAGCCGGTGGAAGACAGGCTGATTGCCCTTTTATCGCCTTACTATTATGGAGCAGATCAGGATACTTTGGAAGCGGTAGTTGGGGCAAAACTTAAGGCCCGGTCCCAAACACTGGCTGCAGCAGAATCGTGCAGTGGTGGATTGATTGCGCATCGCATTACAAACGTACCTGGAAGCTCCGAATATTTTGAACGAGGATATGTTACCTACAGCAATCAAGCTAAGGTAGAACTGTTGGGAGTAGACCCAGAAGCACTCCGCAAATTTGGTGCGGTAAGCGAAATAGTTGCAATCCAGATGGCTGAAGGGGCTCGCCTGAGGGCTAAAACAGATTGGGCAATTTCGGTAACTGGCATTGCTGGCCCTGGTGGTGGGACCGCAGCTAAACCTGTTGGTTTGGTACACATGGCAGTTGCAGGAGCAGGCTATACTAAGGCCAAAGAATTCCGGTTTCAAGGCACTCGCGAGGAAATCAAATTTCGCGTCTCGCAGGCAGCTTTAAATTTTCTGCGTCAGGAGTTGGACAACGACAGCCAGCGTTAGATTGGAGGCACTGCTTAATGGCCGGTGAGCAGCTGTATCAAACTAGAAAACGGATTCTGCCATATCTATTTGCGGTTCTGGGAGCTGTAGTTGCGGTGAACCTTGTTGGTTCCTTTACAGTCAGGATCGCCCCCTTAGAAATTGCTCTTGATGTGAAAGTTGGTCTGCCAGGTTATACCCTGGTACGAATCCCCCCAATCGGCAGCATTACAGCAAAAACTCATTATTATCAGCCGCTGCAAGTTTTGTTAACCCTGACAAACATTGATCTTGATCAGCTCCGAAGTGTTGCTTTTGCTGCTGATTTAGATGCTCAAGCTGCATTGGTGCAGTATTTCAGCAGTAGAATTAATCAAGTGATCGGCATGGCAATCTTAAAGCTGTTGGCGATTTCAGGAATTGGCGGCCTGCTGGGTGTATATCTCTTGGGTAGGCGTCGGTGGGTGGATCTGCTCACTGGCTTTTTAACTGGCAGTCTAATTGTTCTGCTGATGGTAACAGCTGTCTATTTTGGTTATAATCTCCAAGCCTTTGCCAATCCCAAATATCAGGGGATTATTGAAGCTGCGCCTTGGATGCTCGGTCTGATCCAAGAAGGATTAGTTAGAGTCGATGAGCTGGGTGAACAAATACAAAGCCTAGCAGCCAATCTCTATGCTGTTTTTAATCAAATTGATAATCTGGAAAGTGTTGGGATGCTTACCGCAGATGTGACTGTACTTCATGTATCAGATATTCACAATCATCCTGTTGCTTTTGATTTTATGACACAAGTTGTAAATACTTTTCCAATTGATTTAGTGATCGATACAGGGGATCTGACAGACTGGGGAACTCCTTTAGAAGCAGAAATTGTGCAGCGTATTGAAGAATTGGGTGTTACTTACCTTTTTGTTTCAGGCAATCATGAAGCTCCTGATGTGGTTGAAAGGTTAGCCCAGACGCAAAATGTAATGCTGCTGGATCTCAATCCTGTAGAAGTACTGGGTTTACAAATCGCCGGCATACCTGATCCGTCTGCGGGAAATCATTCTCCTCAGAGTGTTTCAACAACTGAGTTAAATCAAATCGCTGTTCAAATTAATGAACTATTTCGTGATCAAAACCATGGAATTGATATTTTTGCTGTTCACAATTATCGGATTGCCGGACAAATAGAACCAGGAATCTTTCCAGTTATTGTTTTTGGTCATAATCACCTGCAGACGCTCAATCAAGTTGAAGGAACGGTCTATGTGAATGCCGGAACAACTGGTGCTGCCGGAATCAGAGGAATCCAGAGCTCCCAAAATATTCCCTTCAGCCTTTCCCTGCTGCACTTTGTTTACGACCATGATCTGGATGATTACGTGCTGGCAGCTGTTGACAGCATCCAAGTCCAAACTCTTCAGCAGAGTTTTTCTTTAGAGCGCACATTCATTTCTTATCCCGGAAGGAATCAAGAGGTTAACGTCGAAAATGATAGCGAGGAATCAGACTAGCTGATGATGGGGTTGGGGGATTTCGCAAGAAGAAATCACTGGTGATCGGATTGCCAGCTGCTTTCCTCTTTTTTATTCGCTCCAAGGGCGAACAAAGGTTTCTTATTATAGTTAAATGGGAGTGAAAACCAGGATGAACGATGATAGAAAACGAGCTTTAGATACAGCGATAGCCCAGATTGAAAAGCAGTTTGGTAAGGGCTCGATTATGAAATTGGGCGAAGCTGCCTCGAGAAATATAGATGTAATCCCCACCGGGTCGTTAAGCCTTGATTTAGCGCTTGGAATCGGTGGAATTCCCCGGGGACGGGTGATTGAAATTTACGGGCCAGAAAGCTCAGGTAAAACGACCTTGACACTACATATTATGGCACAAGCCCAGAAGATGGGCGGAGTAGCAGCTATGATTGATGCGGAACACGCCCTCGATCCGGTATATGCCCGCAAGTTAGG
>JAAYLQ010000062.1 GCA_012521805.1 Bacillota bacterium
AAGGAGGGTTAGACTATGCAGTTACTTGATTTAGGTAAGTTCACGCCGTTATTTTCAGGTTATACAGAATTAAGGGTGCAGGAGAACCGCAGTATCTCAATTGGATTTCTCAAGGGCAGTAATACCAGGAATGTGAAAAGCGCATCCAGCGGTGTTTCTGCGCGGGTATATCAAAAGGGATCTTGGGGTTTTGCCTCAAGCCCGGATTTTGACGAAGACAGCATTCGGCAGGTAATTAAGGCTGCATCAAATAACGCAAGTTTTTTAGACAGCAAACAGAACAAGCAGAAAGCACCTTTACCTTCTGCACCAATTACTGCTGAACATGATTATTCCACAACCAAACCGCGGCTCACCCAAAGGCAGTTGATCGATTTTGTCAAGCAGGTTGACCAGTACATAGCAGCAAAATATCCGGATCTGGTCAGCCGCTATGTTGGACTAAACTGTCTGGATATGGAAAAGCAGCTCTTAACCTCTGATGGTTCCTACTCCTATTCTCTCCACCCCCGTTCCCTGCTGTCGGTCAGCCTTACCTTGGAAAAGGATGGCAAGCCAATTGAGTTGTATGATGTTTTTGGTGATCGGGGCCAGTTTGAAGATGTGTTTGACGACCCTGCAGATCTGTATCCGCAAATCGATGAGCTGTATGAGCATCTGCGCCACAAACTTGAGGGAGTCTATGCTGAACCAGGTATCAAAGAGTGCATTCTTGATGCAGAATTAGGCGGAATCTTGGCCCACGAAGCTATTGGACATACCACTGAAGCAGATCTAGTATTAGGAGGATCTGTAGCTGCCAAGGTCATGAATCAGCAGGTTGCTAGTCCTCTAGTTACCTTAGTTGATTTTGCTCACCATGCTCTCGGAGAAACATGTCCAATGCCGATCTATGTTGATGATGAAGGTACCAAAGCTGAGGATGCGGTAATTATTGAGCAGGGTATCCTCAAAAGTTATCTGCACAACAAAGAAAGTGCACAGCATTTCAACACCGCGCCAACCGGAAATGCCCGGGCTTGGGCTTTCTCCGATGAGCCATTGATTCGCATGCGCAATACCGCAATTTTACCCGGGAACGACACTTTAGAAGCTATGATCAGCTCCATCGAAGACGGGTATTACCTAATTCGTCCCAGCAATGGTCAGGCCGATACCACCAGTGAGTTCATGTTTGGTGTCGTTTTGGGTTATGAGATCAAAAACGGCAAGCTCGGCCGTGCCATACTAGATACAACCATTTCCGGTCTCGCCTTTGATGTATTAAAAACGGTGACCATGGTTTCGAACGATATGAAATGGTTAGTATCTGGAATGTGTGGTAAGAAACAGCCTATGCCTGTAGGAATGGGCGGTCCAGCGATTAAATGTCGAGTAAATATTGGAGGGCGGTAACAATGACAGAGCGGGGAATTCTTAAATACACACTGGAGCAGCTGAAGGCAAAAGGGATTGACCATGCTAACTGTTCGCTGGTTAAAAGCACTAAGTATGAAATGAACGTTGAAGCTGGAAACATGTCATTAATTCGCACTGTCTTTAACAACAGCCTCGGCATCTATGTTATTAAAAATAATCAAAGTGGTTCTTACAGTGTAAACAAACTGGATCAGGCAACAATTGATCAGGCAATCCAAACGGTAATTGAGATTGCTGAATCGAGCGAACCGGATCCAGCCCACGGGATCGCTGAATACCAGCCTGCTCAAGAGTTTAGTTCTGGGCCCAAGGAACCAGATCAAGATTTGATGTATGCGAGGCTGGAGCAGTTCCTTAAATCTGCTGAAGCAAAGTATCCCAACATTATGCTGGAAAACGCTTATTTCGACTTTACATACAGTTCCAGTTTTGTTGCTAATACCAATGGAGTCGACTTTACTACAAACAAAGGTATCTACCGTTTCAGCAGCATGTTTTCCGGTAATGACGGGGAAAACAGTTCGTCCTTTAACTACACTGGCTTCGCAGCTGATAATCTCGATAAGGAGCTGCTTGACTGCGGCAGCCTTGACACTCTGCTAGCCCAGTCCAGCGAGCAGATTGTAACTAAACCACTATCCGGCAAATTTGTCGGTGATGTAATCATAACTCCAGACTGCCTTGCTGATTTTCTCAGCTATCTATTTGGGATTACAATCTTTGATGGTGCGTTAATTTCTGGAACCAGTGTCTATAAAGATAAACTGGGTGAACAGGTGGCTGATCCCCGTTTAACTATCCATTCCCGTCCGATTTCGCCGGAAATAGCTGATGGGTATTTTATCACTGGCGACGGTTACCAAGCGGAAAACTGTACAATTATTGATCAGGGGATCCTGCAGACATTCCTGCTCAGCCTTTATGGCGCAAATAAAACTGGTCTCAAACGCGGTCCAAACAGCGGTGGATGCTATGTAATTGAACCTGGTGACAAACCACTGGAACAGATCATCAGTCAGATTGACCGAGGAATTATGCTGGCCCGCTTTTCAGGAGGCAATCCTAGTCAAAACGGAGATTTTTCCGGTGTAGCCAAAAACAGCTATTACATTGAGAATGGCAGGATTCAATATCCAGTAAGCGAAACTATGATTTCCGGCAACCTAATTGAGATGATGCACAACATTATCGACATCTCACAGGAACGGGTTGACTATGGTTCTGGAATTTATCCATGGATTGGCTTTTCAGGCGTTACAATATCTGGAAGATAGAAATCTTGGGGACAAAGAGCTGCACTCTGTCCCCTTTTTAAATCACTATAAATCATAATACCAAATCAGCTGTTTAATTCGGGGCAGCTGCGGGTAGGCATAGCAGTCGATCGTCCCCAGCACCGCTCCCTGTTTAGCATAAAACTTACAGGCCGCAATATTGTAAGTCTGAGTCTCTATTTTCAGCTGCTTTAACCCCTGCTGCCGCGCCCACGCGGCGCAGGCTTGAAAAATCTGTGTTCCGATTCCCTGCTGCCGGTAAGCTTCGGCCACGCGCAGATCCCACAGCAGTCCTAGATCGCTGCGTTCCCTAAGCAGCTCAATCCCGGGCGTATCGTAAGCTACAATCCCGCCGCCAATTCTTTGACCCTTAATAAAGGCTGAAATCACTCCCCACCTGCTCATATCCCAAGTATTCCACCACTCTTCTGGAGCCTCACCAGCATCATGATCCACCCAGTAAGGCAGTTCGGGTTTAACCTCCTCCAGCACCAGCCCTCCCAATCCATTCTCCACAGGAATTACTTTGTACTCTGTTTCCACGTAAAACTCAATGGGTACTGCTCCGTATTCAATCAGCAGTTCTCGATTTGCCAGATCAACTTTCAATTCCAGCATAAAATCCCCCTCAATCCATTTTCACTACCCATTATAGCAGACAGCCAGGTTTCTGCATAGGTTAGGGAGATAATGGCAACACTATGACAACTAAAATCTAGTAGACTTGTGGTATTAAGTCAAGAGGGTGATGCAGAAAAATCCCGTTGAAGATGTCTAGTGAGGTTGAAAAAAGGGTTCAGGAAAGAGAACTGGCCATTTTTAAGAACCAGTGTTCGGATCGAAG
>JAAYLQ010000063.1 GCA_012521805.1 Bacillota bacterium
CCATCTGATTCTCGAAAGTGTGCTAGGAACTTAACATCTGGATTCCGCGTATCCATCAGTACTCCCCGCTTTCAACTTCCTAAATTCCAATGATTATAGTACTGTTGATTCTAATATTCTATGATTTTCAGGTAATTCCTTGTATTTATTAGTTTATATACAAAACACGCACCAACACTGCCTGTAGCTGCATTGGTGCGTGCACTGCTTAAAATCCGATTAAATTCCATGTCCAGAGATAAACCAAGAACAGTACGAAAACAGTTCCCAAACCAAAGTGATAGATCCGCTGCAGAAAAGACCAGCGCCGTTTATTGATACTCGATCCTACCACCAGCAGAATTAAAGTAAGGGCAACCGAAATCAACGGCAGAATCAACAAGCTGAATAATACTGGTGATATACCGAAGAGCAGTTCTTGAGAGTAACTGTAGAGATAATACAGCAGACCGCCAATAAACAGCAGGTTGATTAAACTGATCAGCGCAGCCATATTCTGATGGAACCGATCTAAAGGCCGAATCCGCAGGCGTCTGCTGCGGATTTTCCGGACCAGCCAAATCAGCAGTTCCAGTCCAAAAACAGCTGTAAAAACAACACAAGCAATTAAGGTTACTTCTGTTGTTTTATGCCACGGCAGTTTCGCAAAGTTATAAACTCCGCCGGCATAAAGGTGAGTGATATTCCCCCGGGCATCATCAATAAAAGCTATATATTTTTCCTGATCAACTGCCCGCAGCAGCAGCGGCTCTACCTCTACCCATGCAGTCGGCAGATCAAGTTCCGGAGGAAAATCGATATTAAAAACTCCCGTTTCATCCACAGTCACATGAATCTGGGTAAACAGCCTTCTCAGACAGGCCAGGCTGTTCCAGGAAGGGTAATCAAGGGTGTAATTACCTACAAACCACTGAGCTCTCTTGACCGCATCACCTGCAGGTGTTATCGGCGCAGTACTCGCTGCAGGATAACGCCACTGGAGAAAATCATTAATCAGCTTGGTGCCAAACTCCGGCAGGTAACGGTTTATTGATACTACCATGCCAAAATCGGCATCAGGCAGCAGGAACATGATAGAAGAATAGCCAAGCTCACTGTCCCCGCCGTGCATAATCACCCGCTGATCATTTGTTTTGAGCTCAAAGAAGCCGATTGTCCACCCCGCAAGCTGAGGATGCTGGACAAACTGGCGGTTATGCATTAGATTTAAGCTTTCCGGCTTTAAGATCTGCTGGTTGCTGAACACACCGGCATTTAAATGCATGGCAATAAAATTAGCTAAGTCTCTAACGGAACTGAATAATGAGTTTGCCGGCAGATTATGGGTATATGCAGGTGGATTAGCAGTGAGCTCTCCTGCAAGTTCAACATAGCCTTTAGCTAAGTTGTCCGCCACCGCATCTTCCAAATTAACCGCCGCAGAATACATCGCCAAAGGTGCCAACAGGTTCTCCTTCATATACTCAGCAAATTCCAAACCGCTCACTTCCTGAACGATCAAGCCAGCCAAGCCATATCCATAGTCCCCATACGTACTGGCTTTGCCAGGGGCATAAACCCAGTGGGGGATGTTATCTGCTAAGTACTGTTCTAAAGGCTGAACTGCTTCACTGCTCTCAGCATAGCCACCAATACTGGTTTCAGCAAACCCGCTGGTGTGAATCAATATATTTCTTAATGTCAGCGGCCGAGAAAAGCGATCTGGAATGGAAAACCCGGAAAGATAGCGATTCACATCAGCATCCAGATCTACCGCCCCCAGTTCATGCAGCTGCAGAACAGCTGCAGCGGTAAATACTTTGGCAATGTCCTCCATCGGAAAGAGCGTAGTGTTGGGGTCAACCGGAATCTCATTTTCAACATCAGCAAAGCCGTAACCCCCTGTAATAATCTCGCCGTGATTGACTAAAGCAAAAGCCAGTCCAGGAATTTCATAGTTCTCCATCTGCTCCCGCAGATATCGATCAAAGTAGTCTGCCAGCACTTCCATGTCCAGCTGCAGCTCATCTACAGGTTCCTCGACAGTTACTGCTTCTTCCTCTATCTGCACTTCCTCCAATTCCTCTTCCTGTGCAAAAATGGAAACCGAGAAATTTAACATTAATAATACAGTTAAGAGAAATATAAATCCAGATTTTACCTTCATCTTGTCGTTGACCTCGCTTCGTTTGGCATCATTACCTTTGAAGTTCTACGTAATGTTAATTAATTCGTGCGAAAGTTATTTTCCCCAACCTACCATTGACGGACGCTGTCAACACTGCTATAATTTAATCAGCAACAAATGAGCAATTGTTCATTTGTTTACATATAAAATGAATGAGGTGATTGCGTGAATGATGAATTGAATGTGGTCCATCCAGATATTGTGGCGCGAGTTAAAGAGACAATGGCGCCGGAGGAAACTTTGTATGATTTGGCTGAGCTGTTTAAAGCTTTCAGCGACTCAACCCGCATTAAAATTCTGTCAGCGTTGTTTGAGGCAGAAATGTGTGTCGGCGATATTGCTGCAGCGTTGGGAATGACTCCATCTGCGATTTCCCATCAACTGCGGGTATTGAAGCAGGCCAAACTGGTGCGCCACCGCAAGGAAGGCAAAATGGTTTATTATTCTTTAGATGACGATCATGTGGAAGAAATCTTTCGTCAAGGATTAGATCACATCAAGGAAGGCAATCGCTAACAGTATAGAGAGTAAGGAGAAACTGATATGGGAAATACACAAGCAACCGTTAAACATTTAAATCACTCCCACGGGAGTACTGAGTGCAGCACCTGCGCCAGTATCCATGATCTTGCGAATACCGCAGCGCAGCCGCAGCAGGACAGAACCTGGTGGTTCAACACCCACCTAATGACAATTCTCGGTTCTGTTGCTTTGCTGGCTTTAGCGATTTTTGCAGATCTTTCCCCTGAACTAACTTTAGGATTATATCTCGCCAGCTACCTTCTTGTCGGCGGCGAAATTCTCTATAAAGCAGTTCGCAATATCTTTAAAGGAAACGTTTTCGACGAACACTTCCTGATGTCGATTGCCACAATCGGGGCTTTTATCATTGGTGAATATCTTGAAGGCGTTGCGGTAATGCTGTTTTTCCAGATTGGAGAGTATTTTCAAAGCCTGGCAGTCAATCGTTCCAAGCGCTCCATTACAGCCCTGCTGAACATCAGGCCAGATTACGCCCATCTGCAGACCGAAATAGGACTGCAGACTGTATCACCTGAACAGGTTAAGATTGGTGATCTGCTTATAGTGAAGCCGGGCGAAAGGGTGCCGTTGGATGGAGTAGTTATCGAAGGCTCGTCCACCCTCGATACTTCAGCCCTAACTGGGGAATCGATACCCCGCCCAGTTCAAAACGGCGATCAAGTATACAGCGGCAGCATCAATAACACCGGGCTGTTGACAGTTCAGGTAACGAAAACATACCAGGAGTCAACAGCTACTAAAATTATTGAATTAGTGCAGAGCGCAGCCAGCAAGAAAGCACCTACCGAAAACTTGATCACTAAATTTGCTAAATACTACACCCCTGCAGTGGTCTTCATGGCTCTCGCTTTAGCATTCCTGCCGCCTCTTTTTACTGATGCAAGTCTTAGTGAATGGGGCTACCGCGCTCTGGTATTTCTAATTATTTCATGTCCATGTGCACTGGTAGTTTCGATTCCCCTCAGCTTCTTCGGTGGAATCGGAGCTGCTTCCCGCCATGGCATCCTGATTAAGGGCAGCAACTATCTTGAAGCATTTAACGACCTAGGAACCGTTGCCTTTGATAAAACAGGTACCCTCACCCACGGCAGGTTCTCAGTAAGCCAAGCGGCTGCTGAAGGTATGTCAGATGAAAAACTGCTGGAATACGCCGCTTATGCGGAATGCTATTCCAACCATCCAATTGCCCAGTCAATCAGAGCAGCGTATCAACAGCCAATCGATCAATCTATTATCAGTGACTACCAGGAAATCGCAGGGCATGGAATTGTAGCCACAGTCAGAGATGAACAGGTAATTGTGGGTAACCGCAAGATCATGGAGCAGCACGGTATTAAAGTTCCTAATATTAGTGCCCTGGGCTCTGTGGTTTATGCTGCAGTTAATGGTCGCTATGCCGGTTATATAATAGTGGCGGATCAGATCAAACCGGATTCTGCTGCAGCAGTTGCTGAGCTAAAGCAGCTGGGAATTAAGAATTTGGTGATGCTGAGTGGAGATACCCAGGAGCATGCTGGGGCTGTAGCTGAAAAGTTAAGCATTGATCAAGTTTATGCAGAGCTTTTGCCCCAAGACAAGGTGGAAATTGTTGAGGATTTCCTGCTGGGTGGTAAAAAAGTAGCCTTTATTGGTGACGGAATCAACGATGCTCCTGTGCTGGCCCGCTCCGATATCGGCATAGCCATGGGTGGTTTAGGATCCGATGCAGCGATTGAAGCAGCCGATGTGGTGTTTATGACTGATGAAGTTGGTAAAATAGGCACCGCCATCCGTTTGGCTAAATATACGCGGAAGATTGTCTGGCAGAACATCATCTTAGCACTGGGGATCAAAGCTTTATTCCTCTTGTTAGGTGCATTTGGTATTGCCAGTCTTTGGGAAGCTATTTTTGCTGATGTGGGCGTAACATTGATTGCTGTTATCAACGCTTCCCGCGTTCTCAGGGCCAAAGCATAACGAAACAATGATAACCATCCCCCAAAGCAGGGATGGTTATCTGTTTTCTCTGTGCATTAAACCATAACGCTGTTTCTTCTTATTTGTTAATAACCTCAGGCTCATCCGCATAAGTTTTTAGTATGTTCGACTTCACATCTCTGCATTTGACAAGCGAGGAAAAGAGCTTTAGAATCTAATAAGACTGCTGAAAATGACTTTTATTCTCACCAGGGGAGGAACAGTTAGATGGGAAATATTTGGCAGGCAGCGCTTTTAGGAACAGCTGCTGGCTGTATTGGCACAGGTTTGGGAGGTTTAATTATCAGCGTACTGCGGACCCCAAAGAGCAGGACACTTAGCTTTGTTCTGGCTTTTTCCGGGGGCATTATGCTGGCGGTAATCTTTCAAGATTTGATTCCAGAAGCATTAGCTTACGGTAATCTTTCTGTACTCTTGTACGGTATTGTCCTCGGCTGCGGGTTTTTGTACTTATTGGATCAATTTATCCCCCACATTCAGGTATCGGCTGTGGGCAATCACAGCAAGAAAACGATGCGCCTGATCAGAACCAGCATTTTAATCGGGCTGGGAATAGCGCTGCACAATCTGCCGGAAGGGTTAGCTATCGGAGCTGGATACGCTGCGTCAGAGAGTTTAGGTATCGGCTTAGCTCTAATCCTCGCTCTCCATGACGCGCCGGAAGGATTAGCAATGGCAGGACCAATGAAGGCTGCTGGACTGAGTCCCTTAAGAATTGTAGCAACCTGTGCTGCCGCAGGTCTGCCAACCGGATTAGGAGCGCTGATCGGCGCTTATCTGGGAAGCGTTTCGGAGGTGTTTTTGTCAGCCGCTCTTGGCTTTGCGGCCGGTGCCATGCTCTATCTCGTATTTGATGAGCTGATACCGATAGCGCAGGAA
>JAAYLQ010000064.1 GCA_012521805.1 Bacillota bacterium
ATTTTACGCAGCAAATGATTTTTAGGAACTAAACTTTCCAAATCAACTATCTGAAGGTTGTTGCGTAAATTCTTTGGCCTTTCTAACATGTATATCACCCAATAATATTTTAACGTAAATAAACCCCTCTGTTCAACGATTTGCGTTAAACAGAGGGGTTTTTCGACAGTCTGAGAGCTTAATGTTCCACGTGGAACATTAAGCTCTATTTATAATCATTTGATGCGCACTCATTATAATACTCTTTGCAATCACTTCGCTCATCCGCATTACCAGACTGAGTCTAGTATTCTGGAGCACAAAATATTCCATTAGTCCGCCAACATTTACTATGCCAATAATGTGGTAATCTCCAATTTCAGGAAGCGCCTTGTTCACACCTGTTCCTGGCTTTAACGGGCCTTCTTTTAAAGAAATATATCCCACGCTTTCCGATCTTCCCAGACAGGCATCGATTGCTAGCACTAGTGAATCGGAATGCTTTTCTTTGATTAAGGCAACAAACTGATCAAGGTTGAGAGCGTGGACTGGTTCATCAAGGGTGCCGTAGACAGTCATGTTCTGCAGACCGCTTTGGAGCAGTTTTGTTCCGATCAATGGTCCTAAAGAGTCTCCTGTAGAACGATCTGTGCCGACACAAACTACTACTAGATGCTGTTCCATAGCAATACGTGCAATAGAGAGAGCCAATGTCTCTGCTGCGAATGGATCATCCATATGAAGTCGGGCAATATTTCCTTTATTACGATTTAAGATGGAAGCTCCCTCCCCTCATTATTTGATCTCGACACTAATATACGCAAAATTCCTGCATAATATGTATTGCTGACCATTTTTTTCAGGGGAGGGGATTAATTGGTCTGGAAGATCGCGTCTCTGTATGTGGCAACTGTAATTGGAGCTGGCTTTGCTTCAGGTCAGGAAATAGTCCAGTTCTTTGCCCGTTTCGGCAGCTCTGGCTTTATTGGTATAGCCATTGCTGGATTTCTCCTCAGTTACTGCGGCAGTTTAACATTAAGAAAATGTGTCGCTTTAAAGTTTGCCGATTACAATCAGCTGATCACCAGCATCAATAAAACGGCAGCACCATTTTTAGACCTACTTTATACCACTTTTATTATGCTGGGGATGGCGGTAATGTTTGCTGGAACGGAAGAGGCACTGCTTCAGCTGCTTGGGATCAGCGGTGGAATGTATATAACAGCCGCTTTGACACTGCTTCCTCTTCTTGTAGGTTTAGATAAAGTTCTGGATTTGAATGGCTATTTAGTTCCGGTAATGATTGTATTTATGAGCTTGGTTTCAGTATTAACTATCGTAAAAGGTAAGCCTACAGGTGTTCCCGGCTTAGTGGCAGCTGTACCTTATGGAGCATTATATGGGGGGTATAACTATGGATTTGCCCTAGCTGTCTTTGCCGGAATCGGTCAATTAGTTAAGGATGAACAGCAGGCAGAGCAGGGGGGATGGTTAGGAGGCTTGATCTTAACAGTATTGATAACCTTGGCAGCGGCTGCTCTACTGACAGCTCCACCTGAAATCATGAATACTTCGCTGCCGCTGCTGACTTTAGCAAATAGAATCAGTCCGGCAGTCGGAACAGTTTATACGTTAGTAATTTGGATTGCCATGTATACTACTGCACTAGCCAATGCTTTTGCTGTAACCCAGCGCCTGCATCCCTGGCTGTCAGGTCAGTGGTGGAAAGTCTGTGTTCTGGTGCTGGCTGCTGCACTCCTGATTGCCAGGATTGGTTTTGTCCCTTTGATTAAGTATACATACTCCGCGTTTGGATTAATCGGCTTATATCTGCTTTACAAAATGCTGCGACTCTGATAAGATGCTCAGTTAAGGGAAAACCCCAGCATTATTGCTAGGGTTTAGGCTTAACTGCGCTTGCTCGGTCTCCAAATCAAAATCACTGTCCGTTTCTGTGCTTTTAAGATCGGATCTAGGATAGCTTTTAATAAGCTAAACATGTAATTCCCCCTTTGCCAGCAAAGCTTCGTGTATTATGTTATGAAGGAAATCTAAATTCGGTGACAAATCTTAACTATAAGGGAAAGACATAAAAAATTGAGGAGGGCTGTAAGTGGCTGAAAAAACACCACTCTATGAGAAACATGTTGCTTTGGGTGCTAGAATGACGGAGTTCGCTGGATTTTTTATGCCCCTGCAGTATACAGGTATTGTGGGAGAGCATCAGAATGTGCGCACTGCAGTAGGAGTGTTTGACCTCTCCCACATGGGTGAGATTCTTGTTACCGGCTCAAAGGCGCAGGATTTCCTCAATTATGTGACAACTAATGACGTTTCTTCATTAACTCCAGGAGCAGTTCAATATAATCTGTTAACTAATGAGAATGGCGGGGTAATTGATGACATTCTCATCTACCGCGTTCCTGAGGGATTCTATCTTGTGGTGAATGCCGCAAATAAGGACAAGGATTTTCAGTGGCTGAGCAGTCATAAGCTGGATGAAACAGCAGTTGTTGATCTTTCACCTTCAACCGCGCTCCTTGCGGTTCAGGGTCCAAATGCGCTTCCTGTAATTGAAAAGGTTTTAGAATACGAGCTGGAATCAATGCGCTACTATTCCTTTGCGGATCTGTTGTATCATGGGGAGAGAATTCGGGTATCCCGCACAGGTTATACAGGCGAAGATGGCTTTGAAATCTATCTGCCGCCGCATTTGGCACCGCAGTTATGGGAAGAATTACTGGCAGTAGGCAAACCCTACGGCATCCAACCAATTGGCTTAGGAGCCAGGGATACACTGCGGCTGGAAATGCGCATGTCGTTGTACGGTAATGAGCTTACTGAAGAAATCACTCCCCTTGAGGCCGGTTTAGGGAAGTTCGTTGACTTTGACAAAGGAGATTTTATTGGACGGGAGGCACTGTTAAAACAGAAAGCAGCTGGTGTTAAACAGAAATTAGTCGGATTTGTCCTAAAAGAAAGAGGAATTCCACGTCAGGGATATAAAATATTAAAGCAGGGCCAACCTATTGGCTTTGTAACCAGCGGATCAATGTCTCCCAGTACCCAAAAAGCGATTGGGCTGGGTTATGTCGACAGTGAGCATGCCAAGGCTGGCAATATTATCGAAATTGAAATTAGGAATCAAAAAGTACCTGCTGAGATTATTAAAGGCAGGTTTGTTATTAAAAAGAAATAATCAACAGGAGGTTTGGATTACAATGGAAGTAAGAAAAGGATTACTCTACAGCAAAGAACACGAATGGGTACAGGAGGTCAGTGATTCATTAGTGAGAATCGGCATTACCGCATATGCCCAAGATCAGCTTGGAGACATCGTCTACATAGAACTGCCTGAGGTTAATGCCCAGGTTACCGAAGGCGAACCCTTTACTGTGGTAGAGTCAGTTAAAGCTGCATCAGATGTTTACTCGCCTGTAACAGGTACCATTGCCGCTGTCAATGAAAAATTAGAGGACAGTCCAGAATTAATTAATGAATCTCCTTATGATGATGGATGGATAGTAGAGGTTAAATCAAGCGAGTTTGATTTTTCTAATTTAATGACTGCTGAGGAGTATGAGAGCTATTTGAAGGAGGTATAATGGTGCCCTATATTCCCAATACCCCCGAAGAGCAGCAGCAGATGCTCCAGTCCCTTGGAATGAATCAGATAGCAGATCTATTTGCAGATATACCAGAACATTTACGCCTGCAGAGACCACTCGATTTACCAGAAGCCCTCACTGAGCCTGAACTGCTGCGCTATATGGGTAAACTTGCGCAGCAGAATATCAATCTTGATCAGTGTGTTTCGTTTTTGGGCGCTGGCGCATACGACCATATTGTCCCTGCGGTAATTTCCCACCTGACCAGCCGCGGTGAATTTTTGACTGCGTATACACCGTATCAGGCAGAAATCAGCCAGGGAGTGCTTCAGTCAATTTTCGAGTTCCAAACTTTAATAGCAAACTTGACCGGTATGGAGGCAGCCAATGCTTCAATGTATGATGGTGCGACTGCACTGGCGGAAGCTGCATTAATGTCCTGCAACATTACCCGCCGCAGTAAAGTTGCTGCCGCTGCCAATCTTGACCCCCAGTGGGTGGATATTCTCGAAGTATATTTAGGAAGTCAGAACATTGAGTTAATTAGAGTGCCTTACGGTTCTGACACCGGACAGATTGCTTTAGATGCATTTGATCTAAAGACAGGTTCAGAGCTAGCTTGTATGATTGTAGGACAACCGAACTTTTTTGGCGCCCTTGAGGATGTGGAACAAATTGCCAGCTGGATCAAAGGTTCTGGCGGACTTTTGGTAATGGCGGTTGATCCGATCAGTCTCGGCCTGCTGAAATCTCCTGGTGAATATGGAGCGGACATCGTTGTGGGTGATGCTGGCTGTCTAGGCAATCCCATCAGCTTTGGCGGACCGAGCGTTGGCTTCTTTGCGGTGAATGGTACCAAGCTGATCCGCAAAATGCCCGGGAGAATAGTCGGCCAGACAACAGATCGGGATGGAAATGTTGGCTACGTCTTGACACTGCAGGCCAGGGAACAGCATATCAGACGCGAAAAAGCGACCTCAAACATCTGTACAAATCAAGCGTTGAATGCCTTAACTGCTACCATCTATCTGGCTTTATTGGGTAATGAAGGAATCAAACAGGTAGCCTATCAGTGCGCGCAAAAAACGGCGTATCTGCGCCGAAAATTAGTAGAGGCCGGATTTAAACTGCGGTTTAATGCACCAGTATTTAAGGAATTTGTGCTCCAAGTAGATGTAGATTGGGAACAAGTGAATGAACGTCTGTTGGAACAAGGATATCTCGGTGGATTTCCACTCAAATCGGCAGTTCCTGAACTGGCCGATTGCGTACTGATCGCGGTGACAGAGGCGCGTACCCGAGCTGAAATGGATCAGTTCGTGGAATTGCTAAGGGGGTGTCGTTAGATGCTGCTGTTGGAAATGTCAAAGCCGGGGCGGTGCGGTTACACTCTGCCGAAACTTGATGTGCCGGAGGTTTCCCTGGATGAATTGATACCCCGTTCGTACCTGCGTGAAACTGAACCGGGGCTGCCGCAGGTAACTGAGCCTGAGGTAGTGCGCTATTTTACTCAGTTATCCCGGAAAAATCATGGTGTGGATGTTGGTTTTTATCCATTGGGATCCTGTACCATGAAATATAATCCCCGCGTTCATGAAGATATTGCAGCTCTGCCGGGTTTCAGTCGGATTCATCCGCGGCAGCCTGAAAGCACGGTTCAAGGGGCGCTCCAGCTGATGTATGAATTGGATCAGTGTCTCGCTGAAATAGCCGGTTTAGCTAAATCTTCGCTTCTGCCGGCTGCTGGCGCCCATGGTGAATTAGCCGGGCTTTTGATTATCAAGGCTTATCATAAATTTAATGGTGAAGCAGATCAGCGGCGGGAGATTATTATCCCAGATTCAGCCCACGGTACCAATCCAGCCAGCGCGCAAATGGCAGGCTTTACGGTGAAAGAGGTTCCCTCAGATCAGCGTGGGGGAGTCGATGTTGCAGCTTTAAGGGAGATGGTTGGACCTCAAACTGCCGGCTTAATGCTGACTAATCCCAATACATTAGGCCTGTTTGACGAAAATCTTGAAGAAATTGCTGCAATCATTCACGATGCAGGCGGTCTGCTCTATTATGACGGAGCTAATGCAAATGCAATCTTAGGCATAACCCGACCGGGTGATACTGGTTTTGATATTGTCCATTTTAATCTGCATAAAACTTTCTCCACGCCCCATGGTGGTGGGGGACCAGGTGCCGGGCCGATTGTAGTCAGCGAAAAACTAGTGGACTTCCTGCCTAGTCCTATAGTTGAGTACAGCGATGGCCGGTATCATTTTGCCACTCCCAAACACAGCATTGGACCGATCAAAGCCTTTTACGGAAACTTCGGGGTGCTGGTTAAGGCCTACTCATATATCCGCAGGTTAGGTGCAGAAGGGCTAAAATCTGTCAGTGAAAATGCAGTACTGAACGCAAACTATGTGATGAATCAGCTTAAGGATGACTATTACCTGCCCTATGATCGCACCTGCATGCATGAGTTTGTCCTCTCAGGAAAGCGCCAGAAGGAATTGGGGGTTTCCACTCTGGATATTGCTAAGCGACTCCTGGATTATGGGGTGCATGCCCCAACGATCTACTTCCCGTTGATTGTCGAGGAAGCAATTATGATTGAACCTACCGAAACAGAGTCCAAGGCGACCCTCGATGTCTTTATCCAAACAATGAAAACTATCGCTGAGGAAGCAAGAAGGAATCCGGAGCAGTTAAAGTCAGCTCCGACTTTAACACCGGTGAAGCGACTTGATGAAACGAAAGCAGCCCGCCAACCGATTTTGAAGTATTAAAAAGACGTCAGCCCCTTTTGCGGCTGACGTCTTTTTCTGTCGTTTAGGAAGTTTTTATTGATAGCCTTCTCTAAGAATCACAATTTCAGCTTCTTCTTCCAGTTTGCGGAGATAAGCACTTAAATCATTGGAAAGGTATTCAATCAGAACCTGTTCTACATAGTCCCACTGGGCGTCAAGGTCTGCGGGTTGGGCTTCCAATTTATCAGTGACTAAGACTACATGCCACCCATAAGTAGTTTCAACCTTATCATAGCTGTTGATATCCAAGCTCCAAGCAAGGGTTTCAAACTCAGGTACCATTGTGCCTTTGGGGAAATAACCTAAATCGCCACCAAAATCTTTATTGCCAGTGTCGAGGGAGTGTTCTTGGGCTAATTCGGCAAAATCAGCTCCTTGCTCCAAAAGGGCAAGCAGTTGATCCGCTTCCGCTTCAGTGGTGACAAGAATATGGCTGGCGCGTACTAATTCCGGCTGATCAAAATAATCTTTGTTTTCTGAGAAAAATTCAATAACCTGCTCGGGAGTGACTGTAGTCTCTTCATAAGCCAGCATGCTTAAAGTCAGTTCAAACTCTAACTGCTCTCTAAATTCTGCGTCAGTCATGCCGAGCTGGTATAAATAATTCATGTATCCAGCTTCTCCGCCCAGCTGGGAAACAATGCTGGCGAAGAGTAATTGAAAATCGAACGGATCTACTGATACGCCTAATGCTTCTTGTTTTTGTGCCACTAATTCCTTAATAATCAGCTGACTCAACACGAATGGTCCGGCTTCCTGTTCCAGTGCTTGATAAAACTGAGCTAAGGTGATTTCCTGTCCATTGACAGTGGCAACGATTTCATCGTTACCGGCAGCTAAAACTGATGTGTTAGCTAACAGCAGTGCGAAAATTAATACGAACGACAGTTTGTTAAGTTTCAACGAATCATCTTCCCCTCTCATAACCATTTTAAAACACTTAGTACACTATTCGGTAGCAGGGGGTAAAAACCTGCCAGTCCTGGCAAATATTTTTGAATCCAAAATAACTATCGGCTATAATTAAGGTGGAGGGATCCGTTATGTACAATGTGGGAGATATTTTACGCCTGCGCAAAAAACATCCCTGCGGTGGCGACGAATGGGAAGTAATGAAAACCGGAGTTGATATGCGCTTAAAGTGTTTAACCTGCGAACGAGTAATTCTGGTTCCCCGCGTTAAGCTGGTAAAACAGGTGAAGGAAGTTAAAACCCCTTAAACAAACTGCACGCTTTTTCGCAGCTCGCATATACTAAGATGTGATCTTGCGAGAAAGGGGTTAAAAAGTGGGTCGAATTCGGAAGTTTTTTGCAGGCGGCATTACACCACAAGGGTTTTATTCGTTTTTTGATCAGATTGTCAGCGGTATGCCTTACCGTGTCTATATCCTAAAAGGTGGACCGGGCACAGGCAAATCTACTTTGATGACTAAAATTGCAGAGCATCTGCATGCTTTAGGTTATGATATCGAGCAGTTTCACTGCAGCTCAGATGCGGACTCCCTAGATGGAGTGGCGATACCCGCACTGAAAGCGGCGATCGTTGATGGTACAGCACCCCATATTATTGAGCCGCAATATCCCGGTTGTGTAGAGCGGATGATCAATCTAGGCGAATTTTGGGATGTTGATCAGGTTACCAGCCGGCGTCAGCAGATTATTGAGCTGACCAATGAAAATAAGGCGTGCTATCCCCGGGCCTATCGCTATCTGCGTGCTGCCAAAGAACTTTATGACGATACCAGCGAGATCAATAAAAGCTGCATGGATTTTGCTCAAGTTAACCAAGTGATTAAGAACCTGATCGATGAGATTTTTGCTAATAAAGAAGACCGCAGCCGACTGGGCAGCATCAGGCGGTTATTTGCCTCTGCTTATACACCGCAGGGAACAGTTAATGAGCTGCACAGTATTATGGAGGATTTCCCTACTCAATTCATCATTAAGGGGGAGCCGGGCGCCGGCAGAGATTTGGTAACCCAGCGGATTGCTGATTATGCTGTTGTTAAAGGCTATGATGTTGAAGCTTATCACTGTCCCCTTGATCCCAGCAGAATTGATCATTTGGCGCTGCCCCAATTAGGTACAGCGATTATATCTTCTTATCCGCCCCATATCTATGAAAAAAGCAGTGCAGAAGTAATTAACCTCAACGATTTCCTGGATCACTATCAGCGAAGTCATTATCAGCATACCCTGCATAAAAACCTTGTGCTGTTTGAGGAACTGGTAAATTTAGCACTGCGGCAGCTGCGGCGGGCAAAATCGACCCATGATGATTTAGAATTGAATTATGTCCGCTATATGGACTTCAGTAGATTTGAACAGCTGAAAGAAGAAATTATTGCCGATATTTTGGCTGACCCGAACAAATAGAGAATGTGAATTTGCTGAAGGGTGGGTGTCACAAGCTTATGCAGATAGGAATTGTTGGTTTGGCCAATGTGGGAAAGTCTACTTTATTTAACGCTTTAACGCGAGCAGACGTACCTGCCCTCAATTATCCGTTTTGCACAATTGAACCAAATGTTGGTGTGGTGATGATTCCAGATCAGCGCTTTTTAGCTGTGACTGATTTAGTGCAGCCGGAGAAAGCAACAGCCGCAGTGATTGAATTTGTCGATATTGCTGGTCTGGTGCGGGGGGCAAGCAGAGGGGAAGGATTGGGCAATAAATTTTTATCCCATATTCGGGAAGTTGATGCCATTATCCATGTGATTCGTGCTTTTGCCGATCCCAATGTTAGTTCGGTAGAGGGAAGCGTTGATCCCCTCAGGGATTTAGAACTAGTGGAAACTGAACTGATCCTGGCTGATCTCCAAAGCCTTGAGAATCGGATTGAGCGGGTAACCCGCATGCTGAAAACGGGTGAACGGAAGTATGCTGAGGAACTGAAGGTACTGCAGGAAGCTCAACAGCATTTGAATGAAGGCAGAATTGATTTAATTGATGCTGACAAGCTTCCACCGGATTTGCGGCTGCTGTCCGCAAAACCGGTTTTATATTTAATTAATATTGATGAGAATCAGCTGCTTAATCCTGAAGAGACAGAACAGCTGCTGCAGCCTTTAAGGGAAAAAGCCGCGGTGCGAAACTGTGAGGTACTGATGGTTTGTGCTGCTTTGGAAGCAGAGCTGGCCGCTTTAAGTCCCGATGAGGCTCGGGAATATCTAGCTGAATTTGGATTGGATGCTTCTGGTTTGACTAGGATAATTGAGGCCGGACGCCGATTATTAAATTTAGTTACATTTTATACCATTAAAGGACCGGAATCCCGGGCTTGGCTTGTTCCCCGTGGAACAACAGCTCCTCAAGCAGCTGGTAAAATTCATACTGATATGGAACGCGGTTTTATCAAGGCTGAGGTGATTTCAGCGGACAAGCTGATTGCCTGTGGTTCGCTGGCGAAAGCTAAGGAACAGGGTGCAGTGCGCTTAGAAGGTAAGGATTATCAGGTGCAGGATGGCGATGTAATTTTATTTCATTTCAATGTTTGACTTATCTTAGTTGACAGTGATATAATAAGACAGGCCCTGCCCTAGAATACTCTAGGGCCGCTAGTCCAGAGGGAGGAGGTGAGCCATCGGTGCGTACCTATGAATTAATGCTGCTGTTAAGCCCTGAGTTGGAAGAGGAAGCAGTAGATGCGTTAATTGCAAGAACTACTGAGATTGTAACATCCAGAAACGGTGAAATTGAAAATATCGACAAATGGGGTAAGCGCAGACTTGCTTATGAGGTACAGGATCACACCGAAGGCTTCTATGTGGTAATCACATTTAAAGCAGATAACGAAGCGACTACCGAAGTCGATCGTGTTCTCAAGATTACCGAAGAAGTTCTTCGTTTTCTGCTCGTTCGCACAGGTAAAGAATGAGCGAAGGAGTGATTTTTAAGTGTTGAATCGCATAATCCTTATTGGGCGGTTGGTCGCAGATCCTCAATTGCGTTACACTCAGAGTGGAATTGCTGTGACTTCTTTTACGATAGCTGTTGATCGGTCTTTCGCTTCCCAAAATGGTGAGCGGGAGACAGATTTTATTGATATTGTCACTTGGCGCAAATTGGCCGAAACTTGTGCGAATCATCTCAATAAAGGCCGCTTAGTTGCAGTTGAAGGAAGACTGCAGATCCGCTCTTATGATGATCGCGATGGAATTCGCCGTAAGGCTGCCGAGGTGGTGGCTGACCAGGTCCAATTCCTTGATTGGCCAAATCGTGATCAAAACATGACCATTCCGTCCGAATCAGGATTTGATGATGTTCCATTTTAATCAAATAGATTTGGAGGCAGGATTATGGCCAGAGATAGAGGTCGTAGAGGCAGAAGAAAGGTTTGTGCCTTCTGCGTTGATAAAATTGAGCAGGTAGACTACAAAGATGCCGGCCGCTTGCGCAAATATGTGACTGAGCGGGGCAAAATTTTACCGCGCCGCATTTCCGGTAACTGCGCAATTCATCAACGTCAGTTGACAGTTGCGATTAAACGCGCTCGTCAAATGGCACTGATGCCTTATACAGTAGAGTAAAAGTTGGAGCAGCAAAGCTGCTCCCTTTTTTTACCGCAGATCTGGTCGGCAGGACTATATTAGAACATAGAGAAGTACATATGAGTTAGAATCTGGTGGGATGGTGAACAGGCATTGAAAACGAGTGCGGTAACCGAAGGAGCAGTGTCAGCGGGAATTATTGTGCTCCTGGGTCTCCTCAGCTTCACATTTGGTTTATTCAGCTTCTTTATTCCTGTGCCGCTGGCAGTAATAGTTTATCGCCATAACCTAAAAACAGGGATGCTGGTAGCCTTTGCATCGGCAGCTGTTGCTTCTCTGCTGCTGATGATGCCGCTGCTGGGACTAGAAATATTAATTGTTGGGTTTATCGGGATAGTCCTTGGTTTGGCAATTAAAGAAAATCTCAGCTTTGCCCGTACTTTCATAATTGGCGCTGGAGCGGCGGTGCTGGCATCAATTCTGCGCTTGGCTGCATTATCACTTATTGCTGATTATAATATCATTGCAGATTTCACTCAGGTATGGGAAAGAGTTTCGCGGCAGGCACTAGAGTTGTGGCAGGCTTCGGACATGCCGTCAGAGCTGCTTGACCAGTATACCGAACTTTTCAGCAGTATGCCTTCTCTATTTGCTGTGCTGCTGCCCCTTTCAATTCTGGCCCTTAGTTTATTTGAGACGATACTTTGTTTAATGTTTATGAACATAGTTTTCAAACGATTTGGAGTGTCCCTTCCCAAAGTACCGCCGTTTATTCGCTGGCAGCTTCCCTGGCATTTTGTCTGGGGCTATATTATCGGGAAGGCGCTGACAATAGTTTATGCCTATTTTCCCAGCCAGATTATGCAGGCGCTCGCTGTTAACGTGGATCTCTTCTTTTCTGGTGCATTCTTTATCCAAGGCTTAGCCATCCTGTGGTATTATCTCACTCAAGCGGAAATCAGAAAGGGCTTTCGGATTTTTATCACTGCTGTACTGCTGCTCACAGGCAATGTATTAATCTTTAATATTCTTGTTATGTTAGGAGTCCTGGATACCTGGTTTGATATCCGCAAGCTGAATATGGAAGATAAGGAGGATAAATAGCATGGAAGTTATTCTGCAAAAAGATGTGAAAAGTTTAGGTAAAAAAGGTGATATTGTTGACGTTGCGGAAGGTTATGCCCGCAACTATTTAATCCCCCGCGGCTTAGCTGTGGAAGCCACAAAAGGCAACCTCAAGCAGGTGAGTTTAGAGAACAAAGCTAAGCGGCAGAGGCAGGAACGGGAGCTGAAGGAGGCTCAAGCTGTTGCTGCCAAATTAGATGGACAGAAATTACAGATAGCCACTAAAGTAGGCGAAGCAGGAAAACTATTTGGCTCAATTACCAATCAAGATATTGCTGACCGCTTAAAACGCCAGTATAAGGTTGAAATTGACAAGAGGAAAATCGAGCTGGAAGAGCCAATCAAGAGCTTAGGAAACTATTCTGTTACTCTTCGCATTCATCCCAAAGTTAAAGCAGAGGTTATTGTGCAAGTTATTGAAGGTTAAGGAGAATTATCAGCATGTTTGTGGAATCGAAAAACCAAGGTTTAGATCATCTAGAGTTCGACGAAAACAGCATCAACCACAAGATATCTGTCATGTTTGATCTCTTAAGTGAGCTGCATGGTTCAGAGCAGTTAGTGCTGAAAGCCGGCAAGCTCAATGCCCTGGATCTAATGGACTCTAATAAAATCTCGGAGCGCCTGACAGCGCTGGCGCGGTTAGTTTATGACGATCCTACCATTAACAAGGAATACACAGAATCGGAATTTGATGCAGTTGTGAATGATCTTGAAAACAACATAGCTTACATGCTTGCCAAGCATGCAGTAGAAAAAGAGTTAGAAGCAAAAGTAGCAGCGCTGATGCAGGAGCGTCATCAAGAATACCTGCAGGAGATTCAAGCTGAAGTGATCAAACAAGAACTCGGTGCGGACAACGCCCAGACTTTGAAAAAATACGCAGAATTAGAAATGCTCGAAGCCAAGCAGCTGTCTGCGTCAGCAGTGGATTTGATGCGGCCTTCAGACCTGTCGCAAATTGTCGGACAAAAAAATGCCCTGACAGCACTCCTGAGTAAGCTCAGTTCTCCTTTTCCGCAGCATATCATTATTTACGGTCCTCCAGGAGTAGGTAAGACTACTGCAGCGCGGTTGGCGCTGGATTACGCTAAAACTCGGCCGTATACTCCCTTTGAGGAAGATGCTCCGTTTGTAGAAGTTGATGGTACAACCCTTCGCTGGGATCCCAGGGAGATTACCAATCCCCTCCTAGGTTCTGTCCATGATCCGATTTATCAAGGGGCAAGGCGGGACTTAGCAGACGGGGCTATTCCCGAACCAAAATTGGGGTTGGTGACGAAAGCCCATGGAGGCGTGCTGTTCATTGATGAGATTGGGGAGTTAGATCCCCTGCTTCAGAATAAACTGCTGAAAGTACTTGAGGATAAACGGGTGATGTTTGATTCCGCCTATTTTGATCCCGATGATCCGAGAGTACCAAAGTGGATTAAAAAACTCTTTACCGATGGAGCACCGGCAGATTTTATTCTGATTGGTGCGACTACAAGAGATCCAACCGAAATTAATCCCGCTCTGCGGTCCCGCTGTGCAGAAATTTTCTTTGAGCCGCTTTCCGAAAAAGATATCGAAGATATTGTTGCCGCTGCGGCACAGCGGCTGGATATCAATCTGGATCCGCAGCTGTGCAAAATGATTGCCCAGTATACAATAGAAGGCAGGCAAGCAGTGCGTCTGCTGGCTGATGCCTACAGTGCTGCGCTGTTTCGCGGTTATGAAGCAGGCAGCAGTATGACTGAGGTGACAATTACCAAGGAAGATTTGATGGCAGTGATTAATGGTGCCCGGTTAATGCCGATGAATTACATAAAAGCGTCCAGTAAATTTGAAGTTGGCCGCACCTTCGGATTAGGTGTAAGCGGATTTTTAGGTTCAGTACTGGAAATTGAAGCAGTTGCCTTTCCCGCTGCTCAAGCCGATAAAGGGATAGTTCGTTTTAACGATACTGCCGGAAGTATGGCTAAAGACAGCGTTTTTAATGCAGCCAGCGTCTTTAGGCTTTTAACAGGGGAAGAACTGAACAGCTATGATCTGCACGTCAATATCATCGGCGGTGGTAATATCGATGGACCCTCAGCTGGAACGGCAATTTTGCTGGCAATCTATTCTGCTGTTAAACAAGTGCCGCTGCCTCAGGATGTGGCAATAACCGGTGAAATTTCGCTTCAGGGTAAAATCAAGCCTGTTGGCGGTATTCCTGAGAAGATCTATGGTGCTAAGCGGGCTGGGATGCGGAGAGTTTTCATACCGGCAGACAATTTAGATGCAGCAGCAAATATTGATTATGGTATTGAAATCGTTGGTGTCGCTGATGTAGAAGAACTGTTAGAACAGCTTTTTTCCCATACTGCCAGTGAACGTGAGGTGGGATAATGGAACTTTTAGGAGTTATTGGTAATCCGATTGGCCATTCTTTATCTCCCGTAATGCACAGTGCTGCCTTTAAGGCTGTCGGCCGCAGTGCTCTCTATCTGCCGTTCTTGGTAGAAGCAGACCAGCTGTCCCAGGCTATCTATGGAGCGCAGGCCCTTGGCTTTACTGGTCTTAACATTACTGTGCCCTATAAAGAAAAAGTTCTGCCCTACTTAACTGAACTGACCGATGAAGCTGAGGCAGTTCAGTCGGTTAATACCATTAAGTTCACGGAAGATCGGATCATCGGGCACAGCACAGACGGGGAAGGCTTTATGGCTGCTGCCGAGTATGAACTCGGGTATGATTTCAGGGGCAAGACAGTTTTGATTGTGGGAGCAGGTGGCGCTGCTAAGGCGGTTACAGCTGCTCTTTTGAACAAACAGTGTCAGGTTTATATTACTAACCGCACACTAGAACGGGCAGAGCAGCTGGTCCATTCACTAAATCGCTTTGGAACCCAGCTGGAGGTGGTTCCCCTAAATTCAGCTGCGCTGGAACCGGTTATGGATGAGATTGAGGTGGTAGTGAACACAACATCTGTAGGCATGGCCCAAAATTTAGGGCAGACGCCTCTGGCACCAAGCTTATTAGCACCGCACCAGTTGGTGATCGATATTATCTACAATCCGGAAAAGACCCAGCTGTTAAAAGCTGCGGAACAAATTGGCTGTCGTGTGCAGAACGGTGTGGGGATGCTGGTTTGGCAGGCTGTTAAGGCGTGGGAGTTTTGGTGGGGGATTACTCCGCCGGCAGAAATTATGTATCAAGCAGTAAAAGCCTCCCTATCTTGAATGCGGTGAAGATAGGGAGGCTTTTTCTAATCTAAAATGTGAGTTTTTCTGCTCCTTCACTGGCGTTGAAAACATAAATGCGGGGAGTGTACTGAGTCTGCTTCGGATATTGATCCAGCACCGCAGCTTTCAGTTGTTCGATGCTGTCGTTGGCCGCTAATGTTACAGTGCAGCCGCCAAAGCCTGCACCGGTCATTCTCGACCCGTAAACCCCCGGTACTGATTGGGCAATCTCAACCAGCAGGTCCAGTTCTGGGCAGCTGACTTGATAGTCATCCCTTAAGCTGGCATGGGATTCGTTCATCAGCTGGCCAAATTCTTGAATTTGGCCATCCCGCAGCAGCTTTACTGCATCCAATACCCTCTGGTTTTCGGTAACCACATGGCGAGCCCGTTTCTGCAGTTCAGGCTCAAGCTGATTGATTAGATCAAGATGCTCCACTCCAACATCTCTTAAGGCCTTGATCTCTGGGAGATTCTTTTTCAGTTCTGAGACAGCTGCTTCACACTGACTGCGCCGGAGATTGTATTCAGAATCGACCAAGCCCCGTTTGACACCGCTGTCGATTACAACAATGCTCGCTTGGTTTGCCCCAAAGGGAGCTGGAACCAGATCATATTCTAGGGACCGGCAGTCTAAAAAGAGAACGTGATCTTTTTTGCCGAGCATAGAAATGAACTGATCCATGATTCCACAGGCGACGCCGACAAATTCATTTTCTGCCCTTTGAGCCAGCTTCACCAGTTCTACTGCTGGTGTATCTAAGTTGTTAAGGGTACGGATCAAGAGCGCAGTACCAACTTCTAAAGCAGCTGATGATGATAATCCTGCTCCTTGAGGTACATTACCAGAAAGGACAATATTCATCCCCTTAAGGGGTGTAGTTTCTAGGAACATGGCGCAGACGCCGCGAATATAATTACTCCATGGAGCAGTGGTGCTTTGGGAAAAATCATTTAGGTCAAATGAAGTACCTTCCTGAAAATCTAAGGAATAGATCTGCACCTGCTGATCATCGCGGACAGAACCGGCTAATAGAATTTGAGCATCGATAGCCATCGGCAGCACAAACCCATCATTGTAGTCTGTGTGCTCTCCAATTAAATTAACCCGTCCCGGTGCCCTTACTACGACCGGTTCGGCTGCTTCCGGGAACTGCTGGCGAAAGGCAGCAGCGATTTCTCTGGCATTCATATTTTTACACCTCGCAGTCGTTCAGCTTGATCTTCCGGACTCATATCAGTAATAAAAGTTCCCGCACCGGATTCCACTCCGGCAAGATACTTAAGCTTGGTTTCAGTGCGGTTAAACGGATAAAATTCGAAGTGGAAATGATACTCTGGGTAATCACCTTTGGTCGGTTTTTGATGCAGTACCATTATGTAAGGCAGCTGAAAACCGAAGAGATTATCATAGCGGGTGATTAATTCTTTTAAGATCTCCGCCAAATCCCACTGTTCCTGTTCAGTCAGATCAGTCAGGGCGCCCACGTGGCGGTTGGCCAAAATATGCACTTCATAAGGATAGCGGGCGTAAAAAGGAACCATGGCTGTGAAATTAGCGTTTTCGCACACGATTCTCTTCCGGTCTTCCCGCTCCTGTTTTAAGATATCGCAGTATAAGCAGCGGCCGTGTTTTTCGTGATGCTGCTTTGCCGCGGCAAGCTCTTTTTCCGGTGTTGGCGGGATGAAAGGAAAGGCATAGATCTGTCCGTGGGGATGATGTAAGGTAACACCCACTGCTTCGCCCCTGTTTTCAAAAATAAACACATAGTTTATCTCCGGTTTGGATCCCAGCTCTTGATAGCGATCTGTCCACACCTGGATTAGATTGTAAATATGCTCTACTGGAGCTTCCCCGAGGGTCAGGGTGTGATTGGGCGAATAGCAGATCACTTCGCAGATCCCTTCAGCCGGTTTTACTGGATACAGATCAGAGCCTTCCACAGCCATTTCTGGTGGTGGAGTCTTCAGGGATGGAAATTTGTTTTCAAAGACTACGATTTCATAGTCTTCAGCAGGAATTTCTGTGGGAAACGCTCCCGGTTTAGTTGGGCAGAGGGGACAAAACTCCGCCGGTGGTTTATAAGTTCGATCTTGACGGTGGGTTGCAACTATTACCCACTGCTGTAATTGAGGGTTCCATCTTAGTTCTGACATCGTTTATTTCTCCTTTTTTTTGGTAAAGGTATAAAAGATAATGTAGCGGCCATCGTCTTTTTTCTTTACGGTTTTTGTCATTTTCGCTTTCACTACGTGACCCCCTTAACAAATCATATCGTTTTCTTCTACATATTATTAAGTGGTTCCTTCATTCAGCGGTAAGTTCTGACAGGAGCAGAGAAGTTATTCTGCGAATTATGATCTGTTATGAATGTTATTCAGATATATTATAGGGAGGGATATTTTATGTCTAAGCTGCGTGTCGGGGTAATTTTTGGCGGTCGATCGGGTGAGCATGAAGTGTCGTTAATGTCTGCTCGATCAGTAGTTTCTGCCCTAAACCCCCAAAAATATGAAATCTTTTTAATCGGGATCACTAAAGATGGTGGGTGGGTATTTAATGATCAAGCGGCTCGAATGCTAGGTTCCGCAGATTTAAACCAGCCTGCCATCAGCAGTCTCACTGTGGAGCCAGATCAGTTTCCCCTGCTTCCAGATCCTAATATCAACACTCGATATTTTGACGTGATCTTTCCAGTTCTCCACGGTCCCCATGGTGAAGATGGAACAATCCAGGGGATGCTGGAATTAGCGGATCTTCCATATGTCGGTGCAGGAGTGCTTGGTTCCGCTGTAGCGATGGATAAAGGTTTAATGCGGACAGTACTGGCACAAGCAGGACTGCCGCTCCTAAAATGGGAAACTGTTATCCGCAGCAGGTGGGAAGCGGATCCGGAACCGATCCTTGCCTTGATTGAAACTGAAATTGACTATCCCTGTTTTGTTAAACCAGCTAATTTAGGCTCCAGTGTAGGGATTACCAAAGCAACTAACCGCCAGCAGTTAACTGCGTCGATAAACTATGCCTGTGAATTTGACCGGCGGGTGGTGGTAGAGCAGGCATTAACAGCACCGCGGGAAATAGAGTGCAGCGTCTTAGGTAACGATGATCCGGAGGCTTCAATCCTTGGGGAAATTGTTCCCGGGAGTGAGTTTTATGATTATGAAGATAAGTACATCAACAATAAATCTCAGCTGATAATCCCAGCTGATCTGACAGCCGATCAGGAACAGGCGATCCGTGATTATGCTGTTAAAACCTTTAAAGCGGTAGATTGCGCTGGTATGGCACGGGTAGACTTCTTTGTAACTGCAGAGGGCCAAATTTATGTCAATGAGATTAATACCATTCCTGGTTTTACCCAGATTTCAATGTATCCAAAATTGTGGGAGGCATCAGGTTTACAGTACAGCGACTTGTTAGATCGCTTAATCGAACTTGCCCTTGAGCGGCATCAAGACAAAAGGCGGCGGCGCATCTCAATTAATTCTTAACAGACCAGTTATAGACTGGATAGAGCAGATTCCAGATTTTATACTGATAGGGGCGGTAAATTAAATCAAATTCTCCTAAATAGGTATATGGTTCAATCGGGAAACTGAACAGACGAGTGTCACTGCTCGTCTGTTTTGTTGTCAGCAGGGTATCCATGATTTCGTAAATCTTGTAGCCGCTTGCCGCTGCCCAATCCATGATCGCTAAATGCAGAAATGATTCAGGATATAAGCCGAGATGCCGCTGGCGGTAAACTGTATACACGCTGTAGCAGGTTGAACCGAAACTGACCAGCAAACTAGCACCAATGACGTAATTTTTCTGCCGCACTAGAAAGAGGTGGACTCCAAACTCCTGCATCAGCATCCACAAGCGCTGGAAATATTCAAAGGCCCTGACTTTAACATCAGTCAGTTCGCTGTATTCCAGCAGCAGGGCGTAAAAGACCTTTAGTTTATCCATGGAGGTGTTGTGCTCCACGGTAAGGTTATTCAGCTTTCCCATACTTTTGATCAAAGTGATATGGGATTTATTTTGATATGGCAGATGGATGCGGTAAACTTCTGCCAGCTGTAAGCTTTTCTGCGGTCTTCCACTCCAAACCTGTTTGAAACCGCTTTTGACAAGTTTTTCCCGGGGTCTGCTCGCCAGCTTTGACAGGGCTGGATCGATTTTGAGAAAAACTGCGTTTGTTGACTTGGCGATTGCTGCGATCTTATCCAGCAGGAAATCCAGGAGCTGGACTTGGTCAAAATGCATTACCGGACCTCGGGGCGCATAGAGAAACGAATAATTGTTGAAGAGCTGGTGGTTTAGAAGGGAAACTGCTGCCACAATTTGGCTGCGGTCGCGAATCAGCAGCCGGATCGGCTGCCATCCATAAAATCTTTTCAGCTCGCCCCAGGCGTAGGATTGGAACAGATGACCATAAGGATGGGAAATTATGAAATTATCGTATTCGCGATCCTTTTTTTCAATCATCCCACAGGTAAACATCATGCAACCTCCCTCCCATATTCTATGCGACAGGAATTGCACAGGGTAATGTTGTATTTAATTATGCAGGAGGATTCACCATGCAGATCAACAATCTTACGAAATATCACGCCGGCCAGCTGATCTTTGCCCAAATTTCAGCTGTAATTAATAAAGGTGAACATATCGGTCTGGTTGGCGCTAATGGAACAGGAAAAACCACTTTACTGCGAATTCTTTCTGGTGAAGATCTCCAGGATGAAGGTGAATTGGTTAAGCCCCAGAATTACCATATCGGCTATCTGAAGCAGATGCTGCCTCGAACTGAACTCAGCCTCGCCGAGTATTTAACCGAAGCTTTCGCAGATCTGCTCGCAGTGCAGGACCAGATGCACCGTTTGGAGCAGGAGCTGGCTTCGCCGGAAATCTATCAGGATCCGGAGCTGTTGGAGGCCAAAATGGATCAGTATGCTAAGATCCAGCAGCAGTGGGAGGATCAGGGCGGGTATACTTATCAGGCCCGGATCCACAGCACAGTGCTGGGTTTAGGTTTAACCCTTGATGATTTACCGAAGCCGCTGCAGGCGTTAAGCGGTGGACAGCGGGTGCGGGCTCAACTGGCCCGCCTGCTCTTGGAGGAACCAGATCTGCTGCTTTTGGACGAGCCTTCAAACCATCTTGATCTGGATGCTCTTGAATGGTTAGAAGGTTTTTTACAAGGTTATCCTAATGCGGTAATTATTGCGTCCCATGACCGCTACTTTCTCGATCGCTTTGCGAATCGAATTTGGGAAATGGCAGACCAGCAAATGTATCAATATAAAGGCGGTTTTTCTGCCTATTTGGCCAAGCGTCAGGAGCGGATTGCCCAAACCAGGCATCAGGCTGAAAAACAGCAGGAAGAAATTGCCAAAATAGAGGCTTTTATCAGGAAGTTTGGCGCTGGTACCAGAGCTTCCCAGGCGAAGAGTTTAGCAAAAAGACTGGCTAAACTAGAGCCGGTTGCTGTCAGCAGTGAGCCGGAGAGCATGAAATTTAAGTTCCAGCCCTGGCGGCAGACAGGCGTTAAAGTGGTGGAGTTCAGCGAAATTTATAAAAAGTATGATCAGATTGTCCTGAATCATGTGAGCGGAAAGATTCGTAGAGGAGACCGCATCGCCCTGCTGGGGGCTAATGGTTCTGGTAAGTCCACCCTATTGAAAATCCTTGCGGGCCGTCTGGACTATCAAGGAACTATTGAGTGGGGTGCCAATGTTGATCTGGGGTATTTTGATCAGGAGTTGGAATTTGAGCACAATCAAACAGTATTAGATGAGCTTTACCTGACCTTCGACTTAGATTATGGTCAGCTCCGCAATATTTTGGCTCAGTTTTTGTTTAAAGGGGACCAGGTTTTTCAACCGGTTCAGGTGCTCAGCGGCGGTGAGCGCAACCGCCTTTTATTAGCTAAGCTGTTTCTTGCTGCCCCAAACTTTTTAGTTTTGGATGAGCCGACTAACCACTTAGATATTTACGCCCGCGAAGCTCTTGAATCTGCCCTCAGTGAATTTTCCGGTACCATGCTGTTTGTTACCCATGATCGCTATTTAGTTGATCTGCTGGCAACCAAAATCTGGATTTTGGAGGATGGCAAAATCACCGAGTTTGCAGGGAATTACTCGCAATATCGTGAACACTTAAAAACTCAACAGCAGCAAAAGCCGAAAGCAGAAAAACCAAAGTCGAAGCCCCAAGCTCAAGTAAGCAAGCGCAAGCTTGCACAGGAACAGGAGCGGATTGAAGCGGAGATTTTCCGCTGTGAGCAAGAAAAAGCAGAATTGGAAGCTAAGATGGCTCAGCCAGAATTCTATCAAGATCCTGAGCAGATCAGACAGATTAATCTTGAGTATCATAAGTTAACGGCAGAGCTGGAGGATTATTACCAACAATGGGAAGCGCTTATTGATGCAATCCAAATAAAGGATGATGGATGATGTCAGATACACTTTCAGATGGCATTGTAATTAAGGGTTTGGAAAAACTGCCCCTGCAGATACCAGTCGAATTACTGATTGCCCAGAAAACTTTAGGAATTACTGCGGTCATGGTATGGATTAACATGGCCATGTTTGTGCAGCAGAATCAACCTGTAAATATTGCATTAATCAGCGAAGCTATGGATATCAGTCAAACTGAAGTAAACAAAGCTCTAACTCGGCTGGCAGACTATGGGTGGATTAACGACGAAGGCTATGAGATCAAGCTCTGCATACCCGAGATTAAGCAGGTTGAACCAGAATTAGAACTGCTTGATCCACAGCAGAAAGGGTTTGAATGGCTGATCAATTTTTGGACTAACAAGGTAGGACCGCCTGGTCCAGAGGAAATGCAGAGGCTGTTGTTCTGGGTTGAGACAAAGCATGTTTCCCATGAAGTGGTGGCTGTTGCTATAGAAGAGATGTGTTCGGCGATTGATAATCCCCATATGGGCTACTTAGAAGGCATTCTGCGCCATTGGACCCTGGAGGGCGTGTACACTTATCAGCAGCTGCTGGATAAACCATATTTGGCTAAAGTTTTGAAACAGGCCCAATCTAAGTCGCAGATCCATCCTGAGGCCGAGCGTAAGTGGAAGGAGTTATTCCCTGATGAGTTCAATTCCTAAATCTGTCCAAAGTTTACCAGTTGATATTGATGCTGAAAAGCGAGTTTTGGGTATTTTAATTAAATATCCCCAGGAAATTGATAATGTAGTTGAAAAACTGCGGCCAGAGCATTTTTACTATCCGGAGCACCGCACAATTTATGAAGTGATTCTTTATTTATATGCTCAAAATGGCCGGATTTCCTATACGCAGATATACAGCGAACTCCGCAGGAGAAAAGCCTTCGACAATCCAGCGCAGGTGCTGATGGGTTTAACTGAATCAATTGTAGCCATCAGCGAATTGGAGCCCAGTGTAGAACTGCTCTTGGATAAAGCGGGACGGCGGCGGATCTTAGAAGCTGCCTTAACAATCGAGAATTTAGTTGTCAATGAAGAAGGTCAGGATCTATCTGAGATTCAAGCTCGAGCCCAAGAACTAATCTTTGCTGCTACTGAAAATCATTTAGATGGCGAGTCTAATGCAAAATCGTTGCTGGAAGTGCTGAATAAATGCTATTTGAAGCTGGTGGAAAGGCGTCAAGGTTTAGAAAGTGCTTATGGATTGTCGGTGCGGTTTCCCTCGATTGATGCCATGACCACAGGCTTTAAGAAAAAGGACCTAATAATTTTAGCTGCCCGTCCCAGCATGGGAAAAACCGCATTTGCCCTAAATATGGTTGTCAATGTGGCTAAGCGCAATATTCCTGTGCTGATTTTTAGTTTAGAGATGGATGATGAGCAGATTGGGGACCGGATCGTTCTGTCTGAGTTCTTCAGCTATAAAGAGGAGGGCGGTGTGGAAATTACTTCGTCTGAATACCAAACCCGCTTAAGCGATGAGCAGTTTGCATTAGCTCAAAATGTATTCAACGAACTTTATCAGCTGCCAATCACAATTGTGGATAAGCGGGGCTTGTCCTGTGCAGAAATTCGAGCCCAAGCCCGTAAAGTGAAAGCGAATCAACCTGATTTAGGCTTGGTAGTAATCGACTATCTGCAGCTGATCAAACCTCCTGCAGGTTCCTCAGGGCGGACCTGGTCCATAATTGTCGGGGAGATTGTGCGGGAACTGCGGGATTTAGCTGGCGAGCTGGATGTGCCGATCATCCTTATTTCGCAGCTGAATCGCTCAGTAGAAAGCCGGGATAATAAGCGCCCAATGATGTCAGACCTGCGGGATTCTGGAAATATCGAGGAGTTTGCCGACGTGGTCATGTTCTTATACCGGGATGATTATTATAATCCTGAACAAGCGGAAGCGGAAGGTACTAAAGGCGAGGTAGAAATCATCTTTGCCAAGCAGAGAAAAGGTCCCACCGGGACTGTAAAACTGAAGTTTATCAAAGAATATACGCGGTTTATTGATGAATTTGTTCAATAGGTTGGTGAAACCATGGGCTTATTTGAAGATTTGGAACGAGTTAAGTTAAGGTTTATTGCAATTAGCGAACAGCTGCTGGCAGAGGAACTAATTACCAGTGAGCAGTTTGACGAGATTCTGCTCCTCTTGGATAACCTTGATGAATATGATCAACAATATATTAATCAGAAGTTGAATGAACTAACTGATGGTAAGCTGGATCTGCTGTTTTGGGACCACAATAACTAGGGAAGGAAGTTCAAGAGTGGATTACAGTAAATTGACCAGTCCCCGCGTGGTAAAAGCGCTGATGCGGGAGTATGAGATCCGCTTTAAAAAGCGGTTTGGCCAAAATTTTCTCGTCGATGGCAATATCTTAAGTAAAATTATTGCCAGTGCAGAGCTTAGAGCAGATCAATACGCGGTAGAGATTGGAACCGGCTTAGGTACATTAACCCATGCTCTAGCTCAGGAATGCCGCAAAGTAATCACCTTTGAAATAGATCATGACCTGGTGCAGATTTTCCGTGAGAATTCCAGCAGTGAAAACATCCATCTAATTGCCGGCGATGCTCTCCAGTATGATTGGCACCAAGTGTTAGTAGAGCACAGCTGGCAGGGCGAACGGGTCAGCTTAGTGGCCAACCTTCCCTATTATCTCACCTCACCCCTAATTATGAAAGCTTTAGAGTGTGGTGTTGGCTTCGATCCGATTGTGGTAATGGTGCAGCGGGAAGTTGCCGACCGGATCCAGGCTCAACCGGGGACTAAGGATTATGGGCTGCTGACTTTGATGGTTGAATACTATGCTGATGTTGAGGTTGTCGCCAAAGTTCCCAGGACAGTATTTCTCCCTGCCCCAGAGGTTGATTCTGCTGTTATCAAGCTGATTCCCCGCGCTCCAACCGTTGCGGTAGACCGGGAAGCTTTGTTTGCAGTAATCAAAGCCAGCTTTGCTCAAAGGCGGAAAACTTTGAAAAACAATTTGAAAGCTTTAACCGAGCAGTGGGGCGTGACAGCCTCTAGTTTTGAGCGGATCTTAGCCGAGCTGGGCCTGCCGGAAGGAGTTCGTGGTGAGGCTCTTTCATTGGCACAGTTTGCGGAACTAACGCGCCGATTAATTACAGAGCACCAGTAGTGCTTTCCTATTTCTCTTAAGGAAGGCACTACTTTTTTGTGCTTTCATAAACTGTAGATAAGGCGGAGGTGACCCCATGAAAAAAGTAAGTGTGGGTGATATGGTCACTCGACGTTCTTATGGTGAAGATATCGTTTTTTACGTGCGGCGCATTCTTGATGCAGAAACCCCGATTGCTCAGCTGATCGGCGTAAACGTACGCTTGGCAGCCGACAGTCCCCTCGATGATTTAATTGTCTTAGATTATCGGACCAAACCGGCAAATCCGTCGGCAATCAAATCGATTATTGCGCAAATAATGCTGCAGCGGACTAAACCTGTGCAGCGGCGGAACTTGCGGTTAGAAGCAGTGAAGCATGATTTTATAGCTGTCCCAGGTCGGGTGCTGCATGTTGATGGGGAGGAGCACTACCTCAATCAGTGCTTAGCTCTGTACGGGAATTTGAATGTGCCGGTGATTGGACTGCATATCCCTGAACCGGAACAGCCAAAAAAAATTAGGTCTGTATTGGAAAAATACAATCCGGATATATTAGTGATAACGGGGCATGATGGTCTGCTGCGGAAAAACAGCAATCGTGATTTTTTGATTAATTATCGTTCCAGTCAGTATTTTGTGGAGACTGTCAAACAGGCTCGTTTATACGATTCCAATCGCGATGGATTAGTGATTATTGCCGGCGCATGCCAAAGCCACTTTGAAGGTCTGATTGAAGCCGGTGCAAATTTCGCCAGTGCTCCAGAACGAGTGATGATTCACTGTTATGACCCGGTATTTGTAGCAGAAAAGCTAGCCTATACTCCGTTTACACAAGTAGTCAATCTGCCAGAGCTGTTCCATGCTACCATCAGCGGTAAAGACGGCATTGGCGGAATTGAGACTAGGGGAAAGCTGCGCCAGGGGTTTCCCCCGATTAAGTCGTGGCTGCCTGTTAAGTCCTATCTCCAGTAACAGCACTTGTTTTAATTGATAAAAGTACAGGAAGGTGAGTATAGTGCGAACAAATACCAACCAGCTGGATCAAATCAAACTCAATCTAGATGAGCATGTTGGCAAAAAGATTAAACTTAAGGCAAACAGAGGTCGTAAAAAAATAGTAGAAGCAGAAGGCATACTGGAATGCACCTATCCCAATATATTTGTCATTAAGCTGGATAAACCCAGTGCCGTGCGGAGATTGTCCTACACTTATTCCGATATCCTGACGGAGACAGTTGAACTAACCATTGATAACAACCGGATTGGCTGACTAAAAAGCACTACCGAAGCATCGTGAAAACGGTGCTTTTTTTTTATGCCGGTTCATAGTTTTTATAGAGAGGGCGTGAGGGTATGTTGAGCAGAAAGAGAAACATCAAATTGGGCACACGCGTCTTAAAACTTGGTTCCCGGGGCACTGATGTGGGTCAGCTGCAGCAGAAGCTCAAGGACTTTGGTTACGAACCGGGACCAGTCGATAACATCTTTGGTTATCTTACTCAAGAAGCACTGGAATTTTTTCAAAGGGATTACCGTCTGCGCATTGACGGTATTGCGGGGGAAGAAGTCTTTGCCCTGTTAAAACAGGACAATCTGCCGGTAACCCGTCGGGTCCATCTTGTCCAGCCGGGGGAGACCCTCCAGGATATTGCTGATCAATATCAAGTGGGACCGGAGGCTTTTATTGACAACCACAAAAAGTCAATTTATCCCGGGCAGCAGTTAGTATTTTTTGATCGGGAGGTCTGGGGTGTATTAGGGTTTGATCTGCCTGCTCTAGACTCTTTCAACGTAAACCAAGAGCTGATTACAGGTGTCTTCATCTCAGTCAATCCAGAAAAGGGAATTGCGTCGCAAACAAAGTCTATTTCCGGTCCTAAAATTGCTCAGGTTGAATTTGAAGACGAAGAGTTAGTCAGCATCCACACTATCTTAACCAAGGGAAAGGTGCGGAAAAACTTCCTCAAATTCTGCAGTGAGGCAGCGGGCAAAATGGATGGAATCTATCTGCCGTGGGAACAGGTATCGCGGGTTGATGGCTTTCGCTATTACAAACTGCTGCGGCGAATCAAAAAACAGCTTGGAGATAAACGCCTGTTAGTTACCCTGACCCTGGGGATGCCGCGCTGGAATTTGCTAGGGGGCATTGACTTTGCTCAAGTGAGCAGAATTGTGGATCAGGTGGTTATTAAAATTGCCCAGCCTGATCCAAGCCTGATTGATTCGGAAAAAGAGCAGTATGAAAGTCTGATTCATCAAATGCTGCATTATGTTCCTGCCTATAAAATTTTGCTCTCAGTTCCGGTCTATGGTGTGATGTGGAATCAAGCTGATCCTTCCGCCTGGGAGAGGCTCAGTCATGGGCAGGCGATGACCAAAGTGTTCCGCCACGGCGCGCGATTAACTGCGGACGACAGCGGCAAAAAGTATTACCAGTTTTATCTTAAAGGAGAGCATTGGGGTCTGAGAATCTCATCCTTGGATCAGTTGAATCAGGTAATAGCCCTAGCGAACCGCTATAATTTAGCCGGCATAGTGCTGGATCGTCTCGGCGAAGAAGACAAGCGTTTATGGACTAAGCTTGCGTCCCACTTCAGTATCAGGAAAAAATTGTAAAAGCCTTCCTTATTGAAACATACTTTCTGAGGGTTATTCATATATATAACTGAATTATGGTGTAAACATAAGGGGGGAGAACATTTTGGCTCTCAATGTAAGAGAAGAAATTTTACATGTAGAGAGTTTAGTTGGTGAAAACTCAGCACAAACTGTGCTCCAGACAACGCTGGATTTATCCAGTTCAGCGCCGAGTATCGGCAGAGTTGTTTGGGTTCGGGGGACAGCTGTAGTTAACGATGCGGCAGCCGCTTCAGACAAAGTCAATTTGGATGGATATATTGACCTGACATTGGTTTACGCCGCAGAAGACTTTGAAGACGGCTCTGTCAGCTACCAAGTGATTCCATATCGCCAAGCAATCGCATTCAGCGATTATGTAGAGGTTATCGGTGCGGAAGAGGGCATGCTGGTCCACACTAAGGTTGATCTCCTGGGGATAGAGTGGGAGCTGCAGGCTGATCAGCGGGCTGTGAACGTAGATGTGTTAGTGCAGTTTTCAGCCCGGGTAAAACAGCAGTCTCGGATTCAGGCAGTAACCAATGCTAGTGTTAAGCCACCAAAAAAGCTGGCTGTCGACGAGGAGATTTTTACTATCGAATCACTGCTGAAACCAGTCACTACAGCGCTGGGCGTCAATCAAGAACTAATTCTGCCGGAAACCGCGGAACCGATCGGTTTTATTCTCGACTGCCAAGCAAAACCGGAGATTGAAGAAGCGATCATTAATCAAGAACAGATTACTGTAAAAGGCAACCTCAACGTGCATTTGATTTATGTTGATGAAAATGGGAATATCCATTCCAGTGCCTTTAAGAATGCATTCCCATACACTGTTTCTGTACCTAATGAAAGTAAGGTAACTGATTTAAAAGTTAATCCTGAGGTTAGGGCTGAGATTAAGGCGGATCTCAATGCGCCAAACAGCATTTCGTTAGTTGGCGATCTGAGATTTAAGGTGGATCTGATTGAGTCTAAACAGGTACGGTTGATCTTTGACTTAACCGGATCCGGAGGCTGTGTAGTTGAATCTAGAACAGAACCGGTGATGCTTGATCATTTAGTTAATGAAAAAGTCCAGCAGGCCACAGCCCAAGGCGTGCTTGAACTCAGCGGCAGCTATCCGCCGATTAGGGAAATTGTTGGTTCTGAAGGAAAAGTTCTGAATTATGATTTTCGTGTCGATGATGATAAAGTGTTGGTTGAAGGCTCAATCAGTATCGAGTTTGCCTACCTAGCTTATATTGAAGACGAACATAAACCTCTGTACTGGGCAGCTTTCAGCAATGCAGTTCCTTTTCAGCAGGTGATTGCCATTGGCGGTGTTCAGCCAGGTATGATTGCGGAGTTAGAAATTGCAGTAACAAATCTAAAACTTGATTTGATTAACCGCGAGACAATTGAAGCTGACATCACTTATCGCTCCCGGCTGAAAGTTACTGAACCGGTGCAGCGGGATGTGGTTGTAGAAGCAATTGAGGTGCCGCCACTGGAAGCAGAACCGCCAACGGTAACATATGTTTTTGTGCATGAAGCGGATACACTCTGGAAATTATCCCGCCAGTACCATACCTCCCTAGAGACAATCCTTGAGGCAAACTCCTGGCTCAGGGAAAGGGAGCAGCAGAGGCTGATGCCTGGAGATAAGCTCTGCATACCCCGAAAAGTTTGGTAATAAAATGGGTCAAAGCATGACCCATTTTTAATTTGCCAAAAAAGGGCAATACTAAACTAGATTTGAGTGAGGAGGCTGAAACTATGCTGGCACTAATCATCGCAGCAGTATCAGGTATTGCCATGGCAGTCCAAGGGTCTTTAAACACTGCCCTAAGCAAGAAAGTAGGGGTATTGTTCGGGACCTTTATTGTCCAGTTTACCGGTACAATCTTTACCATTATTCTGCTTTTGTTCAAACTTGGCAGTATCAAATGGCAGGTTCTCCCCCAGGTGCCTTGGTACAATTATTTAGGCGGCATTATCGGGGTGGGAATTGTTTACGGGGTGATTACCAGTATCGATCGTGTGGGGGTAGCTGCAGCAACAACAGCGATAATAGTTGGACAAGTATCCATGGCCGCGCTGGTAGACCATTTCGGTTGGTTTGGTTTAGAGGCGGTCCCATTTAATATTTGGAAAGGGGTTGGTATTGTGTTGCTGGCAGCGAGTGCCTGGCTGCTGCTCCATAAATAACTAAATGCAGGAAAATTATCCCTAGTGCTGAATATTTCTAAGGTAACGAGGTGAATGTATGGAAGCAGTGGCTGTAAAAGCACATGGGAAAATCAATTTGACCTTGGATGTACTGGAGCGCCGCAGTGATGGATATCACGAGATCCGCAGCGTGATGCAGTCAATTGCCCTGGCAGATCAATTAGAAATTAGCAAAGCCGATAAAGGAATCCATCTGCAGGTAAATTTGCCCTTTGTCGAGCCTGCTGATAATCTAGCCTATCGGGCTGCTGAGCTATTTTTTACCGCTGCTGAACTGGATGCAGGAGCAGTGATCAGGTTAGAGAAAAATCTGCCGATTGCCGCCGGTTTAGGGGGAGGCAGCGCCGATGCAGCAGCTGTGCTTTGGGCTTTAAATCAGCTGTATCAAACGCCTTTCACCCTAGCGGAGCTCCAGGTTATAGGAAAACAAATTGGCGCTGATGTGCCCTTCTGCCTGCAAGGGGGCACTTTGTTAGCTGAAGGAATAGGTGATAAATTAAGTCTGCTTCCCACGATTGCCGATTATTATTTTGTGCTGGTTAAACCAGAGCAGTCAGTCAGCACCAAAAAAGTTTATCAAGCTTTAGATCCAAAACTATTTGGTGATCATTATACCAGCCGGATGGTTGAGAAGTTAAAACAGGGAGATTCCATCACCAGCAGTTTTGGTAATATCATGGAGCAGACAACTGTTAGGTTTGTGCCTGAAGTGGCGGCTTGGTGTGAGCGTATGCTTCAAGCCGGTGCTGTCAGCAGCTTTATGTCGGGAAGCGGCCCGACCACTGTGGGTGTCTTTAACTCGAAAACAGAAGCTGAGCAGTTCATTCAGAAGTGGAAACATCAATGTTGGATGACTGTTACCAAGCCGTATACTACTGGGATTTCAGTTGTAAAGGAATAGAGGTGGCACATCAATGCAGGTGGATGCGATCGTCCTTGCAGGTGCGAAAAATGATGGGAAATTACAGGAAGTCAGTTCATGCCAGTATGAAGCACTGATTAAAATTAATGACAAACCGATGCTCTGCTACGTAATTAACGCTTTAAAAAGCTCAGCATATATCGGAAAA
>JAAYLQ010000065.1 GCA_012521805.1 Bacillota bacterium
ACGAGCGCCGTCGTCATGGGAGTCTGAGATACAAGCCTCCCAGAGAATACCACAAAGCAATCATGAGAAACGATTTGAAACCTGAAGTTATTGCTGCATAATGTCCAAAGTTAGGGGTTTGAACCGAAATCATTAGATTGAGTGGGGAACATGGGCTGATCTTTTTGGTTGATCCGGAGTACAGCAAGTGTTATTTTTGAAATTTTTGGACGCCCTGATTTTGGCATAGAACTGCAGCCAAAATACTTTTTCAGTGACTTATTTCTACCTACTGACAGTTTAATCAGAATGTATGGAATCGACTTGATTGAGCTGGAAAAATTTAAGTCAAAACTGCTCGCTGCAGTGATGGGTGCCTCTCTAGTTGAAATTAGCACCAGATCAGGCACCGAAATTGCCATTCAGCCCCGTTCATGGTTCAGCACAGAAGTTGGCGAAATCTATACCGCTCCAAAGGAATACACTGCAGAGGGCAAAATTGTTGTTGATGGATGTGCTTATACCGGCCCACCCAAGGAAGTATTTACGTTAGAATTAAAGGATGGACGTGTGGTAAATATCGATTTATTAAACAAAGATGACAGCCAGCAGCAGTGGGTTATGGGTGATTTAACTAGGGATCAAAATGCCAATGCATTGGCGGAATTTGGCATAGGTATAAATCCTGGTGCTCTGTGGTATGCAGAGCTGATGGAGGCAGAATGCGCTCTAGGCACCTGTCATTTTGGATTTGGTCACAACATTGCCTATGGCGGCAGGATCAAGAGTGCATATCATGTGGATTACGTTGTTAGGGAGCCGACTATTATTGTAGATGGAAAGACGATATGTGCCGCGGGTAAATATGTTTTTTAGGAGGTTAATATCAAACCACAGTTGATGACTTATTTTCCGGCTTTTGAAATAGATCAGGGGCATTGGGAGGGACCAAGTTGGAGCAGTGGAAAGCTGTTAACATACTAGTGGAAAGTTTAAAAAGGGATCGGGCTGTTCGCTCAGTATTTCTTAAAGGCTCCTTGGCTCGGGGAGATGAGGACCAATATTCAGATATTGATCTATATTGTCTGGTTCATGATCAGGAATTAGAAGGATTTTTGGAGCGGAGGCTGGATCATTTAAAGCAGTACAAAGAGCTGCAGTATTGGTCGGAAGCAAACTTTGTTGGACCGCAAATAGTTGCGGTTTTTTCAAACGGATTACATCTGGATTTATATACTGTGACAGTAAGCACGTTACAGCAGACTGATGCTGTTAAAGTTTTACATGATCCAGAAGGGCTCCTGGCTGACTTTAAGGGAAGTTCTTTCGAAGTAAGTAAGGCTGAGATAGTACGAGCCATTGAAAGTCTAACTTTCTCATTATTGGAATTCGAGGCTGCTTATGGGAGAGACAATCTGATCTGGGCTTCCCGATTGGCAAGTCATATCAGTGGGGATCTAGTATTGCTGCTGCGCCATGTCTATGACCCAAAACACGCGCGGCTTGGTTTTAAGAAGATTAATGATTTCCTTCCCGAAGACGTTTATCAAGCTTTTAGTAATGCCATTGACGGAATTGGTCCAAGGAATCTACCCCTTGGTCTAATAAAGTTGCTGGATCTGCTTGAAGATATAATTTCGAAACTGCCAGCTGAAATGATTGATAAGCTTAACATGCCCTTCTATGATTTTATGGCAGCAAGAATTCGGGCTCTGAAATAATATATGGCTGACGGGGTTGATGTAAAAGCTGCGGGGGATGCTCAAGTCGGGTGTTAGTTGCAAACACTCCCTAACAAGAATATGCAAGAAATATTAACTAGAACGAGAACATCTAACTAGCTCTGTCATGAAAAGATGTTATTTACATCAATTAGTGATAAAATAAAGTGACAGGTGAAACTAATAGTCGAATTAGGGAGGGAAGCTGTAAATGGATTTAAAGGACAATCCCAAAAAGCCGCTCTATTTCTATTATCTCATTGCAATGGGTATTATTTTGATCTTTAACACTTTCATCTTACCCACATTAATGAAGATGCAGATCACCCAAGTGGACTACGGAACCTTTTTAAAGCTGGTAGAAAGTGGGCATGTCGAAAGTGTCGAAGTTCAGGATGACCTGATCGCCTTCACAGCTGTTGATGAAACTGGCCGGGAAATTGTTTTTGTTACCGGCAGAATGGACGACCCAGACTTGGTTAACCGCCTCTACAATGCTGATGTGCAGTTTACTAAGGTTATCCCCAGAGAAAACTCACCCCTAGTTAATTTTCTGCTTTCCTGGATACTGCCGATGGTATTTTTTATCGGTATAGGTCAGTTTCTGATCAAGAGACTCCAGAACCGAATTGGTGGACTTGGAAACGCAATGTCCTTCGGCAAGAGCAACGCCAAGATATACGTTGAAGCCCAGACAGGCATCTCTTTTGACGATGTAGCCGGTCAAGATGAAGCTAAAGAAGCACTTCAGGAAATTATTGATTACCTCCATGACCCTGCAAAGTATACGGAAATCGGCGCTAAAATTCCTAAAGGTGTTCTCCTTGTTGGTCCCCCCGGAACAGGTAAAACCCTTTTGGCAAAGGCGGTAGCAGGAGAATCAAAGGTTCCGTTCTTTTCTATTTCCGGTTCTGAATTTGTTGAGATGTTTGTGGGAATGGGTGCTGCGAGGGTGCGGGATCTGTTTAAACAGGCTCAAGAAAAGGCGCCCTGCATTGTCTTTATCGATGAGATCGACACAATTGGCAAAAGCAGAAGCTCAGGCCAGCTTGGCGGTAATGATGAGCGGGAGCAGACCCTCAATCAGCTCCTGACCGAGATGGACGGTTTTGAGGCTGATAAGGGGGTAGTGATCTTAGCTGCAACCAACCGCCCGGAAACTTTGGACAAAGCTTTGCTGAGACCGGGTCGATTTGACCGAAGGGTACCAGTAGAACTTCCAGATCTGCAGGGCCGCGAAGCGATTCTCAAAGTTCATGCTCAAAAAGTGAAGTTGGGCAGTGATATCGATCTCAACGCAATTGCCAGAGCTACTCCGGGAGCATCGGGGGCGGATTTGGCAAACATTATCAACGAAGCAGCGTTAAGGGCAGTAAGACTGGGCAGGACCTATGTGACACAAAGCGATTTGGAAGAATCGGTAGAGGTTGTAATCGCGGGTTATGAGCGGAAAAATGCGGTAATTTCGATGAAGGATAAGCTCACAATAGCTTATCATGAGATCGGGCATGCGCTGGTAGCGGCTAAACTGAAGCATTCAGCGCCAGTCCATAAAATTACCATCATCCCGAGGACCTCTGGAGCATTAGGTTTCACCATGCAGATTGATGAAGGGGAAAAAATCCTCATGTCTAAAGATGAAGCTTTAGATCGCATCACTACCCTGCTGGGCGGCCGTTCTGCTGAAGAAGTAGCTCTTGGAACGATCACCTCAGGTGCTGCCAATGATATTGAGCAGGCAACCAAGATAGCAAGGGCGATGGTTACTCGCTTTGGTATGAGTGACGAATTTGATATGATGGCGTTAGAAACAGTCAGCAATAGGTATCTTGGGGAAGATGCTTCTCTGATTGTTTCAGCTGAGACAGCAGCGAAAATCGATGAAGAGACTTTGAAAATTATCAAGGTCTGTCACCAAAGGGCGATTGAAATTTTAGAGTCAAATAAGGAAAAACTTCACCAACTGACCAAACTGCTCCTTGAAAGAGAAACCCTCTCCGGAGCAGAGTTTATAGCTGCTCTCGAAGAGCCGGTTGGTTGAACTTAAGATAATAAACCTCCAGCAGAGCAAAGCTATTGCTGGAGGTTTGATGATCCCTAATCCTCAGATTCGGAGCTGGGTTCTGCTTCTGAATCTGCCAGGCAAACCACAGCCGTTTCCAATCTGCGTTTTTTAATTTTGGTTACCTTAATTTTCAATCCGTATTCCTCAAGTTCAGGTGTGCTGCCATCACTGGGAATTGTGCCTAATAAACCAAACACAAACCCGCCGAATGTATCGTAATCATCCTCAGGTAGCGATACCCCAAGCTGTTCAGCCACTTCATCTAAGGGCGCAGTACCGCGGATCCGCCAAGTCTGGGAATCAATCCGTTCGATCGGCGGTTCTTCCCTCGGCATGGTATCATCGTCTTCTAGGTCCCCTACCAGCTGTTCTAAAAGGTCATTCATGGTAATAATTCCACTCATGCCGCCGTAGTCATCTACCACAACCGCAAAGTGGTTGCGGGACTTCTGCATATTGCGGAATAGTACATCAGCCCGAACCGATTCTGGAATAAAAAATGCGGGGTGTACAGCTTTTTTCATCACATTTTCCCGAGTTCTGTTTTTCAGCCGCAAATAGTCTTTGGTTTTTAAAACCCCGATAATATGGTCTGGACTTTCGGAACAGACCGGATAGGCTGAATACCTGCTCTGGAGAATGGTCTGCTCCCACTGCTCATCAGTTTCATCCAGCCACAGCAGGGAAACCTCCACTCGATGGGTCATGATCTCTCCGGCTGAGATATCATCGAACTCAAAGATATTATGAATCATGCTCTGTTCAGAAGGAAGAATTGTTCCCCTTGCTTTAGCGGCATCCAGAATCAGGCGGATTTCTTCTTCAGTATTATCATCTTTCTGCTTGTTGGGATCAATGCCGAAAAGGCGCAAAAGTCCATTGGTAGAAACTGTAAACAGCCAGACAGCTGGAGTAAAGATCCTGGCAAGCACATAGATCAAGCCGGACAGTGACAGGGCAATCTGCTCAGCCTTTTCCATGGCAATTCGTTTCGGAATAAGTTCACCCAGCAGCACAGTAAAGTAGGTTAAGAGAAGAGTGATGATAGCAACCGAGAGCAAATTAATAACCAGCCGCGGAGCATTGATTCCGATTCCGAGAAACCATTCAACCAGCCGATCCGAGAAGTTTTGGGTGGCAACAGCACTGCTCAACAGGTTAATCAAGGTGATGCCCACCTGAATTGTGGACAGAAAGATTGAAGGCTGCTCTGTCAAATTGGTTAGGCGCTGTGCCCGTTTATCTCCTGCTGCAGCAAGCTGGGCAAGCTTATTGCTGTTCATGGTGAGCACTGCAATCTCAGCACCAGCAAAAATAGCATTTAGCAGGATGAAAATAAATTGCAGTAGGAATAGCAGGAATAAAGGACTTTCCGTCAATTGGATAACCTCCTGAAATCTGTTCATTCTAGTTTGAGCATTTAGCCAGTAAACATGACATCATTAGGATAAATCATAATAAAAAAACACATAACAACAAGGACAATAGGTGATTGTCCTGAGTTATGTGTCGCAAACGATGATTTGAAAGCGTATGATTCCAGAAGAACTTGTTCCTCCACAGGTTAGGAGGTTCCGAATCATAATTCTCCGTCATCAATGTACACCATGCCTTTCACAACTATCATAGCATATTTTGGCAAAAAGTCAATTTTGACTGCTCTAAGCGTGCTTAAGCCTTGGTATACAGTTGTGACTGAGCAGTATACATCTGACTGTATTGTCCGCCCAAATTCATCAGTTCTTGATAGGTACCTGCTTCAATAATTTCTCCTGCTTCCATTACGATAATTTGACCACAATTTTTGGTTGATCCGAGGCGGTGGCTGATTAAAACTCCAATGCAGTCTTTTTTAGTAATAATTTCCTAAAACTGCTTAAACAGAGTGGCTTCCATTTGCGGATCCATGCTGGCGTTAGGTTCATCTAACACTACAAAACTTCCATCTGCATAAAGACCTCTGGCAACTGCCAGTCTCTGCCACTGCCCACCGGATAAATAAGTGGAGTTTTCGAATAAGGTCCCAATTGGTGCAGCATACTGGTCCGGCAGCTTAGTGATAAACTCATGGGCCCCGGCTTTCTTGGCAGCTTCCATGATCTCCATCTGATCATATCCTTTCTGGACACAGCCAAAGAATATGTTATCTCCAGGTGATAATTCATACCTCACAAAATCCTGAAACACGGTTCCGCTGTCCCGCAAAATATAGTTTTTATTCGTTACATTTTCCCCATTAACCCAGATTTCGCCCTTTGTCGGCTGGTATATACCCAAGATAATTTTGCACAGTGTTGATTTGCCGCTTCCGTTTGCGCCAGTGATCCCTAGTGTTTCATTTAGTTTCAGCTTCAAATTAATGTTTTTCAGCGCGTAAACATCGCTGTTTGGATATTTAAAATAAACATTTTTTAGTTCAACAGCATGGATCCGCTCAAAAGATTGATAGTTAGCCCCGGCATGTTGGTAATCTTCGCATAACTCCCAGTAATCTTCACCATACAGCACTGCCTGATAAATATATTTTCCGTTAAAAGCGAAGGCGATCAGGTCATTTTGAGCGGTTAAAATGCCATTGATTACAATTGAGAGGGTGCCATTGGTAAAATCTGGCGAAACAGCTAAAAGCAGCACAGCCCAGACTAATGACAGAAAATTACCTGCCACCAGCACCAATGCCTCAAGCAAACTGCCTTTGTAAGCATGTTCCATGAAATAGTTGGTTCTTTCCCGCAGATTCTGCTGGCTGATTCGCAAAAATTTCTCTGTAAACAGCGTTTGCGCCTTTAACAGCCTTAACTCAAGCACGCTTTCCCGTTTAGTTAAGGCATTTAGGTAATAGTTTCCCAGCTGCACATTTGGATATTGGGTTTTGTACATCGCGTGCATGGCTGCATCCTGCTTCAACCTGATCAGGATGATGAAAACCGCGCTCAGACCAGCCAATACTGGAAAAAGCCAGCTGTAGTTTAGCAGCAGCGCCGTTACTGAAATCACAGAAATGAAATCCGCTGTCAAAATCCAAACTGAGGATAAACTGGTTTCAAAGTGGTGGTTAATGAAATCAAACGCCCTGCCAATTTTAAGTTGGGTATCATTGATTTCCTGAATCAGTGGGGGCATGGTATTGACTGTTCGGAGCAGATCTGTCTTCATTTTGAGCTTGATCCTGGCTGCAAGCACCTGCCGCAGGTAGTAGCCAAAGGAAATCGCAGCTTCCCTTATGAGCAGCGTTACTGCCAGCAGGGTTATCAAACCAGGATCAAAACGCAACTGGTTTACAATTTGCCCTAAGGTCCAGACCCTCACTGTTGACACTAGGCCCACTAACACACTGGCCAATATCAGCAGTGTGGTTAGGAAAATGCTGGTATCAAAGCAATACCAGATAATTTTCTTTAGTATTCTCAGTTCCTTCTTCACAGCGCCATCTCACCTTCATACTGCGTTTGGGCATACCATTGTTTCTGGACATTGTACAGCTTGGTGTAAACACCATTTGTCCTTAACAGCTCGTCATGTTTACCCACTTCAACCAACTTGCCGCCATCAAAGACGAGGATCCGATCAGCTTTGGCTGCAATACCTACGCGATGGGTAACAATAATCTTTAAGGCTCTGGTAGGGAGGTTGATAAACATGTCTAGGATTTCTGCTTCCTTTAATGGGTCCAGTGACGAAGTAGGTTCATCCAGGATAAACAGCTCTGCGTTTTTCAGTAAGCCGCGAGCTACAGCAATTTTCTGCCACTGGCCGCCCGAAATTTCCCTGCCGTTTGGCCGCAGATGAGTCAACAGGGTGTTGTATCCTGCGGGGAGAGAGGTAATCCAATCGTGGATACCGCAGGCTTCTGCAGCGGAAATAACTGCAGCGGATGGCGGTCCCTGTTCATCGGCAAAGACATCGATATTTTGAGCAATAGTCAAGGGATATTTATTGTAGTCTTGAAGAATTGCGGAGATTTTTGGGAAATAGCAGTCTCGATTTATTAGATGGGTGGGCAGCCCATTGCAGGTAACTGCTCCTTCCTGGGGTTTGTATAAGCCTAAGATTAATTTCAGAAATGTACTTTTCCCGGCCCCATTTGCACCGATAACCACTATTGTTTCGCCTGAGGTGAGACTGACTGTTACATCGTCCAGTGCTTTTTCCTTACTGCCTTGGTATGAAAAGGAGACATTTTCAAAGGCGATCTCCTGAATGGGACCATCTAATCTGTACTGAAACTCTTGGTTTTCTTCTTGAGCATTGAGGAAATCAAGGACTACCGCATCGTTCAGCACCTGGCCCTGCAAACTGGCGGCATTCGCCACTAAAGCTTGAAAAGCATTCTGGATGGATAGGATTGCGGCCGAAAGCGCTAGAAATTCAGCTGCTGAAACATCAGGTAAGTGGAGGACGAGAATTAGGGGAACTTGGTAGGCAGCGATGTTAAAAGCCCCACCTACCAGATCCCAACGCATACTCTTCAATTCAAAATCGAAAAGGGTTTGGTTGATTCTGGCTGCGGTTTTCTGCCATCTGTTCATCAGGAGTTCTTTAAGCTGAAAAACATATTTTTCCTTAACATATGCCGAATTAGATAACAAATCCTGGTAGTAAGCGGCGAT
>JAAYLQ010000066.1 GCA_012521805.1 Bacillota bacterium
CGGTCTTTTGCATCAATACTACGAAGTATGACTGAGGTCTATCAGGAGCGGTATACGCGGTCCGTACGTACCGTTCTGTGAGAGGAAAACCGCTAGGCTGATCACCTAGCGGTTACCTACTCGATTCGATCAGCTAAAATTTATACGTGACGCCAACCTGCAAACCGCCTTGGGTAGAGGTTGTTTTGGGTACCTGATAGTCATTGAACTCAAACTCTTTCATAGTTGATCTGGTGCCCCCGTAGCCAACCTTCACTATCCAATCTGGGTTTAGATCATATTCGGCAGTGAGGCGGTAAAGGTAGGTTGAACCTCCAGTTTCGGTTATCGTTCCGCCAGTGCGGTAATCCCAGCGGTACCAGGGTGCAGCATTGATATTAGCTTTAATCATCAGGTTATCGATGACATGGAAGTTAACCTGTGATGCAGCCATAAAACCGCTGCCGTACAGCTGAACGTTTTTTTGCAGCTCATCATCGTGATAAATTAAGCTGCTGATATAGTTTTGGACAAAATTGTAACCTAAACCACCGTAAATCTCTAAGTTGGCATCGTTATAAAACTGATAGAGCAGTGAAACCTGAGTTAAATAGTTTCTCATCGATTTTTCATTTTCAAAATCACTGTTGTTCAGCTTTGTGGCATAACCAAAGCCGTGATCTACCAGCATCATTAAATCTTCTGCTGGTTCAATTTTTCCGGAAATCATCAGTTGCCACAGGTTAATCTGTTTGGTTTTGTCAAACAGATTATCGAAAGTGAAGGTGGTGAGCTGCAGGTCTGCGCCAAAGGTAATACCATAATTGTTTTGAGCTGACACAGTGCCCGCGGTTAGAATCAGGATTACTGTTAGACATAAGATAATTTTCTTCATTACTGGACCTCCTCGACCATTTTAGGGATAAACCTCCAGACGAATCTCTAGATTATTTATATGTTGATCTGCCTCAACGGTGATTTCCTGCTGATAATACCAATCTCCAGAGTTAACAAATTGATTGCGATCAGTATCGATATGAGCGGAAACCAGATAGCTCCCGGGAGGCAGAAATTGATAGAAATAGCGGTTGTGTTCCGGATAAGCCTTGTATTCAACTAACGACTCCTTTTCTCGAAATGAGATCACCGCATTGGCAATCGGTGTGCGGGTGATGGCTGCATATGCATTGATCAAACGTTGATCTGGATCTGCAAAATTCAGCACAGTCCCCGTTTCCCACAATAGTTGTTCTATTTCGTAATTCGTGATATTGGGGGTCCCGAGTTTAATTAAGGCTGCCGCACCTGCTGCATGGGGTGCAGCCATTGAGGTTCCGTATGCATAAGCATATCCTCCCCTTAGGTTGGTGCTGTAAATCTTGTGACCGTAAAGTTCGCCTCCGGGGGCAAATACTTCCACACCACTTGCTGCAGAATAGTCTGCAATTTGGTAGTGGATGGTGGATGCTCCCACAGCCATTACTTCCGAATACTTAGCCGGGAATATCAGGTTGCCGTAATTTCCGGCTGATGCAGTCATCAAAATGCCTCTGTCTGCAGCTTTTTGGATTGTTTTATATAGGGAATGGCTGTAAGGATTGGTCAAGCTGTCAATGCCTAAACTGATATTGATTATATCGACATCAAGTTCAAGGGCTTTTTCGATTCCGGCAATTAAATCACTGATTTTGCCCCTATCATTCTCGTCAAACACCACGATCGGAATAATTTCAATACTGTGGTGAAAGTCAACGGCAGCTGCAATAATGCCGGCTACATGAGTGCCGTGACTGAATGCTCTGCTTCTATTATCACCCACATGCTGGTTTTGTTTCACAACATTGTATGCATCATCTAAATTTAGAATTTGGTTCAAATCAGGATGTTCGATATCGATCAGTGTATCTAAAACAGCAATCCGAATTCTGCGATCACTATTCCTGTTGTGGATCTGCTGCCATGCATAATTCATGTAGATTGCTTGGAAATTCCACTGGGAGTGGTTATCAAAGGTGCTTGACATCGGCGCCAAAGCAGCTTTAGCAGAAGCAACAATGGAAAAGTTGATGTCAGCCTGCCGCACCAGGGGATGGTTTCGAGCTGCTTCAACGAAGATTTCAATAGCAGTATCCCAGGGCTTTTCCAATACTAATAGTTCCGCATTATGGTATAGTCGATAAGACTTGGCTTGCAGAGCACTTGCGATGGCAGCAGCAGTGGCTTCACTGAATATGTATGGCTCAACAATAATCTCAGTCAGATCTGCACTGGCTGCTTTGATATTAGTCTCTGCAGGAAAGGCGCTAGCTGCATATACTCCTGCAGTGCTGCTTAGTTTTGGTAGCGCATAATCAATTCTGCCTGCAACTAAGGTCTGTCCAGGAGTTTTTGGAGTTAATTCCAGCACCAAGAATTCCAGCTCACTTGGATTTACATGGATCTTGTCCGTTAGAGGCTTGTAGCCAGGATGCTCGACGGTAATCCTCAATAGAGTGTGGCTCGAACGCAGAGTGATCGCAAAACTGCCATCGAGTCCTGACTCCGAATGATAGGATCTACTGCCAGTTTCTATTGTTATTTTAGCGTTAACAACGGGAACAGCGGTATCTTGTTGATAAACAGCTCCGCTGATAGTTATGGATGGAGTCGGCCCGCTACCAAGACACCCAGTTAGGAGAATTACCAGACAGAGCAGCATTTTCTTCATTTTCAGCCTCCGATATTCACATCGATTATATATTCTTCATAAAATTAGATATCCCTGTCCGCTCCAATGCCGCTAAATTCATTAAAATATTAAAGGAAAATCTTGACATATTCAAGGTTTGAATTTATATTATTGAAGTAGAAGGATAATATTGATAATGGACTTCACAAAAAATGAGGTGGTGTATTGATTTTGGAAAGGTCTGTGGTTAGTAAATGTCCAATTTGCGGCAGCGGTATGGATATTGTCAGAATGCATTGCCGAAGCTGTGATACCAGCTTGGAGGGGCGTTTTGCTCCGTGCAAATTCTGTCAACTTACCACCGAACAGAGGGAGTTTATTGAGGTTTTTCTGGCCTCCCGGGGCAATATTAAGGAAGTAGAAAGATTTTTCGGGATTTCGTATCCTACTGTTCGCAGCCGCCTAGATCAAATTATTGAGACTTTAGGTTACCGTGTTGAATATGCTGAGAGTGAATCGCAGCGCAAAGATATTCTTAAAGCTCTTAATGAGGGTGAAATTACCGCTGAAGAAGCGATCAAGTTACTAAAAAAGTAGGAGGGTGTCAGGGTAATGCACGAGGAGCGTTTGCTGATTTTAAAAATGGTTGAAGCAGGCAAGATCACCGCTCAAGAAGCTGTTGAGTTATTAGAAGCAATGGAAGCAGAGGAACCACCGAAGCAGGATAAAATCGATGATACATGGCGCAGAATCGAAAAACAGGGACAGGAGTTTAGTCAAAAGATTGAGCGGGCAGTCGAGCGTTTAGGCCATTCAATTGAAATGAAGCTGGAGGACTCTGGGTTAAGTGAGCAGCTGTCCAATCTGCCTCGTCTGCTTTCCAAAATTCCTTTTTTGAACACTATTGCAGCAGAAGTGCATGAATTCAGTCAGGAATACCAGGGAAGTTTTGCTCCAGACTTGTCGGAAATTCCAATTTCACTGAAAAACGTTAATGGTTCCATCGTTATTGAAGGGTGGGATCAGGACACTGTTAAGCTGGTAGTAACTCAAAAAGTTAAGGCTAAGGACCGGGAACAAGCTCTAGATAAACTGATCCAGATCGAGCTCCCTGAAACGGGAACCGCTGTTGATGGTCTTAGGGTAGAAGTGCAGGAACAGAGTGATACCAGTGTGTCTTATCACCTTTCAGTACCAAGAAAAAATCCCTATTTGGTGACGTTAGAATCTACAAATGGCGGTTGCCGATTGGCCAATCTGCTGGCCAAAAGGATCCGTGTCAAAACGGTTAATGGTTCTGTGACAGTTAAGCAAACTAAAGCTGACTCAATTTATACAGAAACCTGCAATGGGTCTAACAATCTTGATTATGTTGAGGCAGAAGATATTAAACAGCATACCGCAAATGGGTCAATTCACTTTGTTGGCAGCAGCCCTAAAATTGATTGCGATACAGTGAACGGTTCTGTACGGGTTCTTCCGCTTACATTTGCCCATGCACAAAGTCAAGTACGGATCAATACAGTTAATGGTGGTGTCCGCTGTCTGCTTCCCCAAATGCCTAATATGCTGGTGAAAGTGGATGCTGCCACAGCGATTGGCAGGGTCAAGATTGGTCTGAATAACTTTGTTCCGCAAACAGAGTTGAGAAGTGGAGGACGACATACCGTGGTTGGTACAGTGACAGATGATTCTGGTACTGGAAAAATGATTGCAGTTCATACTCGGGTTGGTACTGGTTCAATCTACATCGGTCATGAAAGGGAGAAACATGGCGCTGAGTAGAGAGACTATGCAGATCTTGGAGATGTTGAGTGAAGGAAAAATCAGCGTAGAGGAAAGTGCCAAACTCTTAGAAGCGATCCAGGCTGTGGAGCAAAACCGCCCCCAGAAAGCAAAAACAGTGCTGGTTAAAATTACTGAACAGGGGAAAGAAATAACTAATTTGAAGATACCGGTTAAGTTTGCTAATTTGTTTTGGCGGTTTATACCGAAAGAACTCCAGGCTCAGATAGACATTGAATTGATTCTGGCCCAAATTGAAGCAGGAGCGGTCGGTCAATTAATCGAAATAGAGCAGAAGGACAGCGATCGGAGGATCGACATCAGTCTAGAATAACGCTCTATCTGCAGCAAAAAGGAGATCGGTATGATTAAATTGGTTGCATTAGATTTAGATGATACGTTGCTTAATGATGAATTGGAGATCCCCCAGGAAAATATAGAGGCAATTGACCGGGCTCGCGAGCATGGAGTAGACGTGATCATAGCCACAGGAAGGATGTACTGCCGAGCAATGCCGTATGCACAAGAACTGGGGATGGCTCCAGATCAGGTTATGATCAGCTATAATGGTGCAATGGTGCGGCGGATTAATGGAGATTTCATCTCCCACACTCCTTTAGAGGAGGATACAGCCCTGGCAATAATCAAATACTGTCAGGAGCGAAATTGGACGCTGAACGCATATTATAATGACCAGCTTTATGTGGAAAAAATAAATTCTAATGTAGAGTATTATATGAGGATGGTAGGAGCCGATGCCCATCCAGTGGGAGATCTCTATCAGTTTGCCGCAGACGGCAGGATTCCCCTTACTAAACTGCTGATCGTAGGCGATGATGATAATTTTGGCGAAAGTTTTGAAATGATGCGTTCCAAATTTGGCGCATCTGCACAGGTTACTCGTTCGAAAAAACGTTACATTGAGATAACGCATCTGGAGGCCACTAAAGCTAAAGCCCTGGCTCGGCTGGCAGAATCCCGTGGGCTGAAGGCTGATCAAGTGATGGTGATTGGCGATGGCTTAAATGATCTGCAGATGATCCAGTGGGCAGGAATTGGTGTGGCGATGGCTAATGCTGCATCAGATGTACTAGCTGCGGCTGATTTTGTAACAAAAACAAACAATGAAGCAGGAGTGGCTCACGCCATTAATCGATTCATTTCTGATAAGGTTACCTCATAAGCATGATATAAATCCTGTTTGAAAGTGAGGCAGCCTTATGGTTCAAGCGCTGTTAGTAGGAGTCGGAGTCGGTATTTTGAGTTCGCTGCTTGGGATTGGCGGTGGACCAATACTGATTCCGATTCTTTTATCTGTATTTCATCTCGATATGCCTAAAGCAGCAGGGACATCATTAGCGGTGGTCATTCCCACAGGATTAGCAGCTTTAGCGGGACATCTACTGAAAAAGCAGGTGGATTTATCCCTTGCTGGTTTAATTGCAATTGGTGGGTTCTGTGGTGCTGTTGCTGGAACGATGCTCAGTGAATATCTCCCAGCAGCACTGCTCAAAAGATTGTTTGCACTGTTATTAATCTATCTAGGTGTGCGCATGCTGACCTACCACTGAAGAGCTTACCAGAAATGGGAAAAAGTTCAACAAGCTTTCTAGCAGGAGATATGTTTAAGAAATAGAATATTTATAGCGTAGTTGTGATGAGGAAATTCTCATTGCAGCTCAACTAACTTATGTTAGTTAGGGTTGTTCGTTCAGCTTTGTTTCTCGGCAAACCAGGAAAGGAGGTGACAATTCCCCCAGGCAGTAGAACTGAGAATCAGAGTATGAATGTCACAACCAAAAAACATGTCTAGTCGCTGCACCCACTGCCCTAGTAGAGACAGCTGAAAGAATATGTACAATGAGGAAACAGGGATACTCACTGGCAGTAATTCTTTCATCTGCACTAGGATACCGAAAATCATTAAACACAGATTTTACAAATGACACAGTTTAAATGAAACTTCATTTCAACAGATTTAAGGGGGATATATTTCCAAATGAAAAAATCAATTATTGCTTTGACTTTAGCGTTTGTATTGGTAGTTTCCGGATCTGTTTTCGCAGCAGGAATCAATTTTGATGGTTCTTTGAAAACAAATCTAGAATGGCACAGAGATTTAAAAGGTAATATCGAAACAAAACCATCTTCAGAACTGAACTTAAACTTTGGTTTAGATACAGCAGATGACAAAACAAGAGCAGTTGTAGAATTTGGTATCGAAGATAAAAATACTCAAGGTTTGGATTTAGAATTAGATCCAAACAAACTGATTCTGAAAAAAGCTTATATCGAAACTGATGGTTCTTTCTGGCATGGCGGCCCTGAAGCAACTACTCGCTTCGGCAGCCTGGACATTGACTATGGTCCATTCAGCACAGTTAAAGACCAATATGGTATCAGCGTTAGCAAAATGAACGTTGGTCCAGTTGCAATCAATGGTTTCTACGGCATTCCTACTGAAGAGCACAAATCAATTCAAGGTATGCGCGCTGATATGATGATGGACAAATTAGCTGCTGGCGCAGCAGTTATCTATGACTGGGATGCACTGCACATTACTGTTGATGGCGCAATTCGTCCAATGGATGAACTGGTAGTTGGCGGTTCTGTTGCAACTCAAGTTGATTTAGGTCAAACTGAAGGTGAAGAGGAAGCAGATAAAGCTCTGCAGCATTTACTAGCAGTTGGTGCACAGTATCAAGTTATGGATAACGTAAGCGTTCGCGGTGGATATAAGGCAATTACTGAAGCATGGAAACCTGGATATATCGCTGACAAATCAGATAACGATCGCGGTCAAAACTGGGTACACGAAGGCAACCGCAGAAACAGTGGTTTCTACGCTGGTATCGAAACTGAACAAGCTGGTATTCAGCTAGCAGCTGACTATGATCAAATGTTTGATGAAGCAGTATTATCGGCAGCAACAAACGTAGAAGGATTCAATGTTAACGTTGAAACTGTGTTAGCTGTTGCAGAAGGAATCAAAACTGAAAAAACAAATCTAGCAATTGATAAGGCATTCGCAGTAATGAATGGCTTAGATCTTAACGCTAAATACAACGGCGAATGGACACCTGGTAACGGATTGGTTCACACTATCGGTGCTGACACTAAATTAGGTTTAATTCCTGCAGTTAACGGTCTTGAACTGAACAGTAAAGTTACAATTTCTGACCTTGATACAATCGGGTATGAAGTTGGCGCTGAATATGATGCACCTAACGGTATTGGATTAAGCATCAAACACGTCGGCGGTAAATATGCTGATGAATCTGTCAAAACAGGTACTACTGCTAAAGCAGGTATTGCTGTTCAATTCTAGTGATTAGTTTAGGTATCTGTGATGAAGCGGCCTGTCTAAGGACAGGCCGCTTTATAACTTAAATATATAAATAATCTTGTGCTGATTTAGGCAGGAATATAGGATGGTTTTGGTGAATATTAAAAGCAGGTCTGCCTATTGCTAGCACGGGGCTTTAAAAAAGTTTTAAAAATATATTAATTAAAAGAAGGATATTTATTGCGGTTGTGGAATAGTCAAAGTAAGAGAGATATTTTAGTAGATGTAGTTTGTCTTATGTTTCAGCATATATTGTCGGCTTTTACCGGAAATAAGCGGGATTTTTGTTGGCTTGTGCCAATCTGTGTAATCTCTCTCTGACAATGCAAAGTGAAAATATGATGTTATGGTTCTAGGAGGTGGCTTTCAGGTCTTCAAATTTCTTTTTATTATATCTAACAAGCCAAGTGCTAAATTTTGATATAGAGGAGGGCAATTAATGGCCAGAGTATTACTGGATGGTGTTACCAAGCGTTTTGGTAACGTAATAGCAGTAAATGACATTGATTTGGAAGTTAAAGATAGAGAATTTGTAGTTTTAGTAGGTCCATCCGGCTGTGGAAAAACTACAACACTACGGATGATTGCAGGTTTAGAAGAAATCACTAAAGGCACAATCAGTATTGGAGATACAGTTGTAAACGATATTCCTCCGAAGGATAGAGACATTGCAATGGTATTCCAAAACTATGCTTTGTATCCTCACATGGATGTTTACAACAATATGGCGTTTGGTTTAAAGCTGCGCAAATTCCCCAAAAGCGAAATTGATCGCAGGGTAAAGGAAGCAGCACGGATGTTAGGTATTGAGAACTTACTTGATCGTAAACCGAAGCAGCTGTCTGGTGGTCAGCGTCAGCGTGTAGCTGTAGGTAGAGCGATTGTAAGGGAACCCAAAGTATTCTTGATGGACGAACCGCTGTCCAACTTAGACGCCAAGCTTCGGGTACAGATGAGAGCCGAACTGAGCAAACTGCATCAAAGTCTGCAGGCAACGATTATCTATGTAACTCACGACCAAATTGAAGCGATGACCATGGGTGATCGTATTGTAGTTATGCGGGATGGTTTCATCCAACAAGTTGCTAGTCCGCTGGTTATTTATAATCATCCTAGTAACGTGTTTGTCGGCGGCTTTATCGGCAGCCCACCCATGAACTTTATGAATATGATTTTAACACGCGAAGATGGTCGTTACTATGTGGAAACTATTGAAGGCCGTGTTAAACTGGAAATTCCACCAGAGCGTGTTGAATACTTTGATAACTTGGATGCGTACGTTGAGAAAGAAGTTATTTTCGGTATTCGTCCTGAAGACATTGAGGACTTCAACGTAGTAAAACAGACTTTAGGTGAGGAAGCAGCTAAGAACAGCTTTACTGCTAATGTTGATGTAATTGAGCCGATGGGTGCTGAAACATATCTCTACCTGTCATTAGATGAAGAAATTCCGCAGATTATTGCTCGTGTTGATGCGCAAACAGATGCAGTCAGCGGAGAGCAGCATAAAGTTGCAATTGATATGAGCAAATGTCAACTATTTGACAAAGATACTGAAAAGACTCTGCGTAAAGAGAATGTACGCTTAAGATAATAACTGTTACAATTTAAATCTGAAAATAATCAGAGGGACGAGCAGTTCGTCCCTCTTTTAGTTTTTGTATTAAGTTTAGGAGTTAATCAGTTCGATAGCTTGCGCGAACTCTAGACCGTAATCGATTGCCTGTAGAAAAGTAACTAGATATGTGCTGCGTCCAGGGTCTGTTTCGTATTTCAGTTCGGTAACTAATTTAGCTTTAAATTCCTGCATACTATTAGATGGGTCTAAAATCCGAGTCAATTCCTCTTTAATAGTTTTCTGCTGTTCAACATCACCTAACTGCTCATATACAAAGTACAGTTTGACCATGAACAGGACCCGCCAGTGGATATCGAACAGTTTGAGCGCCTTCTGCAGTAACTCGGCTGCCGATGGATATTTTTTCTGAGAAATGAGTACCCTAGCTGTTAGATGATAGAGTTCTGGATTTGGTGGTAATTGGATATCCAGGTTGCTATTAGTCAGCAGGGAATTTGTTAACTGATCGAGAACTATTGTAGTAGGTGTTTTTGGCAGTAATGCTAGATACTGTCTGCATATCTCAGGATACAGCACAGTGGCTTTTGCCTTGTTTAGTAAGTTCTGATCTCCGATTAAATCGGCAACAGTAGTATCTAGTTTGTTAGCGATTTTGTTTAGTGTTTCAATGGAGGGTTGGATGCGCCCCCGTTCAATTTGACTGACGTAACTGCGGGTCCAATCTCCTTGAGCTAACTGCTCCTGACTGAGTTTCAGCTTTTTTCGCCGCAATCTGATATTAGTGCCAATCATAACGCAACACCTTCTCTTTTAAAATTGATGGTCCGACAACTTATGGAAACAAACCAATGTTCTATCTTTAGATTACCATATTTTATGGACAAGAGCAAATTTTCCTTAGATTGACAACTTATTTTCTGCCAGGTTATAATGGGAATGGTTCTATTGGTCCAGGCCATTCGGATTACAATTCAATTAAGAGGTGAACTGTTTTGGCTCAAACTAAACGAATAATGATATCTGTACCGAATAAATTATTAGAAGAAGTAGATCAAGTCGTGCAGGAAAGCAACGGCAACCGCAGTCAATTTATTCGCGAAGCAGTGCATTGGTATATTCTGCACAAAAAGCGAGCCGTCCTGCGCGAACAACTGAAAAATGGATATCAGAACATGGCAGCCATAAACCTGCTCTTAGCCGAAGAAGGATCCGATGAGCTAATGCTTGATCAATATGAACGTCAGTTGGCGGAGGCTGAATAGTGTGCATCAAACGATAATGCGCGGAGATATTTTTTATGCTAATCTAAATCCAGTAATCGGCTCAGAACAAGGCGGCGTTCGGCCTGTACTAATTCTCCAGAATAATATTGGTAATAAATACAGTCCGACTACCATTATAGCAGCCATTACTTCAAAAATTAAAAAGGCGAAACTGCCAACCCATGTTGAACTGTCAGCAGCTGAGTTCAATCTCGAGAAGGACTCGGTTATCCTGCTGGAACAAGTTCGCACAATCGATAAGCGCCGTCTCAAGGAAAAAATTGCGCATTTAGATGATGAAATCATGAGCGAAATTGACCAAGCTATTATGATCAGTCTCGGCTTGGTCGATCTATAAAAGCACTCACTGCAAAGTTGAGTGTTTTTTATTTGGAGGAACATAGAATGAATCCATTGATTGGTATTACCTGTGGGCATCAATGGCATGATCCAGAACGGTTTTATGTAAATGGACCTTATGTCCACAGCATTACCGCCGCAGGGGGCACTCCACTCTTGATCCCCTACATGGATGCAGGGAAATTAGAGCAGATTTTAGAACTCATTGACGGTTTGTTGATCCCCGGCGGAATTGATATCGATGCCAAGTATTTTAACCAAGAACTGCACCCAAAAAGTGGTATAATTAATCCTTGGTGGGATGAGCTAGATATTTTTATGATTCGCGGTGCATTGGCTAGAAACCTTCCGCTTTTGGCAATTTGCCGCGGCTGCCAAATTCTCAATGTTGCTTGTGGCGGCAGTTTAATCCAAGATATTGAAAGTTTTATACCGCAGCCAATTAAGCATCAGCAGCAGGCGCCAAAGTGGTACCCGACTCATGGAGTAACCCTGGTCAGTGATAGTCATTTAGCAGAGATTTATGGTACCACTATTCTGCGGGTAAACTCTTTTCATCATCAAGCAGTTGATCAAGTTGCACCGGGTTTTCGGGTAACTGCTGTGGCTAGTGATGGAGTAATCGAAGGGATTGAAAGCATAAAACACAGATTTGTTGTGGGAGTTCAATGGCATCCGGAACTGATGGTCAGTCATGATCCGGCAGTGCAAACATTATTTGCCCGCTTTACAGCAGCTGCTGCAGAAACTAATCAGGCTGGTTGATACGGGAAAGGTGGAAAATGATGGCAAGTGTAGTTGCAAAAGTATATCGCAGTCAAATGGAGGAAAGTATTCATCGAGGGGCTTGGGTAATTGTAGATGCAGAGGGAAAGATCGCTGCCAGTCAAGGGGATCCGTATCTGAGGACTTATTTTCGGTCTGCAGCGAAGCCGATTCAAGCAGTACCGGTTATAGAAACCACAGCAGCAGAACATTTTGGTTTTACTGATGCAGAACTGGCGGTCATGTGCGCTTCCCACAGCGGGGAACCAGAGCATATCAGTACAGTGATTGCGATTTTAAATAAACTTGGTTTGGACTATCAGGCGCTGCGGTGTGGAGTTCATCCTCCAAGGAATCAGCGCTCTCTGGAAACCCTAATTCAGTCAGGAAAAGCACCAAATCAGCTCCACAATAACTGCTCTGGTAAACATGCAGGTATGCTGGCTTTATCGCTATTCCATAACTGGGATTTGGACCGCTATACTGAGCTGGATCATCCCCTGCAGCAGATGCTGTTGACTTATATCAGCGAGTTCTGCAGCATTCCTCAGGACCAGATATCCTTAGGTATTGATGGCTGCGGCGTGCCTGTATACGGTATGCCAATCTATAATATGGCTCTGGCGTGGGCACGCCTGGCAGATCCCAGCAAGCTGGGTTTGCAGCGGGCAAAAGCAGTAAGAAGAATTACCCAGGCTATGCGCAGCCATCCCCATTTAGTTGCAGGTTCACTTCAATTTACCACAGATCTTATGCAGGCTTATTGGAAACATGAAATTGCTGCAAAATCTGGCGCAGAAGCAGTTTATTGTTTAGCCCTTCCGGATCGCGGTTGGGGGCTAGCTTTAAAGATCGAGGATGGCAGCAGTCGAGCAGTTGCTCCGGTTGTACTTGCCATTTTAGATAAACTGGGCTATATTGGTGACAGCACTATATTAGAACGGTATCGTCCGCTGTTGATCCGCAATCATCGAGAGCGGGTGATTGGCGAGATTACAGCAGATTTGTCTGAAGCTAAATTTGAGAGGGTAGTTAATCAGTGAAGTATACTGCAAAATCTCCTCAAGCTACCACAGCATTGGGGACAGCTTTAGCCCAAGTTTTAGAGCCGGGAGATGTAATCAGTTTAGAAGGTGATTTAGGCGCAGGTAAAACTCAGTTTGTCAAGGGGATCGGTATCGGGTTCGGTATTGATCCAGACCAAATTACCAGCCCTACCTTCACTTTAATCAATCAGTATGAAGGCAAATTTCCTATTTACCATTTTGATGTATACCGGATTGAACCTCAGGAGTTGGAGGATTTGGGCTATGAAGAGTACTTTTATGGTAGTGGAATTTGTTTAGTTGAATGGGGTAATATTGTAAGGGATTATCTGCCAGAGGAGTATCTGCAGATAATGATCAACAAAACAGCCGATGACCAGCGTGAGTTTACCTTCACAGCTTTTGGAGAGCGGTACCAGCGGCTGATATCCGAATTAAAAGTGGTGGTACGAGCATGATTATTATGGGGATCGATACCTCCGGCAGTTTTGGCGGAGCAGCTCTAGTGAGCGAGCAGGGGTTAGTGGCAGAATATCTGCTGCAGATCCATCGGGGACATTCAGAGCTGATTGTTCCTACGATTGAACGAGTATTGAGCGATTCCGGCATTGCATTGGAAGATCTTACAGCCTTTGCGGTAGTTACCGGTCCTGGATCCTTTACCGGGCTGCGGATTGGTCTGGCAACTGTTAAGGGGTTTGCTTATGCTTTAAACAAACCAATTATTCCGGTGACGGCGATGGAGGCTCTTGCTTGGCAGCACCGCACCTATCCTCAGTTGGTTTATCCAATAATTGATGCCCGCCGCCAAGAAGTGTTTACCCAGGCATTTCGCAGCGGTGAGTCGGTTGCTGAAGCTGTTAACTGTAAAGTTAGTGATCTGGTTGAAATGCTGAATTCGCTGTCAGAACCTGTTTTGTTTACTGGTCCTGGTGTTACAGCTCATCGTCAGCAGCTGTCGGAGGTTAAGCATGCAATTTTTGCGCCGGATCAAGATTTACAGCTGCGTCCGAGCAGTGCTGCAGCTTTGGGATTAGAACGTTTTAAACAGGGAAAAACGCAATCATGGTACGAAGTGCTGCCGTATTACATGCGCAAAAGCAGCGCGGAGTATCAATTCAATCCTACGGAGAAATGACATGAAATTAGAAGATACTGATCAACTGTGGATTGATAAAATGAATGTCAGCGACATACCGGGAGTCCAAGTGATCGAGCGCCATTCGTTTACTACCCCCTGGTCAATGCAGGCTTTTATTACCGAAATCACTGAGAATGACTGTGCCCATTATCTAGTGATGCGCCGTGTTGAGCAGGTGGTTGGTTATATAGGAATGTGGGTGATAGTGGACGAAGGTCACATTACAAATGTAGCAGTGCATCCAGTATGGCGGCGCCAAGGTATCGGAACCAAACTGCTGAAAGCGATGGACCGCTTAGCATACGAACTTGGAGTGCGAAAAATGACTTTGGAAGTGCGGGTATCGAACCACAAAGCCCAGGCTTTATACCGCAAACTGGGCTACCGGGATGCTGGCATTCGCCCTAAATATTACTTGGATAATGGTGAAGATGCATTGATTATGTGGAAGGAATTGAAGCCTGATGAGTTTGAAAACAATACTGACACTGGGAATTGAGACGAGTTGTGATGAAACTGCAGCTGCGGTCATTGCTGATGGCAAACAAATCTTGTCTAATGTAATAGCCTCGCAGGTCGATCTGCACCAGCGTTTTGGCGGAGTGGTTCCGGAAATTGCAGCTCGCAAGCATATCGAAACAATTTTTCCGGTTATCGATCAAGCTTTAATGGATGCCGATGTGGCTTTAACTGAAATTGATCTGATCGCGGTTACTTACGGGCCAGGACTGGTCGGCGGCCTGCTGGTCGGTCTGCAGGCTGCAAAATCACTGGCATTTGCCCTCAACAAACCTCTGATAGGTGTGAACCATATTGAGGGTCATATTTATGCCAATATTCTGGCTAACCCCGAGCTGGAGCCGCCTTTTGTCTGCTTAACTGCCTCCGGCGGTCATACTGATCTGCTGTATATATCTGAATTTGGTTATTATGATATTATGGGAAGAACTCGGGATGATGCAGCCGGGGAAGCTTTTGACAAGATCGCCAGGGTTCTGGGTTTACCTTATCCCGGAGGACCTCAGATTGATCGCCTCGCTAAGCAGGGTAATCGCAATGCGATCGAATTTCCCCGGGGGTTAGCAGGAGACGACACCTTTGACTTTAGTTTCAGCGGCTTAAAGACAGCTGCCCTCAATTATCTAAACCGCGCTAAACAAATGGGCGCAGAAATTCATATTCCTGATTTTGCTGCCAGTTTTCAATGGGCTATCGTTGATGTACTGGCCAGTAAAGTGATCAGAGCGGCTAGGGAAAAAGATGTCAAGCAGATTATTCTGTCTGGGGGCGTTGCGGCGAACAGCAGCCTAAGAGCGCAGGTCCAAGCGCTGGCAGAACCTTTGGGAATCAAGGTTTTATTTCCACCTCCTGTTCTGTGTACTGACAACGCAGCAATGATTGCCAGTGCAGGTCATTTTAAGCATTTAGCTGGTTATTCCCATGGATGGGACTTGAATGCTGTTCCTAATTTGAGGTTAGAATAATTACTGCATATTTTATCCAGTTTTGCAGATAATAGGAAAAGGAAATAAAGCCGAGCAAATAAAAGATAAATTGACAAGGATGGCAATTTATGACGAAAACCGAGGTTTATACGGAAAGATCATATTTGCATTTAGAAAGTCGGTTATATATCATAGGAGATGGTTAGCACTCACCGTTAACGAGTGCTAATAAGCCGTAGAGAACTACGACACTAAAAAGGAGGTACTACAAATGAATCTCAAACCATTAGGTGACCGAGTAATACTTAAAGTATTAGAGGCTGAAGAAAAAACTCAAAGCGGTATTTTCTTGCCAGATAATGCAAAAGAAAAGCCTCAACAGGGTAAAGTTCTGGCAGTTGGTCCTGGTAAACATAATGACAAAGGTGAATTGATTCCTGTTAATGTCAAAGTTGGCGATACAGTTATTTTTGCAAAATATGCTGGTACAGAAGTAAAGTACCAAGGAGAAGAATACCTAATTGTAAAAGAATCAGACCTGTTAGCAGTAGTAGGATAATTAAGTAAAGGAAGGTGACGGAGAATGGCAAAAGAATTACTGTTTAGCGAAGAAGGTAGAAAGAAGCTTGAGCAGGGTGTTAACACTTTAGCTGATGCTGTTAAAGTTACAATAGGCCCAAAAGGCAGAAATGTTGTTCTAGAGAAAAAGTACGGTTCACCAACCATTACTAATGATGGTGTGACAATTGCCCGGGAGATCGAATTGGAAGATCCATTCGAGAACATGGGTGCTCAACTGGTTAAAGAAGTAGCTACTAAAACCAATGATGTAGCCGGTGACGGAACTACTACAGCTACAATACTGGCTCAAGCAATGATCCGCGAAGGATTGAAAAACGTTGCTGCTGGTGCGAACCCAATGTTCCTCAAGCGGGGTATTGAAAAAGCAGTTGCACTTGCGGTAGAAAAAATTGGAAAAGTAGCTAAACCAGTAGAAACTAAAGAGGCTATTGCCCAAGTTGCTTCTATTTCTGCTGATGATAAAGAAATTGGCGATCTGATCGCTGATGCAATGGAAAAAGTTGGTAAAGATGGCGTAATTACTGTTGAAGAATCCAACTCAATCGGTACAACTTTAGAAGTTGTAGAAGGTATGCAGTTTGATCGCGGTTACGTATCTCCTTACATGGTAACTGATAACGATAAAATGGAAGCTGTTTTAGATGAACCAAATATTTTAATTACAGACAGAAAGATCAGTGCTGTTGCTGATATTCTTCCAATTTTAGAGAAAACTATCCAGGTTAACAAGCCGCTGCTGATCATTGCTGAGGACGTTGAAGGCGAAGCCTTAGCTACTTTGATTGTTAACAAGCTGCGCGGCACTCTGCAAGTAGCTGCTGTGAAAGCTCCAGGCTTTGGTGATCGCCGTAAAGCTATGCTCAGTGATATTGCTACAGTAACTGGCGGACAAGTTATCTCTGAAGACTTAGGACTCAAACTTGAAAATACAACTATGGATATGCTTGGTTCTGCTCGCCAGGTCAGAATTACCAAGGAAGATACAACCATTGTTGACGGTAAAGGCTCATCTGAAGCTATCCAAGCTAGAATCAATCAAATCCGCAACGAAATCGAAGAAACCACTTCCGATTATGATCGTGAAAAACTGCAGGAGCGCTTAGCTAAGCTGGCTGGCGGTGTAGCTGTAATTCAAGTTGGTGCTGCTACCGAAACTGAATTGAAAGAAAAGAAACACCGCATTGAAGATGCCCTGTCTGCAACAAGAGCTGCTGTAGAAGAAGGAATTGTAGCCGGCGGCGGAACAATGCTGATCGACTGCATTAAAGCTCTAGACAATGTAGACGCTGAAGGCGACGTCATGACTGGTATCCAGATTGTCCGCAAGGCGTTAGAAGCTCCTCTCAAGCAGATTGCTAACAATGCTGGTGTTGAAGGTGCCATCATCGTTGAAAAGGTTAAGGAAGCTGAAGAAGGAATCGGTTTTGACGCAGTCAGCATGGAGTTTGTCAACATGGTTGAAAAAGGTATTATTGACCCAGCTAAGGTAGCCCGCAGTGCACTGCAGAACGCTGCTTCGATCGCAGCTATGCTGCTGACCACTGAGACCTTAATTGCTGACAAACCTGAACCAGCTCCGGCAATGCCTGAAGGTGCAGGAATGGGTCCAGGCATGATGTAATAGATCAATAAAGTATTGCTGAGGATAAAAGGGAATCCTGTTAATGTGCAGGATTCCCTTTTTGCGTTATGTTAACACTTGTGTGAAAGGAAATGCCTATCTTGTTAGCGAACAATAGTTAGTTATAAGATGATTTGGCGAGGAGCGTGTGCAGATGAATACGATCCAGGAGATTTTACTAACCGAAGAACAAATCAGCACTCGTGTGCAGGAACTCGGGGCACAGATATCTGCCGATTATCAAGGTAAAGATTTAGTGCTGGTTGGCATTTTAAAAGGAGCGATCTGCTTTTTTTCAGATTTGATTCGGAAGGTATCAATTCCGGTTAATGTTGATTTCATGGCAGTTTCCAGCTATGGAAGTTCTTATCAGACTTCTGGCGCTGTGAGAATTCTCAAAGATCTTGATCTGCCAATTGAGGGACGCCATGTTTTGATTGTAGAAGATATTGTGGACACTGGTTTAACGCTGAGCTACCTAAAGAAAAATTTGCTGTCACGCAACCCAGCAAGTTTGAAGGTAGCAGCTTTATTGGATAAACCAGAGCGGCGGCAGGTTGATGAGCACGCCGATTACTTAGGTTTCACAATTCCCGATGAGTTTGTGGTGGGATACGGTATTGATTATGCTGAGCAGTATCGTTCGCTGCCGTATGTGGCGATTTTATCCCCTTCGGCTTATTTAGGTAGTTAACACAGGATGGTGATAGCGGTGGAAATGATTGTCGTTCTAGACTTTGGAACACACCACAGTCAGTCGATTGCTAGAAATATTCGTGATTGTCAGGTGTATAGTGAAATAATGCCCTGGAATGCTGCCATTGGCGAGATTACAGCCAAAAACCCAGCAGGAATAATCCTTTCTGGTGCAGCAAACTTAGATGCAGCTCAGAAAATACTGCTGGATTCTGAGATTTATAACCTAGGCATTCCAATTCTAGGTATAGGATCTGGTATGGCGGTAATGTTGGAGCAGCTTGGGGGAAGGGTTGAAACTGGACCAAATTCGGAAGCGGAATTAGTTCAAATCAGCGATTTTCAAGATTTGTTCTGGGATTGTGCCGAATTGGCGGCTGAGGACTTGACAGTATCTGGTGGGATCCAGGTGCAAAAGCTGCCGCCGGGGTTTAAGGAGCTGGCCAGCGGTGCGGGTCAAGCTGCTGCGGCAGCAGATCGCAGCCGCAGGCTGTATGGTGTTTGGTTTGATCCTGATGCTAAAATTATTGAAAACTTTGTCTTAAGAATTTGCGGCTGCAGTCAGAGCTGGACAATGGATCGTTTTATTGCTGCAACGGTAGAAGCAATCCGCCGACAGGTTGGTGATAAAAAGGTTGTCTGTGGCCTCAGTGGGGGCATCGACTCTTCGGTAGCAGCAGTATTGGTACATAAAGCTGTAGGTCCACAGCTGACCTGCATTTTTGTGGACAATGGATTGATGCGCAAAAATGAAGCGCAAGAAGTAAGCAAAATCTTCAGCGAAGATTTTGATTTGAATTTGGTTGCTGTTGATGCTAGTGAGGGGTTTTTATCTAAGCTAGCAGGTGTAACTGATCCTGAACAAAAACGGAAGATCATCGGTACCGAGTTTATCCGTGTGTTTGAAGCAGAAGCCAAAAAGCTTGGCGATGTTGACTTTTTGGTGCAGGGGACATTATACCCCGATGTAATTGAGAGTGGGGTAGGACAAGCAGCTGTGATCAAGTCCCACCACAACGTTGGCGGTCTGCCGGATGATCTCCAGTTCGAATTGATTGAACCGCTGCGCCAGTTATTTAAAGATGAAGTGAGAATGGTTGCCCAGCAGCTGGGTCTACCTGAATCAATAGTGTTCCGCCATCCATTCCCTGGTCCAGGCCTAGGAGTGCGGGTGATTGGTGAAATCACTAAAGCTAAATTAGAGATCTTACGGGAAGCAGATGCTATTTTCATTGAAGAGCTGCGGCGATCTGGATGGTACCGCAAGGTATGGCAGGCATTGGCAGTTTTGACTGATACCAGAACTGTAGGAATGCTGGAAGAAGACCGTACCTATGACCATGTAGTTGCCCTCAGAGCGGTTAACAGTGAGGATGGCATGACTGCAGACTGGATTCGCCTCCCGTATGATCTGCTCGAGCGGGTGAGCACTCGGATCCTGCATGAGGTTAAGGGGGTAAACCGCGTGGTTTATGATATCAGCAGCAAGCCCCCGGCAACCATTGAATGGGAATGAGGAGGCGTTGATGATGGATTTGCGTACACCTCGGGGGGTTAAAGATTTTTTACCCTCAGATGCTAAATGGAAGCTAGAATTGGAACAAAAAATTCGGGATGTGTTTACTAGTTGGGGATATCAAGAAGTGATTTCCCCTACTTTTGAATTCTACGATGTTTTGGCGCAGGGTGGGGCTGTAAACCAGCAGACTTATCGCTTTTTTGATCATAATGGAAAGCTGCTGGTGCTGAGACCGGACCTAACTACACCGATTGCCCGCATGGTAGCGACAAGACTTAAAGATGAGCCTAAACCGCTTCGCCTCAGTTATCTGGCAAATGTTTTTCGCTATGATGACGTCCAAGTGGGATTTCAGCGGGAATTTTATCAGGCGGGAGTTGAATTGATTGGAAGCAGTGCGGCTGCTGCGGATGCGGAAGCTGCCGCCTTAGCAGTCACGGTTTTCAACGAGCTGGGCGTGAAGGATTTTCATTTAGATTTAGGGCACACCGGTTATATTCATGGTATTCTCGAAGAATGTGAGTCTGAGACGCAGAAGCGGCAGTTTTGGCAGCTGCTGCTGACAAAGGATTTGGTTGGGCTGAAGGCATTGGTGGCAGAAAGCGACTTGTCGGAACAGGCTAAGCAGTTACTGTTAAAACTGCCCCATTTTCGCGGCCGCGAGTCACTTCTAGACCAGGCATATCACAGTACAGAAAATCCTCGAGCTCGCAGTGCGGTTGCTAATTTGAAACAGATCTACTCATATCTCAAAGCCTATGGTCTTGAGGATCAGGTCTATATTGATCTCAGTATTGTAAAATCACTTGGATATTACACCGGAATGGTTGTAGAAGGATATGTGCCCAATCTTGGTTTTACGATCTGCAGTGGTGGACGCTATGACCATCTTAGTGAACGATTTGGTACAGATCTGCCAGCTGTTGGTTTTGCTTTTGGTTTGGAGCGTTTGATGCTGGTTTTAGAGAATCAAGGTCAGCGCCCGCCGGAACAGAATAATGGCATTTTTGTACTGCCCCTTTCTTGGCGCCATGCTGTCAATTATGCTGCTGCTGAGCGGAAGAAAGGAACCCGGGTTGAGGTAGATATTCAAGGTTTTTCGGAGAGTGAAGCTGTAAACTATGCGCGCCAAAAAGGATTCAGTCGCGTAGTAATTGTTGGCGCTGATGGGGTCCGCTCAATTCCAATGAGTACCAATGAGGGGGCGGTGTGATGTTAAGCATAGCTGTTGCTAAAGGCAGGTTATTAGATTCATTCCTTGAACTACTTAGTCAAGCAAATTATAATTGTGAGGAACTGGCTCGAGAAACGCGTAAGCTGGTGATTGATGTCCCGCAAGCGAATTTGCAGTTTATTCTTGCCAAACCTGCAGATGTTCCTACTTATGTAGAATATGGTGCAGCAGATTTAGGAGTGGTGGGAAAGGATACTTTGGTTGAAAGCGATAAAGAAGTGGCGGAATTACTGGACTTAAACTACGGGTATTGTAAATTGGTTGTAGCAGTACCTAGTGAGCTGAATATAAGCAGTGTCCAGGAACTGGATTTCAACAGCCGCGTAGCCAGTAAATATCCCCACACTGCTGAGCAGTTTTTTAACAGTCACGGCATTCAGGTAGAAATTATCCCTCTCCACGGCTCGATCGAACTGGGACCAATAGTTGGCTTAAGCGAAGCGATCGTAGATATTACTGAAACTGGCCGCACTCTTGTTGAAAATGGCTTGGTGGTGCTGGATACAATTATGGAGAGTACAGCGCGGCTGATTGCCAACAGAGTCAGTTTAAAAACTAAAAGGGAAGAAATTGCTGAACTGGTAAATGCTCTTGAAGGGGTGATTTAAGTGCGGATTGTCAATGTTAAAGATTATAATTCCTTGGAAGCAGTTAGGGAATTAGTGACTAGACCTGATCTGGATGAAGTTCAGGTAAGTCCAGCTGGAATGGAGCGAACTAAGCAGATTTTTGGAAAAGCCCTGTCCCCCCAGGAATCAGTAGCGGTAATATTGGGGGATATCAAACAGGAAGGTGATGTCGGGCTTCTGCGGTACATAGAAAAGATAGACGGTCAGAAATTAACCCCAGAGGAGCTTTTTGTCAAAGAAGCCGAATTTGAGCAGGCAGAAGCTTTGGTGAGTCCCCAGTTTCTGGAAGCGTTAGATACTGCAATAACTAATATCAGGAATTATCATCAGAAACAGTTAGAAAACAGCTGGTTTTCCCCAGAAGCTGATGGCATTATTCTAGGCCAGAAAGTTACCCCCTTAGAGCGGGTTGGTATTTATGTGCCTGGCGGCAATGCGCCTTTGATCTCTTCAGTAGTGATGAGTGCTGTTCCAGCTCAGGTTGCTGGGGTTGAAGAGATTATTATGGCGACGCCGCTGCGGGATGGAGTGGTAGATCCTCATCTGCTGGTAGCAGCTAAGCGCTGTGGAGTTACGCGGGTTCTAAAGGCTGGCGGCGCTCAGGCAATCGCAGCTTTGGCGTACGGTACAGAAACTGTTCCACGGGTAGACAAAATCGTGGGGCCAGGTAATTTGTTTGTAACCTTGGCTAAGAAAATGGTGTTCGGCCGCGTAGGGATTGAATCAATCGCTGGACCCAGTGAGATTCTAATTATCGCCGACGATACTGCGCCTGCTTCCTATGTAGCTGCCGATTTATTATCCCAAGCTGAGCATGATTGGGAAGCTTCTGCGGCTTTGATCACCACCAGCGAAAAGCTGGCGGCAGCTGTTCAATCGGAACTGCAGAAGCAGTTAAGCACTCTTGATACCGCTGAAATAGCGGCAGCAGCTCTGGAGCGCTGGGGAATAATCGTGATCGCTGAAGATCTGGATCAAGCGGTTGAATTGGCTAATATATTTGCTCCTGAGCATCTAGAACTGCTGGTGGAAAATCCTTGGGAATTAGTGGGAAAAATCAAGCATGCAGGGGCAATTTTCTTAGGCAGATATGCTGCTGAACCAATCGGCGACTACATAGCAGGTCCAAACCATATTCTGCCTACGAACGGTACAGCCCGTTTTGCCTCACCACTGACAACCAACGATTTTGTGAAAAAATCCAGTATTATTTACTATTCGGAAGCAGGGCTGAAAAAATTTGGCCCGCAGGCGGTTGAAATTGCGGATCGGGAAGGATTAACCGCTCACGGAAATGCGATTCGCATCCGCCTCAGGGATCTGGAAGCAGGTGACAGTGATGGCTGAACGTGGACGGAGCACTAAGCTGGCCCGCACAACCAAAGAAACAGATATCAGGATTGAGCTAAATTTGGATGGCACAGGCACTGCTGAGGTCAAAACTGGGATCGGATTTTTTGATCATATGCTGACTGCCTTTGCCCGCCATGGTGGCTTCGATTTAGCGGTGGACTGCAGAGGTGATCTGGAAGTTGATGGTCATCATACAGTTGAGGATGTTGGCATCTGTTTAGGCAGCGCCTTTAGGAAGTGCATTGCTGATGGCTCTGGTATTGCTCGCTATGGAAATGCCTGCATCCCGATGGATGAAGCTTTGGTTCAGGTGGTATTAGATATCTGCGGGCGGGGATTTTTAGCTCAAGATTTAAAGCTGCCGCAGGCCAGCGTTGGTCAATTTGAAACCTGTTTGGTAGAGGAGTTTTTACGCGCATTTGCTGTTAATGCTGGTTTGACTCTGCATGTGCGGCAGCTTGCTGGACATAACAGCCATCATATTATTGAGGCACTGTTTAAGGCCCTGGCTCATGCACTCCGCCAAGCGGTTAAACTGACTGATGATGAAACAGTGCTGTCTACTAAAGGTAAATTAGATCTATAGAGATTAGGGAGCGAAATAGAGATGATCATTATTCCTGCAATTGATCTAATTAATGGTGAATGCGTTCGCTTAGAGCAGGGCGATTATCAGAAAAAAACCGTGTACAGTTCAGATCCGGTTCAGACTGCTCAGGCCTTTGCCCAAGCTGGTGCAGAGATGCTGCATATTGTGGATCTTGACGGTGCGCGGGTAGGATATCCACAAAATCTGGATGTAGTTCAAAAAATTTCCCAAGCTGTACCAATCCCCATTGAACTAGGCGGGGGACTGCGGGATCTGGCAGCAGTAGAGGCTGCTTTTGCGGCTGGTGCAGCTCGGGTGATCTTAGGTACCGCCGTGCTGGATGAGCCCCAGTGGTTTACAGAGGCGGTTGCTAAGTATGGAGAGCGAATTGTTGTTGGGATTGATGCTAGAGACGGCATGGTAGCAGTCAAAGGCTGGTTGGAAACCACCACAGTTTCCGCATTAGAATTGGTTGAACGAATGAAAAAACATGGAATCAAGGAGATTATTTATACAGATATTGCGCGGGATGGCATGCTCAGTGGACCGAACCTAACAGCGTTAAAAGAAATCGCCAAAGCCGGAGTTAAAATCGTTGCATCAGGGGGCGTATCATCACTGGATGATATCCGCAATCTGCAGGAGTTAACCTCTGTTGGTGTTTATGCAGTGATTATCGGCAAGGCGCTGTATACCAATCAAATTGATTTGGCTGAAGCTATCGCGGCTGCCAGAGTAGGGGTGAGATGAATGAAGCGAAAGTTAAAGTTTGATCAAAACGGACTGATACCAGCTATAGTTCAGAACCGCAGTGGTCAGGTTTTAATGCTTGCCTATATGAATCAGGAAGCCCTGGACAAAACTCTGGAAACAGGCTTTACCTGGTTTTACAGCCGCAGCCGTCAGAGATTGTGGCAGAAGGGCGAAACATCCGGCCATGTACAGCGTGTTGTTGAGATTACCGCGGACTGCGATTATGACAGCTTGCTGATCACTGTTGATCAAGCTGGTCCTGGAGCCTGCCACGAAGGCTATCAATCCTGCTTTCATTATCCGGTAGCAGCAGAGGAAAACTCTGCAAGGCCTGAACAGTGTTTTGATCCAGCTGCTGTATACCACTCCCAGATTCTGCATCAGCTCTATGATTTGATTGTCGAGCGCAAGCAGAATCCCAAGTCCGGTTCCTATACAAACTACCTGTTTGAGCAGGGTATCGATAAAATCCTGAAAAAAGTGGGAGAAGAAACAGCAGAAGTAATTATTGGCGCAAAGAATGCTGAGCCTGAGGAGCTGATTTACGAGGTGAGCGACTTACTGTACCATCTCTTGGTGCTGCTGGTTGAGAAGAATGTCGCTTTAGATCAGATTTGGCAAGAATTAGCATCTCGAAGAAAATAGGCTGTCCGCGAGGACAGCCTTCAGGTTTGGCACTTATCTAAAGAAGCTGTGATTGCCAATTCTAATTTTATAGGGGTCTTTATCCCACTGCTCCCACACCCAGGCCCTTTTGCCGCTGCTGTTGTACTGAGGCACTAAACGGTGTGCGAAGAAGCCTGTAGCACCATAGGTTGGATCAGTCCCAGCCAAGGCGTATTTTACAGCGTCTTTTGCTACCTGTCCAGCCGGTAAATTGATTCGACCATTTAAGACTGGCTCATATTGATAGTACTTGATACCGTTAACAACTGTTACTTCATAGATTACTCCAGTAATGCTGTTTGGGTAGTCAGGATGCAGTACTCGATTGAGAACTGTGGCAGCCACAGCTATTTGACCGATTTCGATTTCTCCTTGGGATTCCGCATGCACGAGCCGAGCAAAAAGATCTAATTCATTAAAAGTTAGATCCGGAATCATTTCTACATCTTGAATAGTTGACCCCTGTACAACAACCTGGATTTCAGCAGGCTTGTACCATTGTTTGGTAACCCGCATGGTGTATGTTCCGTTCGGCAGATTGTGAATTTCATAGGTACCGTTTTTAATTGGAACAGTTCTGCCGTCAATTTCTACTTGACCCGACTGGAGCTTTGCTTCGCTAGAACCTGCATGATATACTGTTCCGACCAAACTGCCGTATCCGGGACTAGGATCTACGCTGGTGCCGTCATCATCACCACCATTATGGGGTGGAGTAATGCTGGGCACGCCAAAAAGCGTACAGCCGGTTAAAAAAACAACACTGATCAGTATTAGGAATAATAAGTGCTTCTTTCCCAACAAGCTCACTTCCTTCCAAAGCTGTAAAATTTTATGACATGATCTTAATTTCGTATATGCCCAGCTAAAACCTTTAGGGGATTGCTGGTAAATGCTTTGAAGGTTTAGAAACTAGTTGGGAAACAGAAAGGGGAATATGATGGATTTACTAGACACCCTGAATCCGCGCCAGAAAGAGGCCGTAACTCACGGAAGCGGGCCGTTATTGGTTATTGCCGGTGCTGGCAGCGGAAAAACCAGGGTTTTAACTTATCGCATTGCTTATTTGATTAAGCACGGCAGTGTAAGGCCAGATCAAATTTTAGCTGTAACTTTTACAAATAAAGCAGCCCAAGAAATGAAGGAGCGGGTCAGTCAGTTAGTTGGAGGAATTGCTCAAGGCATTTGGGTTAGCACATTCCACTCCACCTGCGTGCGGATTCTGAGAGCTCATGCTGCTAAGCTTGGCTACCAAGCAAACTTTCAGATTTTTGACACCTCCGATCAGTTAGTGGTGATTCGGGAGGTCTTGAAAGAATTAAATCTCGATCCAAAGCGGTTTGATCCCCGCGCACTGCTTTCGGCGATCAGCAGTGCTAAAAATGAGCTTCTCGGACCTCAAGAATATGATGGGAAAGTAGCAGATTTTTGGGAACGGCAGGTAAGTAGGGTTTACCAGAGCTACCAGCAGAAACTTGAGGAAAATAATGCCTTTGATTTTGATGATTTGATTATGAAAACTGTGGAACTATTCCGGACTAATCCGCATGTCTGCGCTTCCTATCAAGATCGGTTCCGCTATATTCTAGTTGATGAGTATCAAGATACTAATCATGCCCAGTACCAGCTTGTAAATTTATTGGCTGCTAAGTATCAGAATCTTTGTGTTGTGGGTGACGATGATCAGTCGATCTATGCCTTTAGAGGCGCAGATATCCGCAATATTTTAGATTTTGAGCGGGATTTTCCTAATGCCAAAGTAATTCGCTTAGAGCAGAATTACCGATCGACCCAGAACATCCTCACTGCTGCTAACCAGTTAATTGCCCACAATGTTGAGCGCAAGGGCAAGAATCTCTTTACTAGCAATGGTGATGGCGAAAAGCTAAAATTTTACCAGGCATCGGATGAGCGGCAGGAAGCAGCGTTTGTCGCAAATGTGATTGCAAGCCAAGTGCAGACTAATAAACGGCAGTATCAAGACTTTACAATTCTGTACCGCACCCATGCTCAATCTCGGATTATTGAAGAGGAATTTGTACGCCGCGGTCTGCCCTATCGTATCGTAGCAGGACTGCGGTTTTATGACCGCAAAGAGATTAAAGATCTGATGGCTTATCTGCGCCTGCTGGCTAATCCGCTGGATAATTTCAGTTTTAAGCGGATTATCAATGTTCCCAAGCGGGGTATTGGTCCGACCACAGTAGCCAGACTGGAGGATTACGCTCAAACCCATGGTTTGAGTTTATTTGAGACCTTAGAGCAGCTTGATTCAGTGCCCAATTTAACCGGAAGATTCAAGCAGATCTTAAGTGAATTTCGCGATCTGTATGTTAAGTGGAAGCATGAGCTGGCGCAGAAGTCAGTGACCGACATTGTTGAAATGATTCTGCACGACACAGGCTATAAACAGATGTTAAATGCAGAGCAGACAGTCGAGGCTGAAACACGTCTCGAAAACTTAAATGAGTTTTTAACTGTTACCAAACAGTTTGATCAAGGGGAAGAAAATCAGGGTTTGGATCTATTCCTAGAACAGCTCGCCTTAATGTCCGATGTCGACAACTATGATCAGGAGGCAGATGCAGTGAGTTTAATGACGCTGCATGCAGCTAAGGGTTTAGAATTTCCTGTGGTTTTCCTGGTGGGAATGGAGGACGGAGTGTTTCCCAGTGCCCGTTCAATTTGGGAACCTGGTCAGATTGAGGAAGAGCGGCGGCTGGCCTACGTCGGCTTAACTAGGGCTAAAGAAGAAATTTATCTAACTTGTGCTGAATACCGCACTTTATTCGGCAGTGTCAGCACCAATCCAATTTCAATGTTTGTAAAAGAAATTCCAGAAACACTTTTGGAGCAGGTCGATGATAGAGGAGAAGTCCATCACCGCCGTCGTGCTGTGGCAGTGGGCACGGGAGCCCAGTCAGCAGCCGATACTTATGAGGTGGGTGACCGGGTTCACCATGAACATTTTGGTGAGGGACAGGTTGTGGCTGTATCCGGTGATATAATTAAGATTGTTTTTGCTGATAATGTGATCAAGCAGTTTGCAGCCAGCATTGCTCCAATTACCAAGATTTAGTTCTGGAGGAGGTCAATGTATGGGAAAGAATGCTGATCTAAAAAGAATTGCTGAACTGCGCGAGCAGCTGAATTATCATAATTACCGCTATTATGTACTTGACGATCCAGTGATTTCAGACCACGAGTATGATCAGCTGATGCGAGAATTGATCGAGCTTGAAGCCAGATATCCTGAAACGGTTACACCAGATTCTCCCACCCAAAGGGTAGGTCATGCTGTTGTTGGGGGATTTGCTCAGGTTGAACACCGAACTCCGCTGTTGAGTTTAAGCAATGCCTTTAATCAAAAGGAGCTGGAAGATTTCGCCAAGAGGGTGGAACGCTGGGCTGGAGCACCGGTGGATTATGTGTGTGAGCTTAAATTTGACGGTTTAGCAGTTTCCTTAACTTACGAAAATGGTATCTTCGTCCGCGGGGCAACCCGCGGTGATGGGCAGGTGGGTGAGGATATCACGCAGAACTTGCGCACCATTCGCTCGATTCCCCTGAGGCTGCGGGAACCTGTGAGCTTGGAAGTTCGCGGGGAGGTGTATATGCCCAAAGAAGCCTATGAGCTTCTAAATAAAGAACGAGCTGAAAAAGGTGAGGCGTTATTTGCTAATCCTCGGAATGCGGCTGCTGGATCTGTGCGTCAGCTGGATCCAAAAGTTACTGCCAGCCGCAAGCTGGACATTTATGTGTACAGCATTGGAACAGTAGATCATGAACTGCTCACAACCCATATTGACAGCATAAAATGGTTAAAAGAGTTAGGCTTTAAAGTTAGTCCCTATATCCAGCACTGTGAAAATATTGATCAAGTCTGGACGTTTATTGAGACTTGGACAGAAAAACGCGGCAGTCTGCCTTTCGATATTGATGGGATTGTTGTCAAGGTCAACAGTTTGGCAGTGCAGGAGAAGCTGGGAGCAACTGCTAAAAGCCCCAGGTGGGCAGTAGCCTATAAATTCCCGGCTGAACAGGCGGTAGCCCAAGTTTTGGACATTGAGGTTAATGTGGGACGCACTGGAGCTGTGACACCGCTCGCCATCCTGACACCAACACTGGTTGCCGGTTCGACTGTGAGCCGGGCGGCACTGCATAACGAAGACTATGTGAAGAATAAAGATATTCGAATTGGAGACTATGTGGTAATTCAAAAAGCAGGCGATGTTATCCCTGAGATAGTCAGGTCACTTCCAGAGCGGCGAACAGGTCAGGAAAAGATTTTTATGATGCCGCAAGTGTGTCCTGCCTGCGGTGAGCAGCTGCAGAGACAGGCTGGAGAAGCGGCAGTTCGCTGTGTGAATTTCGAGTGTCCGGCACAATCATATGAACGGCTGATCCACTACGCTTCCCGGAATGCGATGAATATCGAGGGCTTGGGACCAGCTGTGATTCAGCAGCTGATCGATGCAGGCTTGGTTGAGGATCCCGCAGATTTATATCAGCTCCGCTATGAACAGCTGATTGAGCTAGAGCGTTTTGGACATAAATCAGCCGAGAATTTACTGGCGGCAATAGAAGCAAGCAAGACTCGACCACTGGCAAACCTTGTGTTTGCTTTAGGTATTAGATTTGTAGGTAGTGAAGTAGCTCGAGAATTAGCACTTCATTTTGGCAGTATGGAACGGCTCAGGCAGGCGGAATATGCAGAACTGATTACCATTGATGCTGTAGGAGAGAAAATCGCAACCAGTGTAGTTGATTATTTCAGCCGCCCAGAAAATAATGACCTAATTGATCGCCTCCAGGCAGCAGGTGTTAATATGGTCCAGAGTAAGGCATCCGGTTCGCAGTTTCTAGCAGGTCACACTTTTGTAGTAACCGGCAAATTAGAGCGTTTCAGCCGCAGGGAAGCGGAAGACTTGCTCCGCAGCCTAGGTGCTAACGTAACGAGCAGCGTCAGCAGAAATACCACGTATCTGATCGCTGGCGAAAAGGCTGGCTCGAAATTGACTAAAGCTCAGGAGTTGGGAATTACTGTCTTAAATGAACAGCAGTTTTTAGATTTAGTCCAGCAGACAGGGAGGAACTAACGGGCGATTCAGGGAACTAGATAGTCAGAAGGATAGGTGATTATTTTGGATAATGTCCTGTTCTACTTTGCTGGTATGCCCGTATATGTTTATGGTTTTTTTACTGGTTTGGGATTATTGTTTGGCGCTGCATCAGCTCTAAAAGCAGGCCGGCGCAGAGGAATCAGCTGGTCCAATATGTTTGACTTTATTCTTGGGACTGCTTTTGCATTTTTTGTTGCCGGCCGGTTAGCGGTTTTGATTGGGCAGTATGGGGCGGGAGCTCTGTTAACACCATGGAAAATTTTGACGGAGCTGTCTGCTGGTGTTGATCTTAGGGTAGGATTGATTTTTGCGGTGATTTATGGTCTGATATCTACTTTCTACAAAGGGATTTTTGGTCTTCATTTTCTTGATGCGATAACACCTGGTCTTATTTGGATCAAGCTGTTCTCTGCCTTAGGCTCAAATGTGTTAGGCAGAACAACTGCAGTCCCGTGGGCGGTGCAATTGGGAGAATTTAAGCTCCATCCCTTGTCCCTGTACACTGCGTTAGGTTACTATGTAATTCGGTTTATCGTTTTACAGGTGCGCCAGGCACAGCGCTTTGACGGACAGATTTTTATTTCAGCGCTGACGCTTGTGGTTTGGCTCCATTGGCTGCTGCTGTTCGCGGCTGAAGAGAGCAGCCGAGCTGCCTTTTGGCTCTATCCCCTGCTGGGTATTTTATTAGCTGCGCTCTGGAGTTTTGGGCATGCTAATTCACCCCAGATACGCAAGCCGAAGCGGAGCTTAGGTTACTGGGCTGTGCAGTTAGTGCTGTTGGTTATTGTGGTAGTGGCAATTTGTTTCTACTATTACTCCCGGTTTCAATAAAGGAGTGGATCATGGATAGGTATCTAAGTTTATCTGAGATTCAAGAGCAGTTGGAGGCGAATGACCTGCGCTTAACTCCCCAGAGAGAGGCAGTGGTGCAGGTGTTGCTGGACAATACTGATGCTCATCTGCGTGCTGAGGATATCTTTTTAATGACAAAAAAATTAGCCCCGGAAATTGGATTGGCTACTGTCTACCGAACTTTAGAGCTGCTGGAGAAGTTAAATATTATCTACCGTTTTGATTATGGGGATGGGCAGAGCCGGTATGAGCTGGGGCGCAGGTCGGAAGAGCATTATCATCATCATCTAATCTGCCTTGAATGTGGAGAAATCAGTGAGTTCAACGATGACCTGCTGGAGAAACTCGAGGCAAAAATTGCTAAAGAACGGGATTTTGAAATAGTTGATCACAGTCTGCGGATTTTTGGATACTGCAGGAGATGTAGAAATAAGAAGTAGTAATTAAATAACCAGACAAAAGGGACCGAATAGATTAGAGTTAAACCAAGGGACCTCGAATTAAGTGGAGATGACAGAAACTTTGGTTTAGACCATAGGACTTAATCGC
>JAAYLQ010000067.1 GCA_012521805.1 Bacillota bacterium
AGCACATAACTGACAAGACCGTGGAGCCTTTCTAATGAGAAGTTCATTACAGTTTTAATTACCCAAAAACCCGATAAAATGATTAAAGTTGTCCCAATCTCTCCGCTTTTTGCAACTTGACCCTTTTTCCGCACTTCCTCCCTTTTATGGGGAGTAGCGGCCTCTGTTTTTTCTTCCGCAAACAGCTGCAGGTTAAGCTTAAGAACATAATCCTTATCCATTGTCATCTCCTAACTGCCGGAAGCAATTAATCCAGCTATCACTTCCATCAACATTCCATCGTATCCAAAGAGTTTGGCAGCTAGTGTAATAAAGACAGGAACTGCTAGAAATATAATCAGCATTCCCACCAGAATCTTAATGGGAAACCCCAATACAAAAACGTTTAACTGAGGAACAACCCTGGTGATTACGCCCAGCGCAACATCAATCAACAGCATGGTTCCCATAATTGGGGCTGCAATCTGAAGTCCAATGGCAAAAATACTTTTACCAAGCTTCATTAATACTTCAAGGGTGAAATCGATTTGAAAAAACGAGTTTATAGGAATCAGCTCATAGCTCTTTGCTAAAGCCTTAATGATCCATAAATGACCATCAACTGCTAAGAACACAGCCACAGCTAACAGATGATAAAACTGAGAGAATATCGGCATTTGAATACCTGTTTGCGGATCAAAAATCGTGGCCATTCCAAACCCCATCGGTACATCAATTAGCTGCCCCGCAAAGTATATGATGGCAAAGATTAAGAGCACCGCAAAAGCCAAAATCAAGCCTACCCCAATTTCTTGAATGATTAAAGGAACCCATTGATGGTCGAAGGGAATGGCAGCGGGAACTTGTGGAGCGGTTAGGATTGCTAACAGTGCTGCAAAACCAATTTTAATCTGGGGTGGTATTCCCCTTTGACTAAAGATTGGGGCTGCAATTATAAATGTGGAAAAACGGATTAAGGCTAAGATATATCCTTCTAAACCAAGCATGACTCAACCCCGTTTATGCTATAAATGCGTGCAGATTTTCTAGAATCTGTCTGCTGAAATTGATCAGCACTTTCAACATCCACGGTCCAAACAGTACAATCGACACTAATACCGCCACGATTTTAGGAATAAAGGTCAGGGTCTGCTCTTGGATTTGAGTTGTAGCTTGAAAGATGCTGACTAACAGACCAACTAACAAACCGAGTCCCAAAGCTGGAGCGCATACTAACAGCACTGTCTTTACAGCTTCCTTACCCAAAGCAATTATTTCTACTTCACTCATCTAATTCATCTCCTAAAAGAAACTGGCCAGGAGTGACCGCACTACTAAATTCCAACCATCCACCAGCACAAAGAGGAGGATCTTAAATGGAAGCGAAATCATGACAGGCGGCAGCATCATCATTCCCATTGCCATAAGAATACTAGCTACAATCATATCGATTACTAAAAAGGGAATAAAAATCATAAAGCCGATTTGAAAAGCTGTTTTTAATTCTGAAATAACAAAAGCGGGAATTAAAGTAAGAGTACTAACATCTGCCTTTGTTTCAGGCATTGGTTCTCCACGAATTTCTAAAAAAATTGCTAAATCCTTTTCCCTGGTATGAGTAAACATAAATTCTCGAATCGGTTCCATGGTAGAAGTTAAAGCAGTATCCAAGTCAATTTCTCCGGATAAGTAGGGTGAGATTCCCTCTGTATAGGCCTCCATAAACACCGGTGCCATAATAAAAAAAGTTAAGAAAAGAGCTAATCCAATTAAAACTTGATTTGGAGGCATTTGATTTGTAGCGATAGCATTGCGGATAAAAGATAGTGAAACCACAATCCGAGTAAAGGATGTCATTAAAATAAGAATCGCTGGGGCTAGAGTTAAAACAGTCAGCAAAATTAATATCTGCAAAGCTGTGGACAAATCCCCCGGATTCTCTATGATGCTCAAACCAAACTCTGTTATGGAAATGGCGGCTCCCCACCTTTCTCTGCAGCTGGAACAGGCGGTGCATCACCTGATACTGCCTTTTTATCAATAACTGAAACTTGCTGGTTAGTAACTGCAAGCAGATACCTATTGCCTTCCCACTCAACAACCAATAAAGCTTTGTTCGCACCTAAGGAAGTTTTTTCCCTTACAGTTACACTGCGATTAATACTGTGAAATTTGCCGTACCATCGGGTTATCAAATAAATTAAAGGTGTCAGGCATGCCAGCACTATAACGACTTTAATAAATCCCAACAGCATTTCCCCGTCAATCAAATTCACCCGATGCCACCCCTCATGTATCTTGAGACTTTTTCGATTTTAGTCTAGTTTTTTCCTGCATATTCTAATATTTTATTTGATCTTTGAGGTTATCCATTGCTAGGATTCTCAGACCAAGATGACCATCGACAACGGTAATCTCAGCCCTAGCGATATTTTGATCGCTAACATAAACATCTGCTGGATCACCGGCGGCTTTTTCAAGGGTAATCACATCCCCAATCTTAAGCTTCATAATCTCTTCAAGCCGCATTTCAGTACTGCCTAATTCAGCAGTGATTTTGATCATCACATCGCCGACAATATCCAGAGAATTTGCTGATGACTCCGACTCATCAACTTTCAATGGACAAAATTCGTAGGGTTCTACTCTTACAGCTTTCGGTCTCTGCGCATTCATAGTTTTATGATCCTTTTCTCTCCTTTTAACACCTAATCTTCCACTCTGCAGACTAATCTTCTCCCGAATCAGTTCACCAGGTATCAGCCAAAACACCTCGATACTTGATGAGTTAAAACAAATATTGTAGCGGGCTATATGGCTTTGGCTATTAGTAAGGGTTTTGATCTGAGAATCACGGGCTGCTGTCGCATCGGTCACTGTTCCCTGCTGCCAATACCCAGTTTGCTCGGTGAGGAAATCAGATAAAACATTAATAAACTCTTCAACAAAAAGGTTGGTAGCACGGCTGAGTGAAATATTGAGAAACTCAGCCAAGTTTTTTGCATCTTCCTTCTGGAACATTAGGTATGTACTACCTAGAGGAAACTCAACTGGAAATAGACAAACACCGCTGGATTTAATGAATGTGCTCGTCATTTTGGCGGTTGTACGTTCCACATAAAACCCGTCAATTAAAACGGAAGCTCCTAACAATAAGCTAAAATGTCTCTCCAAGAGATAGTTTGCACCTTGGAGAAGTTGAGTAAGCTCTTGGTCAAAAAGGGAATCCAAACGACGGTTCTGTTCAAGTAGTGCATCCATTTCCGCTTGTGTTAGGAAAAATTCAGTCATTAAAATCTCCCCTTATTGGAAAACCAAATCGACAAAGAAGATGTTTGTAACACTATTGGATACAAACAATTCATTGATGGAGTCAATCAGAGCTGTTCTCAGTTTTTCCAAACCATCTGGGGCGTTCAAACTCGCCAAAGTGCAGGTGCGCAGGACTGAAATAATCCGGTCGCGAATCTGTGGTTCGCGCTTTTCAGCCTCTTTAAGATCACTTGCTTTCTCAAACTCCAGTACTAAGCCAGTACGAATAAATCTAATCGATGAGGGTTCAGCTAAGTTCACGGTAAATTCGCCAACTTCAAAGGTAGGACCAATATCTTTCGCACTTAGCTCGGTTTTCGCAGCATCAACTGCTTGTTGATTAAGGGAGAGCATCAAATAGGCGGTAAAAGCACTGCCTACCGAAGCAATAATCATAAAAGCCAGCGCTATAACAACAAACTTTAGATCTACTTCAACTTTTTTACCCACCAGCTATCACTCCATCTCTGATTTTGGTTCATCGGCCCAGTGGTCCATGCTGATAATAACAATATCAACGCGGCGATTTAAGGATCTGCCCTCGGGAGTATCATTATCCGCGATTGGTCGATATTCCCCATAGCCAGCAGCAGACAGCTTGTCTGGACTGAAACCTAATTCTTCAATGAAATATCTAATTACACGAGTAGCGCGATAAGTCGACAACTCCCAATTAGAAGGAAATTGTGCTGTATTAATCGGGAGATTATCGGTATGACCTTCGATCCGAATTGGATTGGGAATTCCCTTTAGTATCGGACCTAGACGATTTAAAATTTCAACCGCTTCTGGTTTCAAGTCAGCTTTACCCAAATCAAAAAATACCTGATCAGCAAAACGAACCACTAATCCCCTCTCTTCACGCTCAACCTGAACTGTCCCTGTCAAACCCTGCAGCGTGATAAACTCGCTCAGCTGTCTTTCAATCCCCTGCAGTTGTTCCAGAGCTAGTTCAGAAGCAGTAGAAAAAATACCGGGGTCTTCACTTATAACCGGGCCTCCATCTAATATTCCGAAACCGCCACGAATCGAGGACATCAACCCTTCAAATTTTCCCCTGTCTACATTTGAAATGCCGTACAAAAGCACAAACATGCTC
>JAAYLQ010000008.1 GCA_012521805.1 Bacillota bacterium
CATGGGAAGCGGTGGAAAGTCTGGCACGAGCAGGATAAACCAAGCCGAGCGAGGAACAGAAACCCTTCGTTGAGTCAGAGAGAAGACGAGCGAAAATCCGTTTCATTTAGAGTTGCATTTCTGCGACACGATCTGAATTGATTAACAGCTTGCTGGAAGAAGGAATTCATGGTAAACTTAGTAAATTGGTTAAACATAGGGTCTAAAACGAGCCAAAGAGTTCGAACTTCGAAAGGGTGGAATTTGTGAAACAAAAACTGCAGCGAATACTGCCGGAAGTAACCAAGCCGGCTCGATATACTAATGGAGAATTAAATACCTGCCATAAAGATTGGGATTCGGTGGCTGTTAAAATGGCATTGGCATTTCCGGATGTTTACGAAATAGGAATGGGGAATCTTGGATTTAAGATCCTTTACCACATTATCAATCAGCGGGATGATGCTCTAGCAGAAAGGGTCTTTATGCCTTGGGTGGATTTTCAGCAGTGGATGCTTGAAGAAGCTCTGCCTTTAACTGCGCTTGAATCAGGTCAGCCGCTGAAAAAGTTTGATATTGTCGGTTTTACGCTCCAATATGAGCTAAGTTATTCGAATATCATTAAGATGCTGGATTTAGCGGGAATTCCCCGTTGGGCGCAGGACCGGGAGGAAGCTGATCCAATAGTTATTGCAGGTGGTCCCTGCGCGTATAATCCTGAACCACTAGCAGATTTCCTTGATTGCGTGGTGCTGGGTGACGGCGAAGAAGTAATTGGTGAATTGTTGGATATAATTAAAGACTGTAAGGCACAAAAACTGACACGCCAGGAAACCTTATTGAGACTAGCTCAAGTGCCAGGCGTTTATGTACCAAGTTTCTATCAAGTCGAGTACTATCCGTCTGGAGAAGTAAAAGCGGTTCATAAGCTGCACGACCAGATACCTGATAAAATTCAAAAAAGAGTTGTAGCAGATCTGGATCAAGCGCCGTATCCGGATCAAATGGTAGTGCCGTTTCTCCAAACTGTGCATGACCGGGTGATGGTTGAAGTTATGCGGGGCTGTACACGAGGCTGCAGATTTTGTCAGGCAGGTATGGTTTACAGACCTGTTAGGGAACGCAGCGTGGAGACTTTAAAGCGTCAGGCAAGAGAACTGCTTGACAGCACCGGTTACGAAGAAGTATCGTTAACGTCGCTGTCCACTGGTGATTACAGCTGTGTTCAGCAGTTGGTAACAGATATGGTTCAGGAATGTAGTGCACGGGGGGTTTCTGTCGCTCTGCCTTCACTGCGGGTTGATTCTTTCTCTGTAAAGCTAGCAGAGGAAATTCAAAAGTTTAAAAAGACAGGATTAACCTTCGCGCCGGAAGCGGGTACCCAAAGATTGCGGGACGTGATCAACAAAAATGTGCAGGAAAATGACTTGTATGAAGCGGTCCGGGGTGCGTTTTCAGCTGGTTGGTTCCAGATTAAGCTGTATTTCATGATTGGACTGCCGACTGAGACCGAGGCAGATTTAGATGGGATCGTTACCTTAGCTAAAAACGTATTGAATATTGGTCGAGAAATCCTGCCGAAGGATGGGAAAAAACCCACAGTGACAGTGAGTGTGTCATCATTTGTCCCAAAAACCTGTACCCCGTTTCAGTGGGAGGCTTTTAACCGTCAAGAAGTGCTTTTGGAGAAACAAGCTTATTTACGAAAGCATCTGCGCCATCCTGGCCTAAAGTTTCAAGCTCATGATGTGCAGACTAGTTATTTAGAAGCGGTCTTTTCCCGTGGTGATCGTCGGTTAGGTCAGGTTTTAGCGAAAGCTGTGGATTTAGGCTGTCAATTTGATGGCTGGACAGAACACTTTAAATATGATGCCTGGATGCAGGCGTTTGCAGAACTAGGTATTGATAGTGAATTTTATGCTTACCGCGAGCGCAAAGCAGAAGAAGTCTTCCCGTGGGAGCATTTAGACAGTGGTGTCAGCCGTCGCTTTTTATGGTATGAGCGGCAGAAAGCATACCAGGGTCTGACAACTGATGACTGCCGCTTTACTAGTTGTACAGGCTGCAGAGTTTGTCAGGAACTTGGTGTTGAAAATCGGCTGCAGGGTGGTGAGAGCAGTGGCAGATAGCATTCGGATGCGGTTTTGCGTTGGCGAACCGGGAAGATTTATTTCCCACCTTGACGTACTGAGAATGGTGGAGCGATCAGTAAGGCGGGCGGGATTGCCGATTGAGTATTCTGAGGGCTTCAACCCGATTCCAAAGATGGCTTTCGCTTCTGCACTGCCAGTTGGGATCACCAGCGAAGCAGAGTATGTGGATTTAAAAATGAAAACTGCGGTTGAATCTGGGGAAGCTACAGCTGCATTGAATTCAGTGCTGCCTCAGGGATTTCAGATTCTTGAGGCAGTGAATTTACCAGAACGCTCTGAAGCTTTAATGTCAATAATTACCACTGCTCAATACCAAATCAAACTTTTACAAGCTGTTCCCGGCCTTGAGACCAGAATTACCGAGATACTGGATCAAAAGGAGATTTCCATTTTGGTAAAAAGAAAAAACAAAACAAGGGAAAAGAATATTAGAGAGCTGATTGACAGACTAACTTACGACGATGCAGCAAATTCAATATTTCTGCAGTGTGCCTGTGGTTTGAAGCAGAATCTGCGTCCAATGGATCTTCTGCCTTTTCTAGGCTTGTCTATAGGTGATGTGCTCATCCACCGCACAGCTTTATTGGTAAAAACTGCGGAGGGTGCCTTGCTGACGCCATTCGAAGCGGTAAAGGGGTAAGTGGCAGATGCTGAGAAAGGTAGTTATCTCGTCATTTTTGAATCACGTTTTAGTGGGGATTGTTGAAAACGGCAGGTTAGCGGAGTTCTTTCAAGAAAGAGATGAGACCAGCCGGACGGTGGGCAATATTTATAAAGGCAGGATTGAAAACGTGTTGCCGGGAATGGGAGCTGCCTTTGTTGAGCTGGGTCTAGAACGGAACGGATTTCTCTATGTTGCTGATTTGAAACATGAAACAATTGAACGACCAATTAATGAGTTGGTCAAAAAGGGACAGGAAATCATAGTCCAAGTTGCTAAGGAGCCAGAAGGAACCAAGGGTGCCCGGGTGGTAACCCAGATTTCGCTTCCGGGGCGGTTCCTGGTGCTGATGCCTGATGAGGATAGTCTCGGAGTATCGCGCCAAATTACAGATCCAGACGAACGGGCCCGCCTCCGGGAACTTGGAGCTGAATTGAAGCTGCCGGGCTATGGATTAATCCTGAGAACAGCAGCTGCTGGCCACAACTTCGAGGAATTAGCCCGGGATCGCGACGAGCTGATCCAGCTGTGGCATGATATTTTAGAGCAGGGAAGACAGCAATCTGCGCCGGCCCTGCTTTACCATGATCATGATTTAGTGTATAGAATCATGCGGGATGTGGTAACAGAGGATACCGAACAGATCATTGTTGATCAGCCATGGATTTACGAGCGGATTGTTTCTATTCGGGATAAACTGCAGATCTCCAGAGAAACAGAAATCGAGCTTTACCAGGGTGAGGTTGCACTATTTGATCAGCTTGGTTTAACTCATGATTTGGAGAAAGCAACTAAGAAGAGGGTATGGTTGAACAGCGGCGGTTACTTGGTAATAGACCAGACAGAAGCCTTAGTCAGTATCGATGTGAATACCGGTAAATATACCGGCAGTAAGGACTTAGCTGAAACTGTGCTGCGGACTAATAAGGAAGCGGCTGTAGAAATTGCTAAACAGCTGCGGCTGCGCAATATTGGTGGAATCATTATTATTGATTTTATCGATATGAAAAATGAAGCGGATAGGCAGCAGGTGCTGGAAACACTGACCAAAGCACTGGCGCAAGATAAGACTAAAAGCCATGTGCTGGGCTTTACCCAGCTTGGCTTAGTTGAGATGACGAGAAAAAAAGCAAAAACAAGACTGAGTCAGATTTTAGAAACCCCTTGTCCCCACTGCGGTGGAAATGGCAGGGTCTGGTCGCGGGATGCGATAGCGATCAACACTGCTCAAAGAATCTACTCCCTAGCCCGGGAGCCGGATGTAAAATCTATTCAGGTGAAGTGCCATCCATCAGTGGCTGCGGTTTTAATTGGACAAAATAAGGAAAATCTCAAGCTGATGCACCACCAAACCGGCAAAACGATTGAAATTATCAGTTTTGATCAGTGTGAATTAGAACATGCGGAAATCAGCTGTAAGCGTTGACAATTGTCCTTGTGGGTGATACAATTACGTCTGTAGGTTTCTCTTTTTGTGAAACCGCACAGTGCAGGCTTTCACAAACACAGCAGTGTGCCTGTAGCTGGCGAGTCTGAGCAGGGAGGTGTAGTAATGTACGCTGTAGTAGAGACTGGCGGCAAACAGTATCGTGTCGCTGAAGGTGACACTATCTTTGTTGAGAAGTTAGATGTTCCCGTTGGAGAACAGGTAGTCTTAGATAGAGTTCTTCTGGTAAGCGGTGACGGTGCTGTCAAAGTTGGAACCCCAACTGTAGCAGGTGCTAAGGTGATTGCTAAAGTTGAGGCTCAAGGCAAAGGCAAGAAAGTAATTGTCTTTAAATACAAGCCGAAGAAAAACTATCGGAAAAAGACTGGCCATCGTCAGCCTTTTACAAGATTAGTAATTGAAAAGATTGAAGCTTAATGACAAAGATTCAAATTTTCATCAACGGTGACGATATTATCGGATTTTCTGCCGAAGGTCATACCGGTTTTGCTGAGCGAGGTGAAGACATTGTCTGCGCCGCGATTTCAGTGCTTACTCAAACCGCTGTAATTGGACTTAAGCAGGAAATCGGCCTTGATGTTAAGGTGCAGATGAAAGACGGCTTGCTTTCCTGTATGCTGCAAGAATCAATTCGGGACGAGTTTTGGCAGCAGGGTCAAGTTGTCTTAAGGGTAATGTATGCAGGGTTAAGAGCCATTCTCCAGGAATATGGTGATCAATACCTGGATATCGAGGAGGTGGAACAATGCGGATGAATCTGCAGTTATTTGCATCTAAAAAAGGTGTGGGCAGTACCAAAAACGGTCGAGATTCAGCTGCTAAACGGTTAGGCGTTAAAAGATATGACGGCCAATTCGTTACTGCTGGCAGTATTTTAGTGCGCCAACGGGGTACAAAAATTAAACCTGGTATGAATGTTGGTGTTGGTAAGGATGACACCTTATTTGCTAAGGTTGATGGTTATGTTGCTTTCCAACGCTGTGGCAAATACAGCAAGCAAGTAAGCGTTTTGAGTGAAAGGGAAGCAGCGGTAACTGCTTAATTGGAATATTAAGCCCTTTTGTACGTAGGTGCAAGAGGGTTTTTTTGTGGCTAGTGCTCAGCTTTTCAGGGTAAAATATGATGGTAAAAGAAAGTGGGGGTTGAAGGTGTTTATCGATCAAGCGCGGATCTATGTCAAAGCTGGTGATGGCGGAGATGGTATGGTTGCGTTTCGCAGGGAAAAATACATTCCAGCCGGGGGCCCAGCTGGAGGAGATGGCGGTCGAGGAGGCAGTGTGATCCTGGCAGCTGATCCTAATCTGACAACCCTAATTGATTTTCGCTATAAAAAACATTATAAGGCAGAAAATGGCGAACACGGGCGGAGTAAGAACCAGTATGGTAAGGATGGGGAAGATCTGATTATCCGCGTACCGTTAGGTACTGTGATCTACCATGGTGAAACCGGAGAGATGATAGCTGATCTTACTCATCCGGGACAGAAGGTGATTATTGCCGAAGGTGGTCGCGGTGGGCGGGGTAATACCCACTTTACAACCCCTACCAGACAGGCTCCGGGTTTTGCAGAACGGGGCGAAAAGAAAGCTGGATTTTGGATCAATCTAGAACTGAAGCTGATTGCCGATGCTGCATTGGTAGGCTATCCTAACGCAGGAAAATCAACCTTAATCTCGGTTGTATCCGCTGCCAAGCCCAAAATTGCTGATTATCCTTTTACCACCTTAATACCCAATCTGGGAGTGGTGTCTGTTGGTGAGGGTGAATCCTTTGTGCTGGCAGATATACCAGGATTAATCGAAGGCGCACATCAAGGAGTTGGTTTGGGAACAGATTTCCTCCGTCATATTGAACGAACCCGAGTAATAATTCATGTTATTGACACAGCAGGAATTGAAGGACGCAATCCAGTAGAAGACTATTATAAGATTAATGAGGAGTTAGCTCTGTACAATCCGAGGCTGGCTGCCTTACCGCAGTTAGTTGCAGCAAACAAAATGGATCTGCCAGGTGCAGAGGATAATCTCAAGGAACTGCGGAAAGTTGTTGAGCGCGACGGACGGATGCTGTTTCCGATCTCTGCTGCGACAAGAATGGGTACAGATGAACTGATGGTAGAGACAGCAAAGATTATTCGAACCCTTAAGAGTGAGGAACCGGCTGCAGAAGCAGTAGATGAAGTAATAATTTATCGACCGGAAACAGAACCTAGGGGTAGGGTGGAGGACTTTACTATCCGCAGGGAAAATGAAGATTACATAGTGGAAGGAGCCGGTTTAAAACGGCTGATGGAGCGCTTAGACCTGGATAATCAGGAGACTATTGAGTATCTGCAGCGGCTGTTTGATAAAATTGGTTTGTACAGCAGGCTGCGGGAAATGAACATCGCTGATGGAGCTACAGTGCGGGTAGAGGATATCGAATTTCAATATCAGGAATAGGTGGTGTGAAGGTGCTGACGAGCAAAGAGCGTGCTCGACTGCGGTCGTTGGGAAACGAACTGGAACCGATTTTCCAAATCGGTAAAGGGGGAGTGACTGACGAAATTATTAATCAGTTAGATCAAGCCTTAACAGCCAGAGAGCTGATTAAAGTGAGGGTTTTAAAAAACTCCCTTGAAGAGCCGCGGGAAGCAGCAGAGAAAATTAGTGCTGCCACAGATTCTGAAGTGGTTCAGGTGATTGGCAGGAATTTCATTTTATATCGAGAAAAAGTAGATGGTGAATAAATATATAGATACTGGAAGGTGATTTTACATGTCTGAAGTCTTTAAAGGTGTAAGCCGAATAAAGTATGAAGGTCCTGAGTCGAAAAATCCGTTAGCATTTAAACATTATAATCCTGAAGAGCTGGTTGGCGATAAAACTATGGAAGACCACCTGCGCTTCTCAGTAGCCTACTGGCACACATTCACCGGTCAGGGTGTAGACCCATTTGGCGCAGGAACGATGAATCGTCCATGGGATCAAGCCAGTGATCCTCTCAGCGCAGCGAAAGAGCGGATGGTTGCTGCATTTGAATTCATGAGCAAACTAGGTGTCCCATATTTCTGCTTCCACGATCGAGATATCGCTCCTGAGGGGGCAAACCTGCGGGAAACTAACAAAAATCTCGACGTGATTGTTGACTTAGCTAAACAGCTGATGAAGGAAACAGGAATTAAATTATTGTGGGGTACTGCAAATCTGTTTACCCATCCCCGCTATGTCCACGGTGCTGCCACCTCCTGCAATGCAGATGTATTTGCTTACGCTGCTGCACAAGTTAAAAAAGCTTTAGAAATTACTAAAGAGCTTGGCGGCGAGAACTATGTATTCTGGGGCGGCCGGGAAGGTTATGAAACCCTGCTCAACACTGATATGAAGCTGGAGTTAGATAATTTCGCTCGGTTCCTGCATATGGCAGTAGACTACGCTAAGGAAATTGGTTTCACTGGCCAGTTCTTAATTGAACCAAAACCGAAGGAGCCAACAAAACATCAATACGATTTTGATGCAGCTTCAGTACATGCGTTCTTACAAAAATATGATTTAGATAAACACTTTAAACTCAACATTGAGGCTAACCATGCTACCTTAGCTGGTCATACATTCCAGCATGAGCTGCACTATGCTCGCATCAACGGTCTGCTTGGCAGCGTCGATGCTAACCAAGGCGATACCCTGTTAGGCTGGGATACTGACCAAATGCCTACTGACTTGTACACAACTACGCTGACCATGTACGAGATTCTCAAGAATGGTGGTTTAGCTCCAGGTGGTTTGAACTTTGATGCTAAAGTTCGCAGAGGTTCCTTCGAACTCAATGACCTGTTCTACGGCCATATTGCTGGAATGGATGCATTTGCTTATGGTCTCAAGGTTGCACACAAACTGCTGCAGTCTGGTGAATTAGAACAATTTATTGAAGAGCGGTATGCAAGCTACCGTTCCGGTATTGGTAAGCAAATTGTTGACGGCACAGCAGATTTCAAACAGCTGGAAGCTTATGCTCTGGAACTGCCAGAAGTTACCAATCAGTCTGGACGTCAAGAAGTGCTTGAAACAATCATTAATCGCTATTTGATTCAAGGCTAAAACTGAATCTAGCAGGATTCCAATAAAGAATTCGCGAATTATTTCGGTACCCACCAAGTTTTATTTGCTTGGTGGGTCCGGACTATTTAGAACGGAGTTACTATGAGCAGACAAACCAAACCTTTAAAAGTCGCAGTTATGGGCGGTACGTTTGATCCTGTTCATTACGGTCATTTAGTTACAGCTGAAGCAGTACGTGGTGAATTTGGTATCAATCATGTGCTGTTTGTGCCATCAGGAAGGCCGCCCCATAAGAAACTACAGCAAGTTAGTGATGCGGAGCATCGCTATTTGATGACAGTGTTCGCTACACTGACAAATCCGTATTTCGAAGTCTCCCGTGTCGATATTGATCGCGAGGGGAAAAGTTACACCATTGATACACTGCGGGCACTGCGCCAGCAGTATGGAGATGATACTGAACTGTATTTTATAACTGGGGCAGACGCGATTGCAGAGATTATGAGCTGGAAATCAGCAGAAGAACTGCTGTGCTTGTCAGAATTCGTGGCAGCTACACGTCCCGGCTATCAATTAGACGCCAGGTTAGAACAGTGGTTTGCCGAACACGGCAAAAAGCTGCATACCCTGCAGGTTCCAGCCATGGCAATTTCTTCAACCGATATCCGCAATCGTGTTAAAGCCGGGAAATCGATTCGCTATTTGGTACCGGAAGCTGTAGAACATTATATTCACAAGAATCGTTTATACCTAGATGCGTAACACCCACAGTACAGGTTGTACCAGCGAATAAGTTTTACGTACGATTGAGATGCGATGTGCTAGCGGCTGCTCAAACGGCGCTAGCTCTTTCTGTCGAGGGAGGGTTGAGTTGGTGCTTAGTCCCGAAGAATTAGCCAGAAGGCAGCATGAGATCGCGGAAAAGCGCGCTCTTAAGCAGCGTCAAAGGCGGAAAAGGCTGCTCACAACTGCCTTTTTATGTATTTTAGGAGCGGTTCTCTTATTCTTTTCAGCATACCACAGCTATCAGCGTGGGCTTGAACGCAGACGAGGTACGATTGCACCTCCACAGCAAACAGCGGTATCCCTGGACACCCAGGAATATCGTCGCACTCATATTTTATTTCTTGGCATTGATGATAAGCGAGATTCTGCTTCAAGGACCGATACGATACTCCTGGTAGCTGCCGACCCAAATACTGGCTCTGCAGGCATTCTGTCGATACCAAGAGATACGCGCGTTTACATTCCTGAGCGAGACCGTTGGGATCGGATCAACGCTGTTCATGCTTACGGAGGACCGCAGTTGACGGTTAAAACAGTGGAAAATTTTTTAGGGGTAGATATCGACTATTATATTGAGACTGATTTTGCCGGATTCAGCCGAATTATCGACACCCTTGGAGGCGTGGAGATCGATGTGGATACGGATATGTTCTATGTTGATACTGCCCAAGATCTCTATATCGATATCAAAGCGGGTAGGCAGGTATTGGATGGAGAAACTGCCTTACAATACGTTCGCTACCGCGATCGGCTGGGAGATGTAGCCCTGGTAAACCCTCACTATGAAGTTTACGATGGTCGAGTGGAAAGGCAGCGGAAGTTTTTGATGGCGGTTATTGATGAGATTCTACAGCCCAGTACCCTTCTAAAACTTCCCCGGTTATTAGGACAGGTTTGGGATGCGGTTGAAACTAATATACCGTGGACCACTGCCCTTAAACTAGCTTTTGCTGCTAATCGTTTTACAATGGATAAAGTTGAAACCGCCATACTTCCGGGCACATCGGAACGGATCAACGGTGCGTGGTACTGGCTAGCTGATCCTGATCGCACCCAGGAAGTGGTGGATTGGATTGTATACAGCAAACCGATGCCTTTAACTGCAGAAGTTTTGAATGGAGCAGGAATTCAGGGGATTGCTGCCAAGGCTGCTGACTTTTTGCAGGAACAGCGATTAGCAGATGTGAAGCGTGTCGGCAACGCAGAGCGCTTTAATTATCCTGTGTCGGAAATTATTGTTGGATCTGAAAAAATTGCTGAGCGAGCAGCGGATTTGGCTGAGTTGATTCAAGCTGAAGTGCTGATTGATCCTTATCGGGAACAGTACGTGGATGTTACTATTATAGTCGGTAGAAATTTTAATAATTAGTGGGAGGCGATTCCTTGAGCAAATTGTCGGGAAAGGATTTGGCGATAGCAGCAGCTCGTGCAATGGATGATAAAAAAGCGGATAATGTTCAGATCTTGAAGATGAGCGATGTAATGATCGAAACAGACTTTTTTGTAATCTGCAGCTGTACATCATTCCCGCAAATGCAGGCTGTAGCCCAATCGGTATTGGATCAGATGGCTAAGCTGGATGTACCACTAAAGAGGCAGGAGGGCCGCAGCGATAATCACTGGATTCTGTTGGATTACGGCGACCTAGTTGCCCATATATTCCTGGAGTCCGAACGGGAGTATTACAACCTGGAAAAATTATGGGCAGATGCAGAAAGGATCCCTTTTCAGGCAGATGAATAAGGCGGATTCAGCATATACGCACTTAGCCCAGTATTATGACAGGCTGATGGATGTAGATTATCATCAGTGGGCAGTTTACCTGCGTCGGTTATGGGAATATTTTAGCGTGAAGCCGAAGCAGATTCTGGAGCTGGCCTGCGGTACTGGCGGATTGACGCTTCCATTAGCTAATATGGGATACCAGATCACAGCTGTGGATATTTCCCGGGAGATGATCGCAGTTGCAGAGGCTAAGGCGGCTAAGGAAAACACTGCCGTTACTTTTATAGTTGGTTCCATGCTGGACATTGACTTAGAGCGAGAATTTGATCTCACTATCTGCTGCTGTGATGCCGTTAATTACCTAACGACAGAACAAGAGCTGGTCCAATTTATCCAAACAGCTTATCAGCACACAAAACCAGGTGGCTTATTATTATTTGATTTGAACTCAGAGTTAAAACTGCGGGAGATATATGGTAATCAGTATTATGCCGAATTGTTCGAGGAATTTGGCTATTTTTGGGACAATTATTTTGATGATCAGACTGAAATCTGCACCATGGATCTTACCTTTTTCATTAAGGATGATTCGGGATTGTATCGCAGGGTAAGGGAAATCCATAGAGAAAAGTTGTGGCGTCCCCAGGTTATTTTCGATTATTTGAGTGCTCAGGGATGGAAATTAGAAGGGTATTTTCAGTTTCTCACTTTTGAAGAACCAGAAGGAGATGCGGAACGCTGGCAGTTTGCTGCCAGAAAACCAAAATAAGAGAAATATGACGCTAGGGAAAACCTAGCGTCTCTTTTTTGAAAACTTTTTATCTGCCGCATCCAGAGCAGCCGCGTCTTCTCCGACCGCTTTCTGTAAAATATTGAGCTGCTTTGGAGACAGAGGAGTGCATTGACAGCTGTTGATTAATAGGAGAAAGAGCCTTTTGTGTATAGGGTTGGGTCCCGCTCATATGCCGCTGCATTTGCGCTGCAGCCTGCTGTACCCACCGTTTATTAATCCGTTTATTGACCAATTAAATATCACCTCCGTGATCGCCTTTCTATACAATATGTATAATCTTATCGGACGGTGAAAGGACCAAACAAAAAATGGAGACTGTGGATTTCCTCAGTCTCCTGATCATATGTTGTTATGGGCGGAAAGTATTGTTCAAAGCAGATGCCTGATTGGCTAAAGCTTGCTCTGCTGATTCAATCATTTTTCTCACCATATGTCCTCCGACAGCACCGCATTCCCTAGAAGAGATGTTACCCCAATATCCAGTTTTATACTCTGGATTAATATTTAGTTCTTGAGCAACTTCGTATTTAAATTGGTTTAAAGCATTGTAAGCTTGAGGTACTAGTTTGCGCCTTGATGAGCTAGATCCTTGTGCCATACGTTTAACACCTCTTTTAAATACTGATGAATTTAATTGTTTGTGCTTATATATTGCCCGCATATCTAGATTTTATTAATATTTGTACTGGAAATCCCGGAAAATTTTGTCGATGATTGATAAGGGGAATTTGATGCAGGAAAACAATGGTTTGTGTTGAAACTTATAACGAATGTTGTAAGTTATAGATTGTGAAAGCATTCCTTAGTACAATTAAATATTATTATGATGAAAGGATGAGGAGGTTGTTGTTAAAAACCTTTCCCCGCGGTGGAGGTAATATTCCCCACCGTAAACAGGCAACTGAACATAAATCAATCGTGCGTATGCCGGCTCCTGAGCGGGTCATAATACCCCTCAGTCAGCATATTGGCGCGCCGTGTAAGCCGATTGTAAAGGTAGGCGATAGAGTCAAACTTGGACAAAAAATTGGTGAGGCGGAGCAGTATATCTCAGCACCTGTTCACGCCAGTGTTTCAGGCCAAGTAGTAGAGATTGGAGAAATGGAACTGTTTGATGGCTCCAAAGCTGAATGTATCGTTATTGAGAACGATGGACTTGATCAAGGGGCTACTGCCTCAGCTCAAAATTATTCGCGGCTTGCTCCGCGGCAGATTGTAGAAATTATTAGGGAAGCAGGTATTGTCGGTATGGGTGGAGCCGGTTTTCCGACTCATGTTAAAGCCTCTCCCGCCAAACCCATTGATACTGTGATAATTAATGGAGCTGAATGCGAGCCCTACCTCACCTGTGACCACCGCTTGATGCTCGAAGAATCGGATCAATTAATTGATGGCCTTAAAATTCTGATGCAGGCTGTAGGTGCTGAGCGGGGAATCATTGGTGTCGAGATTAACAAAGAGGATGCTGTTAAAAAATTGGAGCAGCTTGCTGCTGAACAGCCCAATATCAGTGTGGTAGGACTTAAGGTAAAATACCCACAGGGAGCAGAAAAACAGCTAATTAAAGCGGTACTGGGCCGGGAAGTTCCATCTGGCTGTCTGCCTGCCGAAGTTGGCTGTATTGTCAGCAATGTTCATACCGCAATTGCTGTTGCGGAAGCAGTAATCTCGGGAATTAGTTCGTATCAAAGGGTTGTGACTATTTCCGGAGGAGCAGTGTATGATCCCCGCAATGTGCTGGTACGAGTTGGAACACCACTGCGGCAAGTAATCGATTTTTGCGGCGGTATGAGCAGTCCTGAAATTATTGTTGCTGGTGGTCCTATGACCGGCAGAATTATAACCAATTTAGATGGACCGGTTGTGAAAAATCTCTCTGGCGTGCTGTTATTGAGAAAAGATGAAGTGCGTGAAGAATTAAATGAACCATGTATTCGCTGTGCCCGCTGTATTGATCACTGCCCTATGGGTCTGCAGCCGAATTTCTTGGCGGAATGGAGCACTAAGGAAATGATCGAACAGGCAGAAAAGAACCATATCATGGATTGCATTGAATGCGGACTGTGCTCATTTGTGTGCCCAGCACAGCGCGGTCTATCGCGGTTTATCCAAGATGGTAAAAAAGCAGTTAGAGCAAAGAAAACAGCTGTTTAATGGAGGTGAACTACTATGAAGACTAAACCAAATTATTCTGCGCCTGTAGTTCGAACACAGGATACGACACAAAGGATTATGCTTGACGTTGCTGCAGCTCTGCTGCCCTGTTGGGTAGCGGGAGTTGTTTTCTTCGGTCTCCCAGCGTTGTGGATTGTACTGTTGAGCACTGCCGCAGCAGTTTTAGTTGAAGCTTTAATTATGCGTTATCCTTTGATAGGAAAAGGGATTATTGCTGATGGCAGTGCACTGGTTACAGGATTGCTTGTGGGTTTGATTTTACCACCGACAGTACCCTGGTGGATCCCAATTGTTGGTTCTGTTTTTGCGATTACTATTGGCAAGCTTGTTTTTGGTGG
>JAAYLQ010000009.1 GCA_012521805.1 Bacillota bacterium
CACCTGAATTTCTATTAAACTGTAAGCATATTCTGCTTGAGCATAAGGGTCATCATAAAGCTTTTCAGGGTTGGGAGCCTTGAAATGCTTTATAGCTGAGATTTTCTTCTCTACCCTATTTCGTTTTCGTCTAATCTTTTGTGCCCTATTCATTCTTTCGTCTTCAGCTCGTCTGAAGGTGTTTTCATCAATAATCGGTGGATAAAAGCCGTCTCCAAGATATCTCCTACATGTCAGTATGTTTGCAATCGACTTGGGACAGCGATCTATTCCTGCTTGCCTTGCTGCGTAGACTAATGAAAAGCCCGATACATATGCTTGAAAGAGTTCTTTCACCTGATTTGCCAGCTTTTCATCTATGCAAGCACGTCCGTTCTCGATTATATAACCATACGGTATGTGTGCCATTTAGTCGACCAACCTCTCTTTTAGTGTCAAACCGCATTTAAGTTTAAATCCGATTTCTTCCCGTGAGTAAACTATGATGCTGTCCGGCGTTTGTCAACATAGTTGTCGCTGACCACCGTAATTTATTTTTGCCCTATAGGAACATTTTGGGGCTCTGCCCCAAACCCCGGGGGATTTTATGGGATCCAGGTTCCGAGGATGAGGGTGTGTTGAAATAGTCATAAGGTTGTTCATCAAGAGGTTTCTTTATTCACACTATCATTACTTGTAATTCGTTCTGGATTAAGCCAAACCTCATCTTCCAGAGTCCAATTTCTAACTCCTCTAGTCCAGCGTTCGGGATGAGCTGCTTTAGCACGTTCATAGATTTTTCTTCGATTTTCTAAAACGGCCTTGTCTATCCCGCTATGCCGTTGATGGGGTGTCAGGAAGTTTAATCCGCTGTGACGGTGCTCTAAGTTGTACCACTTTACGAACGCTAAAACCCAAGTTCTTGCCTCTGTCAAGGTAGCAAATCCACCCATTGGGTAGTTAGGCCGATACTTACAGGTTCTAAAAATTGATTCCGCATAAGGATTATCGTTGCTAACCCGTGGTCTGCTCCTAGAAGGGGTTATACCCAGCTGATACAGGGTTTCTAGTAAGGTCGCACCTTTCATTGGGCTTCCATTGTCAGAGTGTAGCACTAAAGGCTTAGGCGACACTGAATGTTTCTCGGACAAAATAGCACGTCGTACGAGCTGGCTAGCGTTTTCTGCGGATTCTTCTAACCAAATATCCCAAGCGACAACTTTTCGACTAAACAGGTCGATAATGAGGTAGAGATAGAAGTAGATGCCCCTGACTGGCCCGGGAAGCCAGGTTATGTCCCACATCCAAACTTGATTCGGTCCAGTGGCGCAATGAGTTGAAATTGGCTTACTCTTGGGGGCTTTGCTAAACCCACGATGATGCTGGAGGTTGTATTTTCTTAAGATGCGATAGAATGTGGATTCTGAAGCCATATAAATCCCTTTGTCTGCAAGCATAGGGACAATCTGACTGGGGGGCAGACTTTGATATTCCGGCTGATTCACAACAGTGAGGATCTCTTGTGTTTCTTCCTGACTTAGTTTGTTGTGAGGAACAGGCCGTTTGGCCAGAGGACGTTGATCCTCGAGTGGGGTGGCATCACTACGCCAACGCTGTAAAGTACGTAGACTAATCCCTAGTTCTTTACACGCTACTTCTTCTCTTGCTCCGGCTTGTACTGCTTCTTTAATCAGCGTTATGGCTTTTTCGCGATCCGAGGCGCTGATCAAGCGTCCTCGCTGTCCCCCCAGATCGCCTTTGCTTTTTTTCTAAGAACTAACAGGGCCGCCGTTTCCGCAAGGGCCGCTTCTTTGCGGCGGAGTTCAACTTCTAACCTTTTGATTTCACGCTCCTTCTCCCGCAGATCTTTATGAAGGCGTGTCGCTTCTTGAGCGACTCCACCGTTAGCCTGCATACAAGCGTCCCGCCAGGACTGAACCTGCTCAACATAGAGGCCTTTGCGACGACAATATTCAGCCATTTCCACTTCGCTTAGTTGAGCTGTCTCTATAACAATGAGAAACTTATCTTGAGTACTCCAGCGTTCGGTTTTCAGCTCTCCGCTGGGGACGGCTATCCCTTTCGCCCTGGCTTCTTTTCTCCATTTATGCAAAGTGGCTTCAGACAATCCTGTTTCTCTAGAAATTTCACTAATGGACTGGTTCTGAGGCGGCATCATCTTCGTCATGATCGAATACTTAAATTCTTCACTATACTTTGCCATCGTTCTCCTCCTCTGAGTACTGTTAATTTACTATACTTCCTTCGGAGGTCTATGACAACTATGCTAACACAGGGGG
>JAAYLQ010000068.1 GCA_012521805.1 Bacillota bacterium
CTTATCGATACTGGTATCGTGGTTTCTAAGATGATTTCGGTTTTGAATCAGCTCACCTTTCCCAGAACTAAGCTGATGTTCAGCAATGACTTTTTCGCCGTTTATGTCCATCAGGATTAGTCTGCCACGTGTTACATATAGGTTTGTTCCAGGTCCATTTGTTTCCATGCTTGCCAGGGCACTGGCTTCAAAACTAAACGGTGAAGAAACGAAGTACGTACTGATCATTGATGAGCTGAACCGTGCGAACGCCGCAAGCGTTTTTGGCGATGTTTTCCAACTTTTGGATAGAGATGGTGGGGTTAGTACGTATGAAATTACGGTGTCTGATGCTTTCGCAAACTATTTGTTGCAGGAGGTTAGTTCTAGGCTGAATGGAGTTAACGCTGAGGCAATGGGTTTGGAATCCTTTAAGAGAATTAAACTTCCAGATAATATGTACATCTGGGCAACGATGAATAGTGCGGACCAGGGCGTATTTCCAATAGATTCTGCATTTAAGCGATGCTGGAGCTTCCTTTATATGGATATTGACGAGATCGATCCTGCTCATGCAAATAGGCCAGCGATTTGTCTGCCTTATTGCGATGGTGAGCGGATGCATGCGGTTAACTATGATTGGAATGTCTTTCGAAGAGGGAACCTTTGCTGGCCGCCGTATTGTTCTTTGCTGTACTTGCACTGGGCTTCGGCTGACCTTTCGTCCAACCTGATTTTTATTGAAAGCCCTTCAACAGCGGAAACGTTTTTTCTCTGGATCCACAAGATGATGGAACTCTCGGTGGGGAGGTGAGAGATTCGTTTGTCAAAGTCCATAAAGAAATTGCTTCACAGCTTCATGGACGTTTTTGCTCGGGTGAAAGCGGAGGAGCATAATTCGGGGTAATAATGCTGACCGACACGCGGAGATGGTTAGCCGTTCAATAGACGAGTTGGTTGAGTAGGAGAAGAGCTAGTGGACGCGGTTCATGTTAAGCAACTGCTGTTGCTAGTTAAGCGTCAATGGTTGCTCTTATAGGCTTCTGCCTTGTAAAGAAATACGAGGGATGTTTGGGTTATGAAAAATAGAGGCTGGATTACAGGCATTTGAATCCTCAACCAAAGTCGCCTCTATGCATCGGAAACCCCATTGGAAGTTCACTATATGTCGGCCAAGGCGATTCCATCCTGGTCCAGCTTCCTTCTGAGTAAATTGGCCTCATTAGTGGGGAAACTGCCAGCGCAAACGCCCCGATAACGTGGCTTACATAACTGGTGCTCCTAAGCTTCTCAGCGTCCTGAACGCCGATTATTGCAATGGGATTTCTTGGAATCACACAGAAAGGGTGGTCAAAAGTGAATGTAGTAAAATGGCGAGGGTGTTGGATAGTCTTGTGTGTAGTGCTTGCATTATCTGGTTGTATGGGCAACATTGAAGTAGATGAAAAAGGTCCGAGAATAAGCGGTATGGTCTATGATGACGAAGGACATCTGTTCGCGGGGGATGTGATCGTGTCACTGAATGGCGAATCGACCATCTTTTCAAACTCCGAGTTCGTGCTTCGAGGTTTTGCGCCGGGGAGGAAAGAACTAAGAGTCGAAGCAAATGGGTACAAAACATACACTAAGAACTTTGCAATTTATGCCGAGGAACACCTTGATTTTGTTGTGTATTTGGTGAAAGAGAATGGGTATCCCCTTGATTCTCCCAGCCTAATAGATGAAGTCTTAGTTCCTGGTGCTGATAGATTCCCAATAGGGACAAAGGATGATTCTTACAGTTCCGAGGTCAACTACCCCTTTTATATGGCCAAATATGAAGTGACATACAAGCTTTGGAGGCAGGTCTATGATTGGGCGACAAGCGAGGCAAGAGGCACAGAGCGTTACTACTTTCAAAATGAGGGAAGCTTGGGAAGTGTGAGGGTGGAGTCTAGCCCCATCATCAAGAATAATTTGCACCCCGTGACCGATGTGAGCTGGCGGGATGCAATAGTTTGGTGTAACGCGCTAACCGAGTTTTACAACTATCTAGGCCACGGTACTCTTGAATGTGTTTACACCTATGGCGGGGAGGTTATAAGAGATTCGCGGGATAGCAACTCTTTAGCTTGTAATCGCGCTGTCGCTGGTCAAACAAATGGTTACAGGCTACCCACATCCTTGGAGTGGGAGCTAGCCGCACGGTATCAGGATGGAGAAGAGTGGACTCCGGGCAAACATGTCAGTGGCGATCTTTCTGGACATTGTGATCCATATGATTTCAGTAGTGCTTTTTCGTGGTTGATTGGGGATTACGCTTGGTATGATGAAAATAGTTTTAGCTCTACCCATCCCGTGGGAGAAAAATTACCTAATCATTTAGGAATCTATGATATGGGTGGAAACGTTTCTGAATGGTGTTACGATACGCCACCCAATCGGTCATTATATCGGTTTTATCGTGGAGGTTCGTTTAGCCTTGGAACATTACATCTCCAGTTGGCAAGAACTCTTGAGGATTGGTCGAGCGATATAAGCGCTTCTCGAGGCTTTCGCCCGGTAAGGACCAAATGATGGTTATTAGGGGAAGACCCGCCAATAGATAAGGTGCGCCATCCTTATTAATAGTATTACAGTCGCATGACTCTAATCTATGGAAGTGGGTGTAGACGCGTAGAGGTAAGTTGACCTCTACGCGTCAAAACAAATATGATGAGGGCACTTGGAGGGGTTGTACAGGCAAGACATTACGATACCGTTGCCTACGCGGACTTGTGCGGTGAAGGATGTGATTTATGTGGTCCCACAAATCTCGAATTCCGAATTAACTTTGCAGAATATCCCGGATGCAACTGCCGGAATCGCCGGGATCTGGAGATTCGCTCTTACGTTTAATGGATACTGCCCTCTGTTTATAATCCTCTGTTTCTGGAAGATACTCGGCTAGTGAGTTATTAAGCCATGTCTTACACAGCTTAATATGCTTCTTCTCCCTTCCCTCAAGCTCCATCTCTCTTGCAAATCTCTTTGCTGCCTCAAATAAATCATCAGCTGTTAGCCCAAGCTTCCGATCCGACAGAATAGCCTTATAGATTTCAAAGGCCGCTGCCTTATCATCTTTTCTGGGATACGCATCCCAAAAACGATTAAAATCGCCAGGGTAATCTCTCCTGATTGCCCTCCGTAGATTTACCGTTGCCTTCCGCTTACCTTTTTGAGCTGGTTCTTTATCAGGTGCAATGTCAGCAGCACTATATATAGAGTTAATAGTGTTATTTGGTAATGGTAGATCATTGGTAATATTAGTGTCCGAAAAAACCGTATCCGATAAAGCCGTATCCGACAATTTCGGACACGGTGCAAGCTGGGGTTTTGCTTTGTTTACCCTGCTTAGAGGTTTAACTTGCTCCTGAATCACATAGACATTGCTGGCAAACTTTCCGCCCATTCTCTTTTGAACAACTTTGATAAAGCCATACAGCTTCAATTCTTCAAGATAGCTCGTAAATGTGTCTTTGTTGATATTCAAATCCCGGCATATTCGTGCACGACTTGGCCAGCTTGCTCTACCACCAAATTCCTCATTTACCACAGCTCCAGCGATACTCGACAAATAACAGAACAGACCTTTTGCGCCAATACTGATTTCAGGATTACTCATAAGCAAAAATGGTGCTAACCCATACCCCTTGGAAAGCCATGACGTTTCTTCATACTCGACACGATCTCCCACTTTCTCCTTCCTCCTAAATTTTTCTTAAGAAAGCAGGATATAAAAAGCCTTTCCAGAATAACACTATGGTAGTGCTTAAAACAGGCTCTATTGGTACAAAAAATGTACCAATTGGCTAACACGCCCTTTTGGGCGTGTTTTAAGGCACGAGAAAAATCACCTATCTGTCCTCGGTCAAAGGCTGAACTGATGGTTTTTCTCGTCCGGCTCATGCGATCTTAAACCTGCCCGCAACGCAGTTTAAGATCGCATTTTTATATCCTGCTTATCTTAAAATTAGGGATAACAAAATGGGGATGTCTATGTACCCCCAAATAGACAACACCATGATTACCCGTTTTTCTGCCGTTTTTATTAAAATCAGTAATAGCAACGATTCACATTGCTAATAAATCCCGTAGAGGAAAATTCTCGCAACCGGTTGTTTTTTCCTGCCACTTTGTTCGGTTTAATTCCGTAAAGTGTGATTATTTCAGAAAAGAGCAGGTAGAACTGTACTTTCGCTCATAGATTTTGAGGATAATTTTAGTTGCCTAATACCAAGTCCCATCAAGAGCATAGTGCCACCATTTTCCGTTTGAAAAATGCACCTTAAAGACCTGCTCTTTTTCATCCCACATAACACAGGTAAGCCCGTACTTCGACCGTTCTTCTTCTCCCATGCTCGCAAGATGATTGGCCAATATCTTTTCAAAAATCTCTTTCTGCTGCTCTGTTAGGTTTCCCACAAGTTTTCTCCGATTCATCTATTGTCTGAATCTTTCGGTACCGATTCGTTTAGGAGCCTCATACGGCTCTAATTTCCCCAAGACAGGTAAAATATCAGGTAGATACCTTTTCTCCTGTCCTGGCTCGTCCCTGCTTCTCTGAGCCTTACTAGACCATTCGGCCATGCTTGTCCTATTTGCGATCGTTAGCAACTAGAATAATATATCTTTCTTCACTTGATTTCTGAAAATTCCCAACGAGAATCGTTTTAAGCCTATTCTAGCCCCAAAATATCACTGCATAGCCAAAACCACCAGAGCAAGCCTTTTAGTTCATTCTGGCTTGTCCCTGGGCTTCTGGATGCAATTTAAGCCTAACCTTGCATCCTCTCCCATTTCTCCCATTGCTCAGTCAAGGTATGGCGAAGAAGAAGCTCATGCTCTTTGAGCATATCCCGTACTTCCTCATCACTATAAATTTTGATCTCCCGAATTTTTTCCTCATAAGCACGTAAACGTCTTTTGAGTTCTGAATCCACATCATCAAAGGGCTTTTCAACAACCTTCTCCGCTCGTACCATTTCAGTCTCTTGGCCAAATAAGCTGCTAAAGTTATGTCCTCTGTCCTCATAAGTGAAATCATCACGCGTAAACTTGCCTAAATAATTCCTGCTTGTCCAATTATCACGATTCAAAAAGTGCTCATAACCTTTACGCTCCAAGAATTCAACCAGACGATATTTGTGCTGAGCTCTATCGCTTTTGAATAAATCCGCATAGTTCAGGATTGCCATAAATAGATCTTCAGCAGAAAAATCAGTTAAAGCCTCATTCCAGGCATCGATGATCCTCTGCTTTGTCCTATCCCCTAAACGATAGTGAGGGTTAACCTCTTGATTATTCCAGAATGAAATCAGATCATCAGCCGTTAACTTCTTAGTTAGCAAAGCTGAATAATCACGCTTGGCTTTCTTTTCCTTCTCTCGCTTAAGTTGTTCTTGATAGGCCTTCATAGCAATAGATGCAAAATCATCCTCTGGTTCTTCTTCTTCTGTCTTTAAATCAAAAGAGGATTCTCTCTCCACCAATTCGTCAGAATTGGTTTCTCTTTCTTCTTCACTTGTAGCTGCTATCTCTGAAATGGGTGAGAGATCATTATTGTTTTGATCATTATTACTAAGATCAATATTATTAGTGTCGGGTTTTCCAGATACGGGTTCACCAGTTACGGGAAACCCGTTTCTGGGTTCTAGCTGGGATTTCGTATTTTCCCCTCTCTTTTTATCCAGTAACGGATTTTCCGTTTCTGGCTTTACGCTGGCTTTTTGCAGAAGTCTCTCCTGCGGCACTTCATAGACGATTGTTTCCTGATGAGAAAATTGTCCAGTCTCGGGATCCCTGATTTTTATCCGTTCTATGTAACCCTTCTGCTCTAGTTCTTTCAGAATAGAGTTCACTGAATCACGACCATTGGTTGCTCGTTTGACCAAATCAGCCACAATTACGATCCAGTTATCAGGCTTACTAAGCAGGTAGGCCAATAATCCTTTTGCCTGCCAACTTAGATTATCATCATTAAGTGGTCTGTGGTCTATCATCACAAACGGATTTTCACGCTTACTGGTTCTGACTATATTTTTACTCACAAAAAAAGCCCCTTTCTACCGAAAGAGACCTCCCACACGAATAGCAAGATAACCCAATATCTTCCTTGTCCTTAAGTGGCATAAAGGTTGACATGATGCCCATCCTCATGCTACTATAAGCAAGAAAGATACTTTTCGTGAGGGCCTTACCCGTGTGCCGGCAAGCAGCTAGGGGAGGCCTCTTTCTTTTTCACGTTTTACTGAAGGGCCGTGAGGCCCTTCTTTTTTTGTCTGATCGACCATCAACTTCTTTCGACATTGGGCCGCCATTACCTTCTCGAGAGCGTGCAAAATCCGCATGGCAAGCGCATTTCATGATATCAGGAAATCAAGAAATCAATTTTGACAGCAAGACATCTAGACAGCAAGAAAACAAGACATCA
>JAAYLQ010000069.1 GCA_012521805.1 Bacillota bacterium
AATAAGAGATGAAGGAGTGATCTGCCAGTGAAAGTCAAAACTCTGACAAAGCAGTCAGATGGGGTAATTCTACAGACCACGAAAGGACAGCTGAAGGTTCAAGTATGCACAGCCAATATTATACGAGTGGTCTATACGCTGAATCAAGAGTTCAGCAGCAAAGATAGTCTCATGGTTGTGCGGAGGAATTTTAGTCCTGTACCCTGGGAGCTGGAAGAATCAGATCAGTACATTCAGATTGTGACCGAGAAGGTACGCCTAAAGATCAATAAAGAAACTAGTGCCTTTAGCTATTATGATCAAGACGGCACCTTGTTGATGAAGGAGCCGGATACCGGCGGCAAGTATTTGATACCTACTCAGGTTACTAAAACTATATTTGATCAGAATGCAGTTATAAAGTCAGAAGCAAGTGCTGATGGTGTAAAGGTTAGGGCAACAGAAGCGGGAACTGTGGTTGATAGAACCGCATATCACTGGAAACTCGAGTTTGAGTGGGATCAAAACGAGGCCCTGTATGGTCTCGGTTCTTATGAAGAAGGAATCTTTAACTACCGCAATCATCACCAGTATTTATACCAGCAAAATATGCGGGTTGCAGTGCCCTGCTTAGTTTCCACTAAAGGATATGGAATTTTATTTGACAGCTATTCATTTATGACATTTCACGACGATGTTCATGGATCTTATGTATGGTCAGATGTCAACGATGAACTTGATTACTACTTTATTTATGGTCCAGAGTTTGATGGAATAGTCGCTGGTTATCGTGACCTGACTGGTCAAGTACCAATGTTCCCTAAATGGGCCTTTGGGTATTTTCAATCGAAAGAGCGTTATACAAGTCAAGATGAACTGCTTTCTATTGTCCAGGAGTATCGGAAGCGGAAGATACCGCTGGATGTTATTGTCTTAGATTGGATGTCATGGGAAGGAAACTACTGGGGTCAGAAATCACTCGATCCTAAGCGGTTTCCTGATCCAGAGCAGATGATGGAGGAGTTACATAAGCTCAACGCCAGGCTTATGGTTTCTATTTGGCCTAATATGCAAAATGATGGTCCAGATCAATTGGAAATGAAGGAAAACGGATTTCTCTTGGGTAATCAGTCTACGTATGACGCATTTAACGAAGCAGCTAGAAAAATGTACTGGAAACAAGCCTATGAAGGTTTATTCTCAAAAGGGATCGACGCTTGGTGGTGTGATTGCACTGAACCATTTGAAAATGATTGGCGTGGGGAGGTGAAACCTGAACCCGAGCAGAGAATCTTACTGAACGTTGGAGAAGCAAAAAAATATCTAGATCCCCAGTATATTAATGCCTATTCTTTGGTACATTCCCAGGGGATCTATGAAGGACAGCGGGAAACAACGGAAAGTAAACGGGTTGTCAATTTGACCCGGTCCGGATATGCCGGCCAGCAGCGCTATGGAACTATTACCTGGTCAGGAGATATTGCTGCTAAGTGGGATATTTTACGGAAACAAATCGCTGATGGCTTGAACTTCTGTGCTACTGGTATTCCTTATTGGACGCTGGATATTGGTGGATTTTTTGTAGCCAATCGAAAACATGCATGGTTTTGGAATGGGGACTTTAACGCCGGTTGTGAAGACTTGGGTTACAGAGAACTGTATGTGCGCTGGTTCCAGTACGGCACTTTTCTGCCTATCTTCCGCTCCCATGGAACCGATACACCTAGAGAAGTGTGGAGATTTGGTGAACCAGGAACAGCTTTTTATGATACACTGGTGAAGTTTGATTATCTCCGCTACCGGTTAATCCCATATATATATTCTTTAGCTTGGCAGATAACCAGTAATGGATACACAATTATGCGGGCACTGCCGTTTGACTTTAGGTATGACGAAAAAACATACGATATAGGCGACCAGTATATGTTTGGACCTGCGTTCTTAGTTAACCCAATCACTCGACCCATGTACTACCAGAGTGAATCGAGGAAGCTGGAAGGTATAGAGAAAGTTCGGGAGGTATATTTACCTGCAGGAACAATTTGGTACGATTTTTGGACTGGTAAGCAGTATCAGGGTGGTCAGACAATCACAGCTAATGCTGAACTGGATACCATGCCGCTGTATGTTAGAGCCGGGTCAATTGTACCTATGGGACCAAAAATTCAGTATACGTCGGAAAAGGAAGATCCAATCGAACTGCGAATCTATCCTGGAGCAGACGGCCAGTTTGTGCTGTATAACGATGAAGGAGACAACTATAACTATGAAAATGGTTTTTACCGCGAAGTAACCATTACCTGGGATGACTGCAGTCGCAAGCTGTTTTTCTCTGCACCAAAAGGAAAAGGGTATCCTGGAATGCCTGAAAAAATCACGTTTAATATAGTTATTGTTGACCAAAACCGCGGTATTGGTATTGAGGAAACGCAGACGGCGGATAAAGTTGTTGTTTATCAGGGGGAAGCTTTATCTTGTGAGTTTTAAGAAACACAGAGATGGGGAGAGGCATATGAGCCATAACTTTCATTTGCGGTACAGCTCTCCGGCTGATGCCTGGCGCGATGCAGTCCCGCTTGGCAACGGCAGGCTGGGAGCGATGGTTTATGGTCACACAGATATTGAGCGAATTCAGTTGAATGATGATTCTCTTTGGTATGGGAAGTTTATCGATCGCAACAATCCTTCTTTGAAAGATAAACTTCCCGAGATTCGACGGTTAATCCTTAAGGGGGAAATTCGCCGTGCTGAAGAACTGATCATGAAGTATATGGCTGGCACGCCAGCTGGCATGCGTCATTATACGCTGCTGGGAGAGCTGAATATTGCCTTGAATCAGCATCTTCCTTTCACAATGGGCTGGCTCCCGAACAGCGAATCTGCGGAACAGTATGATTTGGATCTTGATTTAATGTCAGGCGTACTCAAT
>JAAYLQ010000070.1 GCA_012521805.1 Bacillota bacterium
AATCGGGATCTCCTGCAGTGCTTCGATGCACATGGCGGTGGACGGATGCGTTCCGGTGCCAAATGCCATACCTGGATCTAATGTTACCACAATATCTCCTGGACCAGGATCTGGGTAAGGATTCCAACTTGGTTCAATGATCACCCTCCCAATCCTAATCGGATGATAGTACTGTTTCCATGCATTTGCCCAGTCTTCTTCAAAAATTACTTTTTTTGTAAGCTTGACGCTGCCCACTTTCAACCCGAATTCAGAAAGGTTCTCCACAGCCTGTTTAATCTGCTCCAGTTCTTGATCTGTTTTATGCTCGTAAAAATAGGCTTTCACTAAGATCTGATCTCCACCACCAGCTAAGTCTGGGTAGAAGTCTCCCCAGTTGTTAACCTTAGCCTCCTGAATAAGGGCATCACCCTCAAACGCCACACCCTGTGCCCCATGATTATACAGCAGCTCACTAACTGCCTCTGCCGCTTCTTGATGGACTAAGACAGTAACTTCCTGCCAGTTTTTACTCACTTTGTCACATCCTTTTTTCAATTAACAGCGAAACCAAAAAAGTGGCGGAATTACCCGCCACATTATTTTGTCAACGCAGAGCATCCTTAACCTTATCAAAAAAGCTTTTGGTCTCGTCAGGCATCGAGTCGCCGCTGGCTGCCGCAAATTCTCTTAAGATCTGCTTTTGCTTGCTGTTTAGCTTAGTGGGAGTAACGACTCTAATCTTCACGAGCTGATCGCCCCGTCCAAAACCGCGCACATCAGCAACACCTTTACCCCGCAACCGCATAACCCGTCCACTTTGGGTTCCTTCAGCAATCCGCATTTTTACGCTTCCTTCTAGCGTGGGCACTTCGATTTCATCACCCAAGGCAGCCTGCACAAATGTAATCGGTACTTCGCAGATAATATCGTTGCCCTGGCGGGTAAATATTTTATGCGGTTTAACACTTACCACTACAAGCAAATCCCCATACGGACCACCATGGCTGCCAGCTTCTCCCTGGCCACCAACACGCACTACTTGCCCGTCATTAATACCTGCTGGAATCTTCACTGTAATTTTGCGAGTTTTACGCACCCTGCCGCTGCCGTGACAGACTGTACACGCTTTCTCGTAGATCTTACCGTCACCACCGCAGCGCGAGCAGGTACGACTGGTTTGGATCGCACCGAATGGTGTCCGCTGGACGCTGCGAACCTGACCAGTACCGCTGCAGTCGGGACAGGTTTTCAAAGGCGTGCCAGGCTCGGCTTGATTGCCGTGGCAGTGGGAGCAGATTTCGGTGCGGGGGATTTCAATAGTTTTTTCTACTCCAAAAGCGGCTTCTTCAAATTCAATGGTTAAATTATAGCGCAGATCTGCACCTTTGCGCGGCCTTCTCTGGCTGCTTGTACTGCCGCCTCCAAAGAACATATCTGCAAAAATATCTCCAAGGTCTTCAAAGCCGCCAAAGCCAAAGTCACCAAAACCCCCAAAGCCTCCGAAACCTTGGTCGCCAGCTCCCCCATTTTCAAATGCCGCATGGCCAAATTGATCATATTGTCTCCGGCTATCTGGATCACTTAAAATCCGATAGGCTTCGTTGATTTCTTTAAATCTCTCTTCTGCATCAGGTTCTTTGTTTACATCAGGATGATATTCCCGTGCCAAACGCCGATAAGCTTTTTTGATCTCATCCTGCGATGCATCCCGGGAGACGCCTAGTATGTCATAAAAATCTTGTTTGGCCATGGGACCACCACCTTTGATTACTTCTGATCATTTTCTTCAGTAAACTCCGCATCTACGATATCTTCATTAGCATTTGCTGCATCAGCTGCTCCCTGCTGCCCGGTTTGCTGTTGGCTTGCTTGGGCTTGCTCGTAAATCTTCTGGGATAGTTTATGCAGTACTTCGTCCATAGCTTTCATCTTTGCTTTAATTTCCTCAATGTCTTCGCCTTCAGCAGCTTTTTTCAAAGCTTCCTTAGCTGTTTCAATATCTTGTTTTTCAGCTTCTGTTACTTTATCGCCAAGTTCATTGACAGTCTTCTCAGCAGCATAGATGCTTGTATCTGCTTGATTCTTCAGCTCAATCAGTTCGCGCCGTTTCTTATCTTCCTCAGCGTGGGCTTCAGCCTCTTTGATCATTTTTTCAATATCTGATTGAGTTAATCCACCAGATGAAGTAACAGTAATCTTCTGCTCTTTGCCTGTGCCTAAATCTTTAGCAGAAACATTAACAATACCGTTGCGGTCAATGTCAAAGGTAACTTCGATCTGCGGCACACCGCGGGGTGCTGGTGGAATTCCGGTTAACTGGAATCTACCTAAGGTAACGTTGTCCTTTGCTAACGGACGTTCGCCCTGCAGGACATGAATATCTACAGCAGGTTGATTATCTGCGGCAGTTGAGAAAATTTGAGTCTCACGGCATGGGATTGGGGTGTTGCGCTTAATTAAAGTAGTCATTACTCCACCAAGAGTCTCAATCCCCAGGGATAATGGAGTAACATCCACTAGAACTAAGCCCTGACCTTTCTCAAACTCACCAGATAGTACCCCCGCTTGAATTGCAGCTCCCATAGCGACACATTCATCAGGGTTGATACCTTTGTAGGGCTCTTTACCCATCTCTTTTTCTATCGCCTCTTGGACAGCTGGAATTCGCGTTGAGCCTCCCACTAAAATCACTCGATCAATATCTTGCGCCGTTAAGCCGGCATCAGACATTGCTTGACGCAGTGGAATCATTGTAGCTTCAACTAAGTCGGCAGTAAGTTCGTTAAACTTAGCACGAGTGATTGTAATATCCATATGGAGAGGACCTGCATTATTTGCACTGATAAACGGCAGATTAACAGTAGTTTGAGGTAAACCTGACAGCTCAATTTTGGCTTTTTCTGCCGCTTCCTTCAGGCGCTGCATTGCCATTTTATCTTGGCTGAGATCAACCCCGTACTCTTTCTTAAATTCATCAATTAAGTAGCGGATAATTCTTTCGTCAAAGTCATCTCCACCAAGGCGGTTGTTACCGCTGGTAGCTTTAACTCCAACATATCCTTTGTCAAGTTCCAGAATTGAAACGTCAAAAGTCCCACCGCCTAAGTCGTATACCAATACAGTTTGCTCTTCATCCTTGTCTAAACCATAAGCAACCGAAGCAGCTGTGGGCTCATTAATAATTCTCAGTACTTCTAAACCTGCAATTGCACCTGCATCTTTGGTTGCCTGCCTTTGCGCATCAGTAAAATAAGCTGGAACAGTGATTACCGCTTTGTCTACAGTCTCACCTAAGTAGTTCTCAGCTTCTTCTTTTAATTTACGTAAAATCATTGCTGATATTTCTTGAGGAGTATAATCCTTTCCATCAATTGCAACTTTATAATCGGTACCCATATGGCGTTTGATAGACATGATTGTCCGTTCTGGATTTGTGACAGCCTGTCTTTTTGCAACCTGACCAACTAAGCGCTCTCCATCCTTAGTAAAGGCGACCACAGACGCAGTGGTGCGGTTCCCTTCCGCATTAGGAATAACAACAGGATCTCCACCTTCTAATACCGCAACAACCGAATTTGTTGTTCCTAAGTCTATGCCTATAACTTTGCCCATAACTATTCCTCCTCATCTTGCGTTTTCGGGGCAACTTGCACCATGCTTGCCCGGAGTAATTTATCTTTAAATAAGTAACCTTTCTGCAGCTCTGCAGTGACAATTAAATCTTGTCCTTCTCCCTGCATGCTGACAGCTTCATGAATGTTAGGATCGAAAGGTTGACCTACAGCATCAATCGGCTGCAGACCCTGTTTGCAAAGGCAATCCATCAGCTGATTAAAAATCATCTTGACGCCAGATGAAAAAGGCGAATCCTCAGCAGCATTAATTGCACGTTCAAAATTATCGATTACTGGCAGCAGTTCTGCCATCAGGTTTTGATTGGCGGAAGCCCGTATCGATTCAACCATAGCTTCACTGCGTCTTTTATAATTGTCAAAATCAGCTTTTAACCGCAGCAGCTGGTTTACCAGGCTATCCCTCTCCTGCTCCCACTGCTGCAGCAGCTCAAGCTGTTCATCTTGTTGTTCATCTTGCGGCTCTACTTCACTATTGCAAGCCTGATCATCAGCTTCGTTCTGTACTGCTTGATCCTCTTGACTCTCATCAAAATTCTGCTCTAAATTATTTTTCAACTGCCTACCTCCTTAGCTTCACCACTATTTAACCAGCTCAGTCAAGATCTCACTGAGTGAGTCAGCTATTAGTTCCACAACTGAATATACGTTAGCATATTCCATGCGCGTTGGCCCGATTACACCAATCGCGCCCATTACTTCGTTACCAATCGAGTAGGTTGAAGTAACAACGCTGCATTCATGAATACCGGCAATCGGGTTCTCATGTCCAATCGTAATCTGAACTCCAGTAAGTTTACTGAGGCTGTTAATTAAATCCGACACAACTCCCTTTTGCTCAAGCAGATCTAAAAATCCTTTAGCCCGGTTAACATCCTTAAACTCCGGCTGTTCAAAGATGCTGTTGGCACCATTTAAGAAGACTTTTTCCTGTCTAGAATCAACTAGCTCACTCACAAGAATATCTAAAATTGTAGCCCCCAAGTCCCCAAATTCACTATGAATTTCTCTAATCAACCCCGACCTCAGATCCCGATAAGTCATGCCGCGCAGTCTGTCAGTCAACTGCTGGGAGATCCGCTGTAGAGTTGGGGGCTCATATCTCACTGCAGTTCTCATAATTCTATTCTGCACAATCCCAGGATGGAGCACCAAAATCACTAAAACCCGATTATCATCAAGCGCAAGCAGCTGGATCTGTTCGATCACACAGCTTTCAATCTGGGGAGCAACAACGATTGCCACCAAGTTTGTCAACAAGGCCAACAGCCTGGAAGCCTCCTGAACTAGCAGCTCAATTTCTTGGCTGTAAGCTGCTACCCGTTGATAAATTTCCATCCGCTTCTGTTCAGGAATCGGTTCTGGCTCCATCAAAACATCCACATAAAAACGATAACCTTTATCTGATGGGATTCTTCCAGCTGAAATATGAGGTTGAATAATATATCCTGTTTCCTCTAAATCAGCCATTTCATTGCGAATAGTGGCTGCCGATACACCAAGATTATAGCGGCGAGCAATTGTACGGGAACCAACAGGCTCAGCTGAACGGATATAGTCGTCAACGATTGCCTGCAGTACCATAATTTTCCTTTCATTGAGCATCAATACTCGCCTCCTTTCAACCTTTAGCACTCGTCAGCCTAGAGTGCTAACATCTATCATTCATAAGTTATCACTCTAACATCTATTTGTCAAGACTGGAGAGCATTGGGATTTCTAGCGAATAAATGCTGAAAACACCAGATTGCCCAGGGATATACCCCGTTTGGTAAGGCGCAGAAAACCATTTTGGCGCTCCAATAACCCACGCTCCATTAATTCCGCTATGGCCTGCGGATATACATCTTGAATCGAGACATTAAAGCGGTCAAAAAACTGTTTTTCATTAACTCCATCAATTAAACGCAAACCCAGCATCATTGTTTCATCCATAGCTGCATCCAGATCGATTGGTACACAGGCAGCGGTGGCGGAAACACCTGCCAGCCAATTTCGTGTATAGGCAGCTACATCGCTGATATTGCTGATACGCTCCTTGTTGTAATATCCATGAGCACCACTGCCCAATCCAAGATAATACTGGTTGTGCCAGTAAATCAGATTATGCTGTGCTTCCTTGCCTGGCTGCGCGTAATTGGAAATTTCATAATGACGAAAACCGACCTGCGGCAAATAGGTTTGGGTAAACTCAAACATATTTGCTGCCTCATCGTCACTTGGCAAAAGCAGAGTTCCCTGCTCAAATTCCCTATAAAAGGGAGTTCCTTCCTCAAGAATCAGCGAATAGCAGGATAAATGGGTTGGTCTTAGTGCCACCGCGGCTTTTAAAGCTGTTTCCCACTGTTCAAATGTTTGCCCTGGCAGTCCTTCGATTAAATCAAGGTTAATGTTAGAGATCCCGTAGTCTCTGATTAACTCTACACTACGGTAGATATCTTCAACGGTGTGGGTTCTCCCAATTTCCTTAAGAAGCTTATCATCAAATGTCTGAGCCCCGAGGCTGATGCGGTTGACACCCGCTTCAGCCATTACCTCCAGTTTGGCAGGAGTAAGGGTTCCTGGGTTTGCCTCTACTGTAAACTCGAAATCCGATTCGAAGCTGAAGGCTGCTGTTAATCCAGAAAGCAATCGCTGCAGCTGCTTACTGGATAAAATCGTAGGAGTTCCCCCACCAATATATAAAGTAGAGCAGGGCTTACCCGAAAGTTTGTCGGCCCAATGGCTAATCTCACCGCTTAATGCTTCCAGATAATCATCAACTACGGAACTGCCGGCTACAATTGAGTGGAAGTCGCAGTAGCCGCATTTGTTTGCACAAAATGGAATATGAACATAAACTCCCAACATTTACCCTACTCCACTTCTAGAATAGCCATAAATGCTTCCTGCGGTACTTCCACACTGCCGAGACTTTTCATCCGCTTTTTTCCTTCCTTCTGCTTTTCTAACAATTTGCGTTTGCGGGATACGTCTCCTCCATAGCATTTTGCCAACACGTCTTTGCGCAGGGCTCGAATGGTTTCTCTAGCAATCACCTTGTTTCCAATTGCAGCTTGGATTGGGACTTCAAACTGCTGCCGTGGAATTAACTCCCTCAGTTTTCTTGCCAAAGTACGTCCGCGGGCAGTCGCTTTATCCCGGTGAATGATGCAGGATAGGGCGTCGACTGGTTTACCATTAAGGAGAATGTCCAGTTTCACCAGGTCCGATTCACGGTAGTCTGAAAACTCATAGTCAAAGGAAGCATAGCCTTTGGTGCGCGACTTTAAGCGATCAAAGAAATCCAATAAGATTTCGCTTAGAGGCATCTCATACTCCACCCGCACCCGTTCCGGCGTGATATACTCCATGTTTTTAAACTCTCCACGCCGTTCCTGACAGAGCTCCATCACAACCCCAACAAACTGTTCAGGTACAACCATTGTAGCAGTAACAAATGGTTCAGAAATAAAATCGATCTTCTGCACAGGTGGAAATTTTGAAGGATTGTCAATATCTAACACAGTGCCATCGGTCTGGTGGATGCGGTAAACAACACTGGGAGCAGTAGCGATAATGCCAAGTCCAAATTCCCTTTCAATTCGCTCCTGAATAATTTCCATATGCAGTAAACCCAGAAAGCCGCAGCGGTAGCCAAATCCTAACGCGGCTGAAGTTTCCGCTTCAAATGTAAGGGCTGCATCATTTAACTGCAGTTTTTCCAATGCTTCTCCAAGTTCCACATACTGCTCATTGTCAACTGGATATAACCCGCAGTAAACCATAGGTTTAGCCGGCTGATACCCGGGCAGCGGTTCAGCTGCAGGCCGCTGAGCATGGGTAATGGTATCGCCAACCCTAGTGTCTTTCACGTCTTTCATGCTGGCAATTACACAACCTACTTCCCCAGGCATCAGCTGATCCACTTGGGTCATCAGCGGCTGAAGAACACCCAATTCTGTCACTTCAAAATTTCGTCCACTGCTCATCATCTGAATTTGATCGCCAACCTGAAGAACACCGTCAAAGATGCGCACGTAAGCGACCGTTCCTCGATAAGTATCATAGTGGGAATCAAAAATCAGTGCCTTCAGCTCTGCTTCCGGATCTCCATCAGGCGCTGGAATCCTTGTTACAATTGCTTCCAGAATATCAGCAATTCCTTCACCAGTTTTAGCACTGGCGAGAATTGCCTCACTGCTGTCTATGCCCACTACCTCTTCTAGCTCCTGCTTCACCCGTTCAGGATCAGCGTTCGGAAGGTCAATTTTATTAATCACAGGAATAATTTCTAAATCATTTTCCAAAGCCAGATAGAGATTAGCCAGAGTCTGGGCTTCAATCCCCTGGGACGCATCAATTACTAACAGCGCTCCCTCACACGCAGCCAAACTGCGGGAAACTTCATAAGAAAAGTCAACGTGTCCAGGTGTATCAATCAAGTTCAAAGTATACTCCTGTCCATCTTTAGCTTGGTAAGTCAAGCGTACAGCGGTTAGTTTAATGGTAATTCCCCGCTCCCGCTCCAAGTCCATTGAATCCAGCATTTGCTCAGAGATCTCCCGCTGTGTCACTGTACCAGTGGCCTCAAGCAGGCGGTCTGCCAAAGTCGATTTACCATGGTCAATATGGGCAATGATGCAGAAATTCCTAACTAACTTTTGATCCATAAATATCCAGTCCTTTTTATCCCAATATTTAATTACCGGCGGCCTGTCCGTGCCAGCCGTCCTTTAATCATCTCCAAAACAAATAAAGGTTCGTCCATTCTCAAAATAATTGTGACAACAGCATAAACCAGAACACCGGCAGCAATCGCCCCGCCGGTCTGCAGCAGTCGACCTGAGGGTGATGCTAAGTTGACAAACCCAGCTGCAAAAACAGCAGTATAATGAGTTACGAGAGCCATCACGGCTGAAGCAGCTCCAGCATACGCAGCAGTTTTGAGAATGCGGCTGCCATCAATCACGCCCAGCTTCTTCCGAAGCGACACAATTAACAGCAGCATTTGAATTAAGCTGGTCACGGAATACGCCAGCGCCAATCCTCCCAAATCAAGGTTTGTCCACGTTAATAAGACCATGCTGATACCAAAATTCAAGATTACTGTAATCAAACCAACTTTTACTGGTGTGACTGTATCCTGCAGCGAATAGAATACTCGAGTCAGAATCTGTAATCCTGCTTGAGCTACTAATCCTGCCGAATAAAAGAGCAGAGCATAAGCTGTGATAGCTGTGTCCTGACTGGTGAATTCACCTGTCTCGAACAGAAGCCTAACAATCGGAACCCGTAAAACTGCCATTCCCACTGCGGAAGGCACCGTTATGTAAAATACCAGTCTTAAGCCAAAGGAAAACGTTTCCTTCAGCTCAGTAAGTTCTTGTTTAGCTGCTTGTGCCGCTAAAGTCGGAAAAATCGCAGTGGAAAGCCCCATGGCAAAAATCCCCAGCGGGAAATTGATTAAGCGGTTTGCAATCCGCAGAGCTACGATAGAACCAGTATCCAGCAGCGATGCTAGGTTCTGGCCAACAATCATGTTGATTTGTGAAATCGACAGGCCAACTATTGCAGGTACCATCAGCTTAAACATCCTCCGCATCCCGGGATGTCTAAAGTCAACCAGCTTCTGGTAATACCTGCGTCCTAACTGCAGGACAGTGGGAAATTGCACAAAAAAACTGCCAAAAGAACCCACTACCGTTCCATAGGCCATTCCCACAATTCCGAGAATTGGCCCAACCACATAAGCACTGATAATTTGAGCAGAGTTATAAATCAGCGGTCCAATAGCTGGCAGTGTAAATTTTTGATAAGAATTCAACACACCAGCAGAAATCCCGGATAAGGCGGTAAAGAACACTGCCGGGAAAGTAACGCGCATCAATTTAATTAGTAAAGCTCTTTGTTCCCCTTCAAAACCAATACCAACCAAAGGAGCCAAAATTGGAGTAAAAATAATCCCCAGCAAAGTGAGGCCTACCAGCAAAAAGCCTGCGAGATTGATGAAGGAGCTTGCTACATGCCATGCCTGCTCTTCGTCATCCCGAGCTAAATACTGGGTAAAAACCGGAATAAAGGCGGAGCTGATCACTCCTCCAACTAGTAGCTGGTACATTAAATCAGGGATTGCGAATGCAGCAAAAAAGACATCAGTCTCCCCGGTCCTGCCAAAAACTGTGGCTATCGCCCGCTCCCTAACGAATCCAAGCACACGACTGAGAAAAATAGCAAACATTACGATCCCGGCAGCCCGGGCGACTCGCTGTTTCGAACTTAGATTATCAGCCATATCCTCTGCTCCTTCAAATAAACCTAGAGTTCATTATAGCATTTTTGCTATGATAGTGGCAACTAATTCCGCCGACAGCAGTGCTTCCTCAATAGTATTTTCTACTGAGCCAATCTCTATCACTATGCTGTTTTCGTGCAGGTGCTGATTATAGCGGGCATCGCGCCGGATCTGCAGCGGTCGCATTAACCCAGGATACATCTGTTCTGCGGTACGATAGAAATCCAATGCAAACTCGTAGTTTTTGCGCCAATGAGGGTGAGCTTGGGGGATGTCTTGGGCTGTAGCAACAACCAGCAGAACCCTTGCCACTCTTTTACCATCAACCATTACCACCCGATCTGGAACATTCGCATCGCGATGCACATCAAATACAAACCGAATGCTGGGATTCTGCTCGAGCAGTCTTTTTGCTGTCCGTTCGGAATTAATATAAGAGCCACTCAAACTGGGCCAATCGTGAATAGTCGTATCATGAATTACGCCAATACCCTGACTGCGCAGAGCCTGGGCTAAGTGCTTACCCACTTCCATAATTCCGGTAACCTTTGAATCATTGCTGGAACTGAATACATAATGCGAATTGTGGTAGTTGCCACCTGCTGCGGCTTCGCCCAGATACATTTCAGATGAGTGGGTATGGTAAATAAGTACCAGCGGCTCGGTTCGAACAGGCTCTACTGCAGATGGAATGGGACCCACCTCTGTTTCTGGAGGCAGCGGATCTGGCGCAAATGATAATTCCGGAATAAAAACAAATGGCCGCTGTTCCCAACTCTTCATTTTTTCCGTTGATGCCAGCAGAGGGATAGTATTTTTGAGAAGTGTATCAGGATTGCCTAAATCATAGTCTGTTAATAGATGGATCAATGAACGCAGGGTGTACTCCCACCCGGGACCATAGTCTTCCTGATCGCCAACCACGGGTATGCCTATACTGATCACACTCCGGGCTAAAGATTGATCAAAACCAATATCGCTGAAAAAGAGATGATAGCTGAAATAACCGATTAATAAACAAAAAATGATCACAAAAAATATAGAAAGGATAGGCGTGCTCTGATAGCGGCTGCGTCGCCTTGCCATTCTACCACCTCTTTCGCTAGCTATAGCACATTATATTTGTCCAACGACAAAAATATGTTAAGCTGGAAGTAAGACTAAGGGAAAGAAGGGAAGTAGAATGCGTCAGATTTTAATCCTGCTTTTGGTGCTGAGTTTGGCTTTATCCGGTTATCTGTACTATGAACAAAATAGATTAAAGCAGGCCGAACAGCTAGTAGTGTATTTTATCCGTGCCACACCCACGAACTTTTTGCTGGTGCCAGCAGTGCGCACAGTTTCAGAACCGGTCACACCGCAAAAAGCAGTTGAGCTGTTGCTGGCAGGACCGGATGAAACTGAAGAGTTTCTGCATCCAGCGGTACCTGTAGAGACCAAATTATTGGGATTAACCATTGAAAACAGAACTGCTGTAGCAAACTTTTCCGAGGAGCTTAGGACAAAGTTTGTTGGCGGCAGCCAGCTGGAAAGCCACCTAGTTAACGCAATTGTATCCACCCTGATTCAGTTTCCAGAAATTGATCAGGTGAGAATCCTGATTGAAGGTAAACCAGTTGAAAGTATTGCAGGACACATCTATATCGACTACAATCTACCCTAAGGCAGTAAACCACCCCTGTGAGTTAACAGCAGGGGTGGTTCAAACTTCTAACTCAAATATTGAAAGATTTCGCTGTAGTCAACTGATTCATGGAAAGCAGTGTTTAATCCTCCGGCAATCACGTTAGTTACGTCATCGATCAGTTCATCAATGTCCTTAGGGGTCACTATCATGCTGCCCATATAGGGTTCCAGTACCTGCGCAACCATATACCGTTTTTGTTCTGCAGTAACTGGTGGCTGGGATTGTTTCTGAGCTTGAGAACCCATAATACTTTGGGGATCAAGGTTGAAGGTAGTTTTTTGCGGAAGCTCCTGAGCGCGCTGTGTTTGCTCTGGATCCTCGCCTCCAATTATGTCCAGTGCATCGGATACGATTGTTGAAGCATGCACAACTGTTGGAACACCGATTGCAAACACAGGGATGCCCAGTGTTTCCTCGTTAATAGCCATGCGCTTATTTCCTACTCCAGAGCCCGGATGAATGCCGGTATCGGCAATTTGAATTGTGCTGCCAAGTCGGTTAACGCTGCGGCTTGCTAGCGCATCGATACAAAACACAGCCTTAGCTTCGATCTGCCCTACAATTCCACGAATGATTTCTCCCGTTTCAATTCCGGTTAGACCTAACACACCGGGAGCAATTGCGGCTATTGGGCGCAGTCCCTTTCTCAGCTCTGGTGGAGAAAACTCTATTAAGTGCCGGGTGACCATTAATTCGCCCACAACCTTAGGACCAAGGGCATCAGGTGTAGCATTCCAATTTCCGAGGCCTACAACTAACACTGTATCTTCTGGACCTAATTGATGCTGCTCTATAAACCATTGAATTTCTTTGGCTACTAAAACTCCTAATTCCTCATGGATCTCACGGTTATGACCCCGCAGAGCAGGAGCGTCAATGGTAGAATAGTTGCCCGGTGCTTTACCGATCAGCCTAGCACCAACGTCTGTTTCTACCGTAACTCTGCTGATTGTGGCATGTTCTGTTTCTTCGTTATGCACAATTACACCTGGCAGTTCAGGAGGCCCTTCCCGCTCGACTATTACTTCATGAGCCTCAATCGCCAGATCTGTTCTAACCCCATACTTATTGTAGAATTCCTGTTGATAAGGATCTACAAATTTTTCCATTCTGTGCAGCCCCTCCTTTATCAAGCATTCTGTTGATAGAATATCCGATAAAGAAGTGAATCATGTATTGAAATCCCAAGCTGATAATGATATAATAGCAGGTGGTGATTAATCTAACGGAGGTGACAAGCATTGCCAAACATTAAATCTGCTGAAAAACGTGTTCGCACCAGTACTAAAAGAAGAGCTCGCAATACAGCAGCTAAGTCTGCATTAAGGACAACCATTAAGCGCTTTGAAACAGCTCTTAACGAAAATGACCCGGATATCACTCTGTACTTACGCAGAGCCTATAAGGCTTTAGATAAAGCTGCTGCTAAAGGCTTGATTCATAAAAACGCAGCCGCACGTAAAAAGTCACGTCTATCCAGAAAATTGGCTGCCACTCAAGGTTAATAGACATAAAAAAATCGCCCGCAGATTAATACCGCAGGGCGTTTTTTTATTATAGGCAGATACTGATCACCAACTGCTCCATAGTCTGATAGGGGTCTGCCCCATATTTAAGTTCACTATCTGCAGTCAGAATCTGTTCTAAGCCAAAATAGAGTTGTTCTAGGGAAAAATTATGCTTATACTTTTCTGCTTGTTTCAATGCATAATCTCTATTCTCACCCATAACCTGAGCAGCAGCGGCAATACTGGTTTGCCCCCTGGTTTTGGCTGCGATCAGTAAACGCAGCTGCCGCTCAATCAGAGGTAACATCCGCAGCGGCGGCTCTTTTGCATCAAGCAGCTCAGTTAAAATCGATAACGCTTGTTTGATATTTTTAGCAGCTATGGCTTCCGTTAAATCGAAAATGCCTCCATGTTCCAGCTGTTCAGGAGCTGTTGATGTGATCGTCAACACATCGGCTTCTGTAATTAAAGGTTCGTCACCTGTATATAGAATCAGCTTATCCAACTCATTCGCAATCAGATTTAAGTTACTGCCCACTTTCGCCAAAAACCTCTGCACTACAGGCGGGGACATTTTTTTGTTCTTAAGCAGCAGATAATCCTGCACCCACCGCGCTAAGTGCTCACCTTTAGGTCCTTGACATTCAACTTCAACACCGAGTTTAAGTAATTCCTTTATTGGTTTTAAACGTTTGTCCAATTTCGTAAAAAACATGGCTAAAGTGTTGGTCTCAGGTGTCCTGGCAATCCCTTGGGCAAGTTTTCCTAAAAACTCAGAGTTCAGCTGGTCAGCATTTTTGATAGCAACAACTTTTGGACCGCTGCCCCAAGGGCTTATCTGCAGTTCCCTCATTACATCGGCAGGCTGCAGTTCTTTATCTATAGTTATATTTACCCAATTCCAATCCAGGATCCCATCTTGTTCCACCCTTTGCTGCAGGGCAGTATAAATTTCCTGCTGCAGATACTGCTCTTCCCCATGGATAATATACAGCTGTGCAAGGGACTGAGTTAAAATGCTCTGCTTAATTTTATTCAATATATTTCCTCCCATGGACAACAACTCCTAACCCGGATAGTCTATTCGTTACCTTGCCGAAAAAAACCTGCCCAGTCTACCGTTCCAGATAAAAAACGATACAGTGCCATCTTGATCTGTTCGCTTTGTTTTGATGCCCATCTCATCAAGAAGTGCCAGCACATCAGGATCAGGATGGCCAAATGAGTTTTTACCCACAGTTATTACAGCATAATCAGGGTCTAGGAGCTGATAAAATCGAGGCAGCAGGGCAGCTTTACTGCCATGATGAGGTACTTTAACCAAATCTACACTGTGAATCTCGCCCCGCTGCAGTAGATCAAGCATACCTTCCCAGTCCAGATCACCCGTAAAAAGAACATTCCTGCCCTGATAATTAAGATTTACTACCAAACTGTTGTTGTTAAAATCGGAACTAGTCCCAGTTACAAGTCTGCTGGGATGCAGAACAGTAAGTTTTACTCCACCGCGCAGATGCAGCTGATCACCAGCGGTCAAACTGCGGTGCGGAATATCCTGTGTTTCAATTAATTCTAAATACTTGAGATAGGTGTTGGTTGTGTGCGGCTGGCCATTATCAACAACCAAGCCTACACTAAAATGCTCCAAAACCGCCAGCAGTCCATGTAAATGGTCCTCATGGGGATGGCTGAGCATCACTAGATCTAGGTGATCGATTCCCCGGTATTTTAAATAGGGTACTACCGTCTCCAATCCCACATTTCTTCCCCGCAGCTGCCAATAAACTGAATCTCCTCCACCGTCAATAAGGATGTGCTGTTTATATGGAGTCCGAATCAGGATGCAGTCGCCCTGTCCCACATCCAAAAAGGTGATTTCTAACGGTCTGCGAACTGGCAGGGGCAGACTAACCACTAAAACCAGCGCTAGACCTATACACAGCCACCTGGTCAGTGTCACCTTTCCCAAAGCAATATAATATCGGCGGCAGATGATCCCAACACCGATGAAACTGATATACCAAACCAAAACCCAGTCAAAGGGTAATGCTGGCGCCGTGATCACATATCCATAGGGTGATAATGTGTCTGCAAGCCAGTTGGCAGCATTGGTGACCCGATCCAAAAACCAACCCACAGGAGCAGCTAGAGAGCCAAACGCTCCGAGGACGAGTCCACCCAGCAGTAAAAGAAAAACCAGCGGCAGCATCAGTAAAGTGGCGATTGGAGCCAGCACAGCAACTTCCGCAAAGTGATGGAGCAGAAGCGGAATCAAGCTCAGCTGAGCAATAACTGAAATGAAGATTGATAAACAAACTCTAGCTGCGAGACCAGAAAACCATCCTTTAGGAAATTTTTGCTCCACTCTCTTAATAAATGGGCTCCATAAAATAATGCCACCACTGGCTGCAAACGACAACTGAAATCCAATCTGCCACAGCATGCTTGGGGAGACTACCAGCATAAGCACACCTACTAAACTCCAAACATGCAGACCATCTAGACGGTGGCGTTCTGTTCCCGCACCTGC
>JAAYLQ010000071.1 GCA_012521805.1 Bacillota bacterium
GATTAATACCATCCGCTCAGTTTCATAGCGTTAGCTACTCTTTGAATTGAAATCATGTAGGCAGCGGTGCGCATATCAACCTGATGTGCTTCTTTAAGCTCCCAAATTTCTTCGAAAGCTTTGGTCATCATTGCTTTCTGCTTATCTTGGACTTCATCAAAAGTCCAGGAATAACCGTTGAGGTTCTGGATCCACTCAAAGTAAGACACTGTTACACCGCCGCTGTTGGCGAGGATATCCGGTACAACCAGCACTCCATTTTTGTTGAGGATCTGATCGGCTTCGGTAGTGGTTGGTCCGTTGGCCCCTTCGCACACTATTTTAGCTTTGACACTGCCGGCATTTTCTGGAGTAATCACATTTTCTAATGCGCAGGGCAGCAGAATATCTGCATCCCAGGTAATAATCTCTTCCCGGGGAAACTCTTTTTCCGCTGGGAAGCCTTTAATCACCTTATGGGTGCGCACATATTCGCTCAATGCATCAATATCAAAGCCATTGCTGTTGTACAGTCCGGTGGTATGGTCAGCAACAGCTACAATTTTAGCGCCGAGTTCAGCAATATATTTTGCGGTATAGGATCCCACATTGCCGAATCCCTGCAGGGCTACCTTGGCATCGGCAATATCTAAGCCAATCTTTTCTGCCGCTAGTTTAGCAATCAGAGCTACTCCATATCCGGTAGCTTCAGTTCTCGCCAGTGAACCGTGGAACGACACAGGTTTTCCAGTAAAGGATCCCGGCGCAAACTGTCCGGTGATTTTCTGGTACTCATCAACCATCCACACCATCACTTGTCCGTTGGTTCCAACGTCAGGAGCAGGAATGTCCACCTTTTCGCCAATAATTGGTGCGATTGCCCGCACATACCCCCTGGCTAAACGTTCCAGCTCACTGGGGGATAAAGTAAAGGGATCGGCTGCTACGCCTCCCTTGCCGCCGCCGTAAGGTACTCCCACCACACCGCATTTGAAAGTCATCCACATGGATAAAGCTTTAACTTCTTCTAGGGTTACATCTTGATGGAAGCGGATCCCGCCTTTAAAGGGACCAACTGCGTTGTTGTGCTGGGCACGGTAACCGAGAAAGGTTTTAACCGAGCCGTCATCCATTTTAACTGGAATGCTGACTTCTAAGGTTCTCATCGGCTGCTTTAAAATCTCATATACAGCAGGTTCCAAACCCAGCTGATCGCAGGCAGCCTTAATCTGTTTCTGGGCGTTTAGAAAAGGATTCATGGCTTCTGTCATTATTAAACCTCCATTTTCTCCTTAAACAGTCTTAGGAAAATTTTCTCTATATTATAACACACAGGGCGGCGGGAATCCAGAACAATCTACTGATTACTGCGGCGTTTCCGGGCATAAAACTCCCGGTGCAGCTCCCGGATTTCTTCAGCCAGTTCTGGAACCGGTCCATCTACTACCGTATCCCGAATAACTTCGTGAATCGGCAGATTTTTCACCCGGGATGGAGGAATTCCCAGTTCAGTTAACCACTGCACCAGCTGCTGGGAAGAGCTGGCATACACAATTCGGCTTAAACCAACCCAGCCGTGAGCTGCTGCGC
>JAAYLQ010000010.1 GCA_012521805.1 Bacillota bacterium
ATGGTGCCCAGAGCCGGAATCGAACCAGCGACACGAGGATTTTCAGTCCTCTGCTCTACCAACTGAGCTATCTGGGCTAGTGGCTGGGGTGCCTGGATTCGAACCAGGGAATGCAGGAGTCAAAGTCCTGTGCCTTACCGCTTGGCGACACCCCAATAAAGATGGCGGAACCGACGGGACTCGAACCCGCGATCTCCGGCGTGACAGGCCGGCGTGTTGACCATCTACACCACGGTTCCATGAGCTTCATGGAGCGGTAGACGAGACTCGAACTCGCAACCTTCGCGATGGCAACGCGATGCTCTACCAATTGAGCTACTACCGCAGAAAAGAATGGTGGGCGAAACAGGGCTCGAACCTGTGACCCCCTGCTTGTAAGGCAGGTGCTCTCCCAGCTGAGCTATTCGCCCACGATAGTGGCGGGAATTTCCCCGGACAATTTTAGATTATACCAGCAAGAATTCATCTTGTCAATCTTTTTTTGGAAATCATTTTTATAAATTTCGCATGCCATCTTCAAGTTGCCTGTTTCAGCTTGATTCGCTATAATAGGACTGACGAAATTCATATCCGGGAGGTTATCTTATGAACACCAAAGCAAAACATTTCTGCTCTGCACTAATCATGATGCTCATCCTGCTCACCGGCAGTACTGCTGCTGGCACTATGTATATTACCACAAATGAGCAAGCAAATCAAGCCTATAATTATGCACTGCAGTACGTAGAAAATGAAGTCGCCTATTTATACGGTGGACGCCTCACTGTAGAAGCGTACCTAGCGCAGCTGGACTCAGGTTTAGAACCAGGTGTGGATATTGGCGTTGATGCTTCTGCGCTTGTGGTTAATGCCTACAGACAGGTGATTCCCAACATCAGATTTTATTACGATGAGAGCAGAACCACCACAGTTGCTGATGCAACCAGCAGCATCTTGTTTAATTTCAACTGCAAGCCGATCAGTCAGGAAGAGCTGATACCAGGAGATTTAATTTTCTTTAAAGGTGCTTCCGGAAAGATTAATGGCGTTGCCATCTTTTCCGCAATCAAAGGCAATGTAATTCATTTTATCACTGCATCAGCCAATGCTGGCAAAGTGGTTTTAACTAACGCCTTCTTAAACGGAAATTACTGGACAAGCTCATTTGCCGGCTTTGGTCGCTTACAGTATACCGTTGCTGAATAAACTTTATACATCACTAAATCATGTATAACCGCCCCGCTTTCAACAAAAACTGTTTAGAGAGCGAGGCGGTTTTTTTGAAACTTTCAAAGCGTGTGCACCACAACATCCAAACAATTAAAGAAGAACTAAACGACAGTACCGATTTAAAAGTCCGTGAGTTCAATTTAAGTATCCAGGGAATCAGGGAGATTTCCTGTGCCCTGATCTTTTTTGAAGGCTTAATCTCGGGTCAGATGGTTACTGAAGCAGTAATGCAGCCAATTTTACACGAAGTCCGAGATTTTGACCAACCAATGGATGCAAATTTAATCACATTTATTAAAGAATCTGTCCTTACAAACAGTGAACTGACGGAGAAAAATACAATCGATGATGTAGTGCTGTCTATTATGATTGGGGAAGTCGCGTTATTAGTTGATGGCTTCAATACCGCCCTCACAATCGATATGAAGGGGTGGCTCCACCGCGCCATTGACTCACCTCAGTCCGAAGGTGTAATCCGCGGTCCCCGCGACAGCTTTATTGAAGCAATCAATCGCAACATGATGCTGATCCGCAGGCGGCTGCGGGATCCGAATCTAACCTTTGAGCGGATTCAAGTTGGCAACCGGGGTCAAAATGATATTGTAATCGCGTATATCAAAGACGTTGCCAATGATGAACTGGTTAACGAAGTGCGCAAACGCTTGGAAAATGTAGATTTAGACGTCATCTTAGACTCTGGTTATATTGAACAGATGATCGAGGATGATTGGTGGTCACCTTTTAACACGATCCAGGACACCGAGCGTCCTGATGAAGCAGCTGCCGGCCTAGTGGAAGGGCGGGTTGCTATATTAGTAGATAATTCCCCCTTTGTCCTGCTGGCACCAGCAACATTTAATACGCTGATGCTGTCGGCGGAAGACTATTATGTGCGCTGGCCGGCTGCAAACTTTGTGCGGATTATCCGCTTTGTGGCGTCCTTTGTCGCCCTTGTTACCCCTTCTTTATACATTGCCTTGGTTTCCTTTCATCCGGAAATGATACCGACCAAGCTGGCATTATCAATAGCGGCCAGCCGCGAAGGGATCCCGTTTCCAGCGTTCATTGAAGCACTAATTATGGAACTTTCCCTGGAGATAGTGCGGGAGGCTGGAATCAGGCTGCCGGGACCGATCGGACAGACGATTGGGATCGTGGGCGGCCTGATCATCGGCGACGCGGCGGTAAGTGCAGGAATCGTCAGTCCATTTATGGTGATTGTTGTGGCGATGACTGCTATCGCAGGCTTTATCATTCCCACCTATACCTTAAGCTTCGGTCTGCGCATCACCCGCTTTTTCTTGATGCTGGCAGCCAGCTTTTTAGGTTTGTACGGCCTCACTTTAGGAATGCTGATTTTATTAGGACATTTAGCTACCCTGACTAGCTTTGGCGTGAGCTATCTCTCACCATGGGCGCCTTTTAGTCCATGGGATCTGCGGGATTCAGTAATGCGCAGTCCTTGGCACAAACTTAAAAGACGTCCAGGCTATACTCATACTAAAGATCAGACACGCCAACCCCTAAAAAAACGACGCAGAAGGAAAAGGTCTTCATGATCCATAAACGCTTCCGACTGGTAATCTTGACACTCACTTTAGCTTTACTCATGACAGGGTGCTGGGATGCAAAAGACGTAGACCAGCGTTCCTTTGTCATGGGCATTGCATTTGATCTGGCTGAGACAGAGGATCGTTACGTGATGACTATTGAACTGCCTGTACTGTCCGGTTTTGCCAGCCAAAGCAGCGGCGAAGGCCCGAAGTCGGTGATGTTTTCCACCGTAGGCACCTCTGTCGCCCAGATGGCGACTCACTTCGAATCCCGTACCTGGCGGGAACTTTTTTTCGGGCATACCCAGGCAATCATCATCAGCGGGGATGCGGCCCGCAAAAGCATCCGTCCTTTTCTAGACTTTTTCGATCGCAATCCCCGCATTGATCGCCGCCTAACCTTGTTTATCTCCCAAGGAGAAGCCCAGGAGATATTTAAAACTAAAGACCCAAGGGAAGACCTGGTTTCCGTTTATCTCAACCAAATGCTGAACACTCTGACCAATACTGCCCGGGTGGTTAAAATGAATTTCCAAGACAGTCTGCGCAATCTAGAAAGCAACGGTGATACTATACTCCCGCGGGTGCGCAGCTCTGGCACAGAAGCAGTAATTGCTGGAGGTGCATTAATTAAAGATTACAAACTGATTGCTTGGCTGGGTGAAAACGAAACCCGGGCAGCTGCCTTTCTTTACAACAATGTCTCCGGCGGCTTGATCGTTGTTAATGTAGATGACAACCTCTATGCTTATGCGATGCGCAGTGCTTCTTCAGAGACCAAGGCAAAGCTGAAGGACAATCAGTTAATATTTGAAATCGAGGTTAAATCTGAAGGTGATATTATCGAGGTTTACTATGAGGAAGCCCAGGGCCCATCCGCATTCGATATAGCTAAAATTGAGGATAAACTGAATCAGCTGATCGCCAACGAGATCCTCCATTTGGTCACCAAGCTCCAAGACCTGAAAACCGACCCGATTGGCTTTGACAGATTAGTCTTTCGCAGTTACCCAAAGTTTTGGAAAGAGCATGCCAAGGACTGGAAAGACAAAATTTTCCCGCAAGCCAAGTTTGAGATTAAAACTACATTTAGAGTCCGCAGAACTGGCATTGTAGAAAAGGAGGTTGTGTATGAAAGGCAGAGATAGACTCTTAGCGCAGGAAGTTCCTGTGATTATCGCCAACATGATGCTGGGAGTCGGTACGATCGGGCTTCCATCACGCTTAGCAGAAATTGCCGGCCCTGACGGAATTATCGCCTTTGCCTGCGCAATCGGTGTCCTGGTTGCGGCGACAGTTTTAATTATTTTATTGGTGCGCCGCTTTCCAAATCAAGGCATTGCCGATTACAGCACTATCCTTATCGGGAAAGTTCCCGGGTTTATCTTCAATATCATATTTGGTTTTTTCTTGACCTGCGTGGTCGCCACAATGGTGAGGGGTTTTTCAGAGGTAACAAAGTTTTTCCTGCTTCAGCGTACCCCCCTGGAGGTGATTATGATCTCGATGCTGCTGGCTGGATCACTGCTGGCCCGCAACGGACTGCAGCCTATTGCCAGGGCTTGTCAAATTCTGCTCTACCTTTTTCTGCTTCCCCTTTTAGCAATTCCGTTTTTTATCCCGATTTTCGAGACAGGTGAATTTCTACCCCTATTCCAGACCGATTTTATGAGCATGGTTAAAGCTACTTTTGGTGCTTTATTTGCTCTTGCCGGAATTGAAGTGATGCTGGTTATCGGCTCCCATTCTGAGGACCCCAAACAACTGATGCGCTCATCAGTACTAACGGTAATTGCTGTGTCCGTACTGACCGGAATCTTGGTTGTATTGGCCTTTGGCAGTCTGTCGGTAAACCAGGTAGCCAAACTGAGTGATCCCCTCTTTGAAATGATCAAATATGTACCGGTACCCTTTGGCATATTCGAGCGGGTCGATATTTTCTTCTATACCATTTGGATTGCTGCTACCTACTCATCAGTCGTGATTGGATTATTTACTGCCAGCCATCATCTCGCTGAAACATTTAAACTAGAAACTGGTAAAGGTTTGGTATTTCCATGCGCTGCAGCCAGCTATTTTCTAGCCTTAATTCCCAACCATGAAGCTGAGCTCGGCGTGTATGGTGATTCCTTAATTTTAGTTTGGATAATTCTTGTTTTTGGTGTTGTACCTCTGTTTTTACTCCTTTCGCTGTTCCGCAAACCAAAACAATCCTCAACCAAGAAAAAACAACCACAGAAGCGCAGAGCAAACCCTGGCTGAGCCAAGGTTTGCTTCTGCTTTAGATCGGGAAGAAGTAGCCGCCAAAACAGAGCAGCGCGGCAATCATGGTAGCAACCAGATTAAATGTCTGCCCGACGATATATAACTTTACCGGCTTGCCGCCGTGGTACATTTTAGCCATATCACTGAAGCGCGAATCAAGCCCGATTGAGACAAAGGCCAGGGTAAAGAGCCAGTTCTTCAGGTTTTTAGTCACTGATACAATTCCATCAACCCGCTCCTGTCCCAGCCAGGGGATCAGCACAAAAGAAAACACCAAAGATGCAAGCACAAAGCCGAAGACGAATTTCGGCATTCTGGTCCAGATTTCACTAACCTTCGGGCGCCGCTTGGTACTGATCTCAATTTCTGCACCAGTTTCTGGTTCGTTATCAACCGCCGGCACTACCCCTTCCTGCCGGACAAAAACCCAGGCAAACACAAAAGCAACTGCTCCGATCAGCAGATTCTGGAGCATCTTAATCACCGCTGCCACTTCCATAGCAGTTTCACCCACCATACTGCCTGCCACAACAACTGCTCCCGTGCTGTCAATCGTTCCGCCGATCCAGGCTCCACCCACAGCTTCGCTCAGTCCAAACCACTTAATAATCAGCGGCTGAATAATCATGCCGATTGCTGTAAAGATCAGGGAAATGGATACCGCCATGCTGATCTCTTCTTTTCTAGCTTTGGTGGCAGCACCGGTAGCAACCGCTGCTGAAACCCCACAAACTGATGTGCAGGCGGCAATTGTGGCCACGAGTGATTTATCTTGCATTTTTAGCCGCCGAACCCCATATTGATACATAAAGAGCAATCCGAGGGGCGGCACAGTCCAGGCAACTCCTAAACCGTAATAACCCAGGGTGAGCACTCGATTGAAGAGCAGCTCCGCCCCCATCACCACTAAACCAGTCTTGATAAACAGTTCTGTTTGCAGAGATGGAACCAGCCATTTAGGTTTGCCAAAGATATTGGAAATCAGCAGACCTAAGATTAAGGCCCAGATCACATCGCTGAAGCCGTAAAGCTTGAGGGTGGCTTGATTGCCCAAAACATAGGCCAGAACTGCCAGCACAAAAATCACTGGAAAGCCAATTAGAAACCTCCCGGTTTCAGCACTGCTCCGCTTGATCACTCCGTATGCGATACTGGTGATCGCCGCCAAGAATACTCCCAGGATCAGCAAACCCGGAACCAGATCAAGCGGCAGTGCATCTCTAATGCTAGTAGTCCAACCCTGCAGGCGGGGCACTGTTTGGATTACGCCGGTTGCTGCTAAAACAATCAGCAGCGTTCCCAGCCATACTGTCCACCAGTCTTCTGTGCGGAACAGGAACCCAAGACTGAATTTTCTTTTTACTGCAGCATCTTTACTCAACACCTAATCCCTCCAGTACACGAGTACTAATTTGCTCTATCATATGCAGAAGGGAAGGGTGGGTGTGCCAAAATTCATAAAGTGGCAAATGTAACAGGGGAATTAAGCAAAAAGCTTGAAAAAAGGACCAGCTTGTGGTAAATTACTTGAAACTAATGAACGCAGAAATTCGGGTTTGGGGAGGACAGGAAATTGCAGATCGTAACTTTAGGACCAAAGGGAACATTTTCGGAAGAAGCGGCTTTAATTTATCAGCAGCGGATTACCGGAACTACTGCTCCGGAAAAAATCAGATTTTTAAATATTTTGGACTGCCTAGAACAGGTTGAGGCCCACAAAGCAGATCGGGCGGTTCTGCCCGCGGAAAACATGGTTGACGGAATTATCGGTAATTCATTTGACGCCCTGATTGAGTTTCATGATTTTGTCAAGGTCTGTGATGAAGTGCATGTCACCATCGAATTTGTCCTGGCTGGTCAGATGGATAGTCCTGATCAAATTAAGCAGATCTTGTCCCATCCTTCAGCCCTCAATCAGTGCGCCCGCAACCTGGAAACTCTGTTTCCCACTCCGCTGCAGGTACCAGTCTCATCAACGGCAGAAGCAGCGGTTAGGGCGGCTAAAGAACAAGGAGTAGCAGCTCTCTGCTCACCGCGAACAGCGGAAGAATACGGTTTGAATATTCTCTATGAAAATTTGGCTGATTATCCCAATAATGAAACCCGCTTTTTTGTCTGCGGCTTGACCGACAGCCCCCCTACCGGGAATGATCGCACTTTACTGGCAGTCCGATTTGGTGTTAACCAGCCTGGGCAGCTCCATGAAATTACTGGATTTTTTGTGGAAAATGGGATTGACCTGTCATTTGTCCAGTCCCGCCCGTATAAAATCCAGCCGCAGCAGTATGTGCTGCTCTTTGAAATGATCGGCCATAAATCTGAGCCTGGGCTGAAAAGAGCGCTGCAGCAGATTGAGCAGAAAGTCCGGGCTACCAACGGCTGGAAAAAAGTGCTTGGAAGCTATCCCCACCGCAAAAGGGCAGGATCTTGTCAGTAAACAGCAAATTTGATAAGCTAGTAGGGTTAAGAGAAGGGGGGACCGGCTGTGCTGCAAGAATTATTGACCTCCTGTTTTTTGATTGTAGCGGCCGAAATGGGAGATAAATCACAAATTTTAGCAATGACTTTTGCCACTAAATACTCGATCCGCCAAGTGATGCTTGGTGTGTCCATTGGTGCACTGCTGAACCACGGCATTGCGGTCGCCCTTGGTTCCTCCCTATCTAAGCTGATTGCTTTAGATCTAGTTCGCATACTAGCCGGCGCTGCGTTCATCCTCTTTGCCCTGATTTCTCTGGCAAATTCAGGAGAGGATGAACCAGATGAGGCCGAAAACCATAAATTTGGTCCGGTGCTCACAGTAGCAATGGTCTTTTTTATTGGCGAACTGGGAGACAAGACACAGCTGGCTGCCATAACCCTTGCAAGCAGCGCAGACTATCCCCTTTTGGTCCTGGCGGGAACAGTCTCCGGCATGATCATTACAGGTGCAGTAGGGATTATTATCGGCAGTCGGATGGGTAAGCGGATTCCTGAGTTTGCAATGCGGATCATTTCCGTTTTCGTCTTTTTATTTTTTGGGCTGGTTTCCTTGTACAAAAACCTGCCCCGGGAGTGGCTGGCTCCTGCAAACATTTTTACAGCAATTATGATTTTAGGTTTGACTGTCACTTTCCTCATCCGCCGCGCCTGGAGGATTCACTCCAGCCAGATCCTGACTCCCCTGCAGGCTAGGGCGGAGCGGCTGCGGCGTCAGCTTGCGGATATTAAAATGTTGGTTGACGATTTGTGCGTCAATCCGAAACCCTGCGCTGACTGCAGCTGCAGCCAATGTGTGCTGGAAAGTGCGCGCCAAAACATCAGTGCTTATCTCAATCACAAAGCGACCATTCCCTTTGCCAGGCAGCTGGATACCCTGCAGGTTGATCGGCGCTACTTTGATATCGCCAAAGTGCGGGGAGCTTACTGTCAAACAGTTGCATCCTGCCAAAACTGCAGTTCAGCACACCAAGATACCTGTGTGCTCAATCAAACCCGGAAAGTGTTTGAAAAGATCTGTTTTGACAAAACCCTTCCTTTCACCGGGGATATGGATCGCTATTTAGCCGAAGTAAGAAAAGAGTCGCCGGTGCTGGCTGCCAAAATCCAGCGCTTGTTAGCTGATGCCAGTTAAATAAGGAGGAGCGGTTGCCATGGATCTTGAAGTGTGCCAGTTAGGCTTGGTATCATACGCTGAAGCATTGGCTGTCCAAGAACAGCTGTTGGTGATGCGACAGCAGAACCGAATCGGCGATCTGCTCCTTTTGCTTGAGCACAACCCCGTGATTACTCTCGGTAGAAAGGCTAAAACAGAGCATATCCTGATGCCCCAAGAGTGGCTGCAAAAACAGCAGATTGAGGTGTACCGCACCAACCGCGGTGGCGATGTCACCTACCACGGGCCGGGACAGATTGTCGGATATATGTTTATTGACCTGCACCATCACGGCCGCAGTCTCCGGAGCTTTGTACATAAACTGGAGCAGGTTTTTATTAACTTATTGGAGCGGTATTATCAAATTAATGCGTTTCGTGACCCGGATCACACCGGGGTATGGGTTTCCCAGGGCAAAATTACTGCAATCGGCCTAGCGGTCAAGCGTTGGGTCACCATGCATGGTTTTGCCTTTAATGTAAACACCAATCTTGAGCATTTCCGCTGGATTGTCCCCTGCGGGATTGCCGATAAGGAAGTCACCTCTCTGGCAGTGTTAACAGGAAGAGAAATTGATCTTCAAGGCGTGTATCAGCAGGTACTGCACAGTTTCTGTGAAGTTTTTCATTACAATCCAGTAATGCTCACTCAAGCACAATTACAATCTTACCTCAGGAGTATGTCCAATGAGAAAGCGCAAACCTGATTGGCTGAAAATTAAATATCGCAATAATGAGCAGGTAACGAAGGTTCAGCGATTAATGGATAATTTATCACTGCACACTGTCTGTCAAGAAGCAAGCTGCCCTAATCTGTTTGAATGCTTTGGCCGCAGAACAGCTACTTTCATGATCTTAGGCAAATACTGCACCCGCAACTGCAGTTTCTGCAATGTGGAAACTAATCGTCCCCAGCCGGTTGACCCTGCAGAACCAGAGCATGTAGCAGCAGCTGCAGCCGAACTAGCTCTCAAACATGTTGTGATCACTTCTGTTACCCGCGATGATCTGCCGGATGGCGGCGCTTCCCATTTTGCAGCGGTGATTAATGCGGTGCGGGCTCGTAATCCGCAAGTCCAGATTGAAGTGTTAATTCCTGACTTTAAAGGCGATCCAGACGCCTTAGCGGCAGTACTCGCTGCGGAGCCTGATGTTCTCAACCATAATATTGAAACAGTTCCCCGCTTATACGCCGCAGTTCGTCCCCAAGCCATCTATCAGCGCTCACTTCAGGTACTGCACCAGACCAAACAGCTCAAACCAGAGATGATTACTAAATCCGGAATCATGGTCGGTTTGGGGGAAACTATGGATGAAGTGCAGGCTGTGATGGAGGATCTGCGCCGGGTTGACTGCGATCTGCTCACCATTGGTCAGTATCTGGCTCCAAGCAGAAACCACCACCCTGTGATCGAGTATGTTACCCCCGAAACCTTCCAAACCTATAAGGAAATTGGCCTTGAGCTCGGCTTCAAACATGTAGAATCAGGACCATTAGTGCGCAGTTCTTACCATGCTGAAGCTGCAGTTAAAGGGATCAAAATGGATAGGCAGGTGAAACCATGATTTATGATTTAATCGTGATCGGCGGCGGTCCGGCAGGGTATCTTGCCTGTGAAAGGGCAGGAGCTGCCGGTCTGAAAACGCTGCTGATTGAGGAGCGTTTTATCGGCGGTGTCTGTTTAAACGAAGGCTGCATTCCCTCAAAAACACTGCTCCACTCCGCCAAGATCTATGACTATGCCCGCTTCAGCGACAAGTACGGGGTTACTGCCGATAAGGTAACTTATGACCATACCAAGGTAATTAAGCGGAAAAACAAAGTGGTGAAAATTTTAGTCGGCGGCATTAATGCAAAACTGAAGGCATTAAAGGTTGACGTGGTGCAGGCAGCAGGTAAAATTCTTGGATCAACCGGCGATGGGTTTGAGGTTGCTGCCGGCGGAGAAACTTATCGGGGGAAAAACTTACTGATTGCAACTGGTTCCTCGGCAATCATGCCGCCAATTCCGGGAGCTGAAGTAGGTTATCAGGCCGGTTATGTGGTCACCAGCCGGGAAATCCTGGACCTTGAAGCAGTGCCCCAATCTTTAGTGGTTGTTGGCGGAGGTGTAATTGGGCTGGAAATGGCCTCCTATTTCAATTCGGTTGGCAGTCAGGTGACAGTAATTGAAATGCTGGACCATATTGCTGGCGATACCGATAGGGAGATCAGCACGATTCTCCTGAAGAATTATCAAAAGCGGGGAATCACTTTCCACCTCAGCTCTAAAGTAGTTGAAATTACAGCAGACGGGGTAGTTTATGAAAAGGACGGCAGCCAGGAATTTGTTCCGGCTGAGAAAGTGCTGATCAGTGTTGGCCGCAGGCCAAATGTTACCGGGCTTGGTCTAGAAAAGATCAATGTTGAGCTGGAGCGGGGAGCGGTTAAAGTCAATGAATACGGTCAGACTAATGTGCCGGGTATCTACGCTGCTGGAGATGTCAACGGTCGTTCCATGCTCGCCCATACCGCTTACCGGGAAGCAGAGGTCTGCATCAACAACCTCCTCGGCAAACAGGACCGGATGCGCTACCATGCGGTTCCCGCTGTAATTTACACCAATCCAGAAGTAGCGGGGGTTGGCGAGACTGAGGCCAGTGCCAAAGCGAAAGGCATCGATTTTGAGTCAATCAGCCTTTCCATGCGCTACAGCGGCCGCTATGTTGCTGAAACGGAGGGCGGCGACGGGATCTGCAAAGTGCTGATTGATAAAAGCAGCAGCCGGCTGATTGGCGTGCATATGATCGGCAATACCGCCTCAGAAATCATTTGGGGTGCTGCTGCCCTGATTGATCTGGAAGTCAAGCTTGAGGAAATTAAGCAGCTGATCTTCCCCCATCCAACTGCTGCGGAAGTAATTCGGGAAGCAATCTTTGCCTTAGACAACAGGCTCTCGTGATTAGTCACGAGAGCCTGTTTTGTCATCTAAGCCTAATGCCCGGGCAACAGGCAGTACACAGACAACTCCTGTTTCCGGCTGATTGAGATCCCCAACTACCTCCTGGATCACATCAATAGCACCATCTACCTGCTCTTCTGTTTTCAAAATTACAAAGATCATGCGATTAAAACGTTCACTAACACCTAATGTGGCAAAGCGAGAGAAAACCGGAACACGATCGGCCATCAAGTGGGCCATCCCGATACTGTCAACAACAGTTGCCCGATCAATCCCAACACGCAGAAAGCCTTCGAGAACATATGGTACCTGATCAGGATCACTTAGAATAGCTAACAGTAAATACAGGGGCAGTTCCTCCCTTCTGAATGGTGGTTAACTCGCAAGCTATATTATTTTTTCTGGACAGCTTGCGGATTTCCTCCAATACCACTGCCCACTTTTGCTTTTCTGCTCTGTACCGCTTGACCAAGCCAGGTTAACAGCTCCAGGTTGTCTTTCCCTGAAGGGGGAGTGAGTACTCGGTTCAATTTCTGCACCCGCCCCTCAAAGTTCACAGCGGTGCCGTCAGTCTCCAGGAAATGAGAGCCCGGCAGGATCACATCAGCTGCCGCCAGCTCCACCCCTTGATTAGGAGTAATTACTGCTGTAAACTCGCACTGTGCTGCTTCCGCCAGCACATCTAAATCCGTTTCAACTACAATTAAGGCGCGGATCTGGTCGAGGGCAGTGGTGCTGCGGGCAAAACCAGCCTGCAGCTGTCCACCGCGGTTGCCGCTGTTGTGGAGAAGCAGCAGACTGCTGCTCTTCGCCCCAATCTGCAGCAGCTGATTAAGGGCAAGCAGCGCTGGTTTTGATAAACTGTTTTCCCCAGTCACTAATACTGGGTGCTCAGCCTTTAGATAATCGATGATCAGCTCAGCAAGAGCAATTCGGATCTCCGGCGCAAATTCAGCGATTAGCTCCTCAGCCTCCCTTGGGGATGCTGCACTGCTGAGGGCTGTGATCAGCTGTTCAATTTGGCTCTGCTGTAGTTTCACATGGAGGACAGGATGGCGTTCAAATCCAGAGCATTCCTCCCCTACCACCGCCACTTTAACTCCGCTGCGGATTAATCGGTACAGTTTGCTCGCTGCAGGCAGGTAGTCCTGCTGTAAATCAGCATTGAGCACAACTGCAAAATCAGCAGTATCGAGATCTGCCAGCGACCTGCGGGATGCCCCGACTGCCGCTGCATTGGGATCAGTGCTGGCCAGGTTATCTGTACCAAGGCAGGCGGCAAATTCAGCCAATTTGAGGTACTCCTCATTTGTTAAGTTAGGTGACGCTAAAACAGCAATACTGCCCGGACCGTACTGCTCAGCAATTTCGTTCAGGCGATCTGCAATTACCGCTACAGCTTCGTCAAGGCTGACAGGCTTCAAGCCGGCCTCGGTTTTGATTTGGGGCTCAGTAAGGCGATTATTAAATAAGCAATCATAATTAAAGCTGCCTTTGGAGCACAAAACTCCTTCGTTGACCGGATGATTGATCGGGGAAGTTACGCCAACAATCTTGTTTTCCACTACCGAAACTTCCAGTCCGCAGCCAATACCGCACTGGAGGCAGGTTGTTTCGATTACCTTGTCTGCCTGCCACGGTCCCCGCTTTACCCAAGGATAGTTAAGGGTAATCGCTCCAGTTGGACAGACAGTGGTGCACAAGCCGCATGACTGGCACACCTCGGCCAGCGGCTGTTCCAGCGTCGGTTCTACTGTAGTTTCAAAGCCGCGGCTGACAAAACCGAGCACGCTGTGGCCAGCTAGATCCCGGCATGCGGAAACGCATCTGCCACACAAAATGCATTTATTTTGATCCCTGTGGATATAGGGATGGGATTGATCTAGAGCATAGCGTTTTGGCGTCTCGGCAAACTGCTCCGCCTCAATGTCCAGCTTTTCAGCCAGCAGCCGCAGCTCGCAATCGGCAACATCCAAACAGCCGCAGGATAGGCAGCGCTGCGCTTCCTGAAGGGCTTGCTCCGGGGTATAGCTGAAGCAGTATTCGGTAAAGCTGTCGATCCGCTCGGAAACTGCAAGCTGCTTTGGTTTTTGCCGCGGAAGCTTTGGCCGAGCCGCAAACTCGGCTGGATCCAGTTCATCCAGCTCTCCCCGGCTGACAGCAAAGCTGTGTTCTGGTTTGCTTGGCTTTCCGGTAAGGTACGCATCAATTTTAAGAGCTGCCGCCCTAGCCGCACCAACTGCTTCAACCACAGTGGCTGCCCCAGTAACGCAGTCCCCCGCTGCAAACACGCCAGCGGCGGGCTGATCAGTAAAGGTGCCCCACCTAGTCTGCTCCACATCCAGCTGGGCGATGAGCTTTTGATCCACTTTTTGACCTAATGCTAAAATCACGGTGTCAGCTGGCAGAATGTATTCGCTGCCGGGGATTTCCACCGGACGCCTCCGCCCTGAAGCATCTGGCGGACCGAGTTCCATTTTAACCAGTTCCAGGGCCTCCAGCTGTGCTTCCCCTCTAAACCCTTTGGGGTTGGTGAGGAATAAAAACTGCACCCCTTCTTCCAGCGCTTCTTCAACCTCGATGGGTTCAGCGGGCATTTCCTCCCGGGAGCGCCGATAAATCACAGTCACTTCTTCCGCTCCCAGGCGGACTGCAGTGCG
>JAAYLQ010000011.1 GCA_012521805.1 Bacillota bacterium
ACTGCAGCTGATTCAGAAGAACGCTGTAGAGCTGATTATTTTTGACTTAGACACTTTAGGCCTTGATGGCATATTAATTGCACGAATTATTAAAAACCGCAATCAAACTCGACATATTCCCATGATCCTGCTCTACCACAGCGATCTCCTGCCGATCCATGCCATTGACGGCTGCGATGGCTGCATTGATTACCTTGCTAAACCCTTTGAACCTGAAGTTTTAATCTGGAAAGTGCAGGGCTTTTTGCAGTTCCGCACTTTTTTAAACCAAATCAAGCACAACGGTCCGCCGCCAAGCAGCACCATATATACCGGCCTGCTCCCAGGTTCTCCAGAAAATGATTGGAATTCCCTCGACGATTTTATCCGGCTGAACAGCTCTAACCTGTCCAACCAATTTGCTGCTTGTCTGGTGCATGAAATTAAGAACCCTATGACCACCATGCACGCCCTATTAGACCTTGCCAAATCATCCCAGAATCCGCTCGCTCACGATAAAATTGATATCTTAATCAAAGAACTGGATCGTATCAATACGATTATGACGAATTACCTCACCATTAACAACATCCAGCGCTGTGAAAAATCTGAATATTACCTCGAAGACATTATTCGAGAAATGCAGTATCTGCTCGATGCTAAAAGCACCCACGAACGGATGAAAATCAACTATGAGCTTGAACCCTGTCCACCAATTTTAGTTAATCATAACGACATTACCCAACTAATCTTGAATCTTGCCCTTAATGGGTTAGAAGCAATGAAAAGCAAGGGCTCTGTTCTAACGATCTCCACCTCCTCTCTGCAGCAAAAAGTTGTGCTGAAGATAATCGATCAAGGTCCAGGCATACCACGGGATATCTTAAATAAAATCTGGGAGCCTTTTTATACTACTAAATCCGGAGGTTCAGGTCTGGGATTAGCGATCTGCCGCACCCTCGCTCGGCGCAACAACGCTTCAATCTCGGTTGAGTCTGATGCTTCCGGAACCACCTTTACAGTGGTGTTTCCGCCAGCAGGCAGCTAAGCCTCGGACTGGAGCCAGCTGTCAAGCTTCTGTCTCAGCTCAGCTGCCAAGTGTTCTTTCTGATCCTGAGGCAGAAACGCAGCTTGGGCACCAGCCAGCACAACCTGGGCAATTTCAGCTGGAGTAAAGGCAAAGCGTTCCCTCAGCAGCTGGTATTCGGAAGAAATAGTGATGCCCGAAGTGGTGGGATCATCATCACCAAGGCTGATCCGAACGCCTTGGTCAAAGAGACGGCGAATTGGATGGGAAGCCAGATTGGGAACACTGCGGGTATGGACATTACTGGTTGGACACACTTCCAGCGTGACGCCGGCTGCCTTTACCTGCTCAACTAGGGCAGGGTGGTCAGCGATCTGGATTCCATGCCCGATCCGATCTGCTCCCAACAGCTTAATCGCTTCCAGCACCCGGCTGCCTTCCCCTACTTCCCCAGCATGGACAGTTATGCCAAGTCCAGCTGCCTTCGCCAGCTTAAAGGCTTCGACAAAGATATCTGCGGGATAGGCAGCTTCATCGCCGGCGATATCAAACCCCACGACACCGTGGTCCCGATACTTAGCGGCAGCTGTGACTAAAGCCAGATTTTTTTCTGGAGCATGCTGCCGCAGAGCACAGACAATTAGGCGAGCGGTAATCGGATACAGCCTGCACGCCCTCGCCATCCCCTGCAGTACTTCCTCAATCACCCCTTCCAGCGGCCTTGCCTCAGTCACATGGAGCCAGGGACCAAAGCGAATTTCTAGATAGTGGACATTCTGACGATAGGAATCCTCAACCGCCTCAAATGCCATGCGCTCCAAGACTCCTGGATACTTAGAAATTTCCAACGAGCGGTCCACTTTAACCAAAAAGTCTGCCAAGCTTTGATCCTGATCCGAAACCTGCAGATAAGCAGCTGCCTCTGGCAGGGTTCGAACAGGAATCGGCAGTTTGTAAGCAACTGCATACTCCAAAAATGTCTCCAGCCTGACTGCCCCTTCTAAATGATGATGCAGATTCACTTTTGGCAGCGTCAGCCACCGATCTCCCTCAGCCATTCTTGCCACTCCCCTTTCCATTTTAATTCTGTTATTTCGCCGACTAAAGGCAAAAGCCTGTAAAATGAGAGCACAAGCCTAAAGCAAATCCTGGCTTCGCTCATATATTGTCAGTAAGCACTATGGATATTATCCGGCTGAATGCTAAAGGAGGGAGAACTGTGGGAATTCAACGCTGCAGCTGTTGTGACCAATATGATTTTTACGTTGGACAAAACGTAAGGATCTTTGTGGAGAATATTGAGGATGCCTTTGACCTCGGTCTGGACGGGAGTAGAATTTTCCAAGTACTGCAGGTTGGCTGTGATTGCATAGTTGTCAGAGATGTCCAGCCGCTGTTACCGATTGATCAGCGCCGCATCACCATTGACTGCAAAAAGATAGTAGCAATAGTTGGGGCTCCAGGCACAGGCGACAACAACGGCCTCTAAACCGCTTGAGGCAAAATTATAAAAGCTGGGAGGGCAGTTTAGCGCTGCCCTTTCAGCTTTTGTAGGGCTAAATAACGACCATAGATCAGCGGCTGGAGGTAAATTTTCTTCAGCAGTTGGTCATCAGCAAAATCCTCAAACAAATCTCTCCGGGGCTTCCCATTGACTTCAATTATCCACGGCTGATTCCGGCTGTCGATCAAAAAATCCACACTCAACTCCGCAAATGGACCCAGCTTTTGATTGAGGGTTTGGGCAATTTCAATTCCAATTTTATCCAGTTCCTGCGCCAAACGCACCAACCCCTGCTTTTTCAGCAGCTCCCTGCCATCGACAATCCGGTAGACAAAGTTGCTGATAAAATAGTTTAAGCGGTTTATCCGGCTCATCATCGCTGTTACTTCCCAGGTGCCGCGGCCGTTGCGCTGCAGCAGCAGTCTCAGATCAAAAAATCGTTTTTCGTACTTCAGCGGCTCGATCCACTGCTGTACCAAGTATTTGCGTTCAGCAAGTTCAGTCAGCATTTCCTCAGTCCAAGTTCGCAAGCTCTGCTCGTTAGAAAAACGGTACGCCGGTTTTCTGAGGGTTTCAATATAAACCTGCACTTGGGATTCGGCCTGCACCAAAAGAAAGATATCAAAACCGTAGTGGCCGTATGCTGGTTTTAAAATCACCCGCTGGTGTTTTTTCAGCAGCTTGTTCAGATTATCCCAGCTGTATTCTAAAGTTTCCGGTAGATACCGCTGCAGTTTTGAACGGGCCAAGATATTGCCAACCTCAGCTTTATCCAACCGATTTTCCCGGTTATACACCCGCTGGCTGCCCAGTTTCTGGGCCAACCGCCCTATCGTTTTGGGATTGGTGCCGTACAACCGGTTGTAAACCACATCAGGAAAACGAGTTACGCCCCTGTCCCATTTTCCATCTTGAAACACCAATCCACTGACAGTCTCACGGGTCCAATTGATCCCGTAGGGGGTAAAGACCACTACATCCACTCCCAGCTCTGTCAGCTCTGCTTCCAGATCTAAATAAACCAGGTAGCTGTCTTCCAGCCATCCTAATGAGATGGTCATGATGCCAAGCAAAGGTTTGTTTTTCAAATTGATCACCGATTTTAATATATGCAGTGGATATCTGCATTGACTCAACTACCCCTAAATGATACGATTTATTTAACATAACAGTAGATTAAATAGAAGGGAAATGCCATATGCAAACTTTAAACCGAACTAATTTTAAACTTCCCCGCTACCCGGAACGTGTAATTCAGTTTGGTGAGGGCAACTTTCTCCGGGCTTTTGTTGATTGGATGATTGATTACGCTAATCAATCCGGAATCTTCGAAGGCAGCGTAGTTGTTGTCCAGCCGATTCCCCAAGGTCTAGCTGACATAATCAACGAGCAGGATGGATTGTTTACAGTAGTTACTCGAGGTCTCCAAGATGGCAGTCCTGTAGTAGAGCAGAAACTGGTTTCATCCATTAGCCGTGCTTTAAGCGCTTACAGCGATTGGGAGCAGGTGTTAGCCTGCGCGGATGATCCAAATATTGATATTCTAATTTCCAATACTACCGAAGCAGGCATTACCTATTCTCCCACTGACACACTGGATCAGGCTCCTCCCCACTCCTTTCCAGGGAAAGTGTGCGCCTACCTCTACCGCCGCTTTAAAACCTTCAACGGCGATCCTGAAAAAGGCATGCTGATCCTTCCCTGCGAACTGATCGATCACAATGGCAAACACCTGCAGGAAATCGTACTTAAATTAGCGGAAGACTGGCAGCTGGAGGCAGAATTTATTACTTGGCTGAAAACAGCCAATGTATTCTGCAATACGCTGGTTGACCGCATTGTTACCGGTTATCCCGGGGCTGAAGCAGCTGCAGAAATCTGCGCAGAGTTGGGCTACCATGATCAGCTGCTCACAACTGCTGAGCTTTTCCATCTCTGGGTGATCGAAGCTCCCAAGGGAACCAGCGAGCGTTTTCCACTGCATCAGACCGGGTTAAATGTGAAGTGGGTGGAGGATCTCACCCCCTATCGCACCAGGAAAGTACGGATTCTCAACGGTGCCCATACCTCCAGCTTTGCCCTTTCTTACCTGGCTGGATTTGACCATGTGCGGGAAGCTGCCGAAGATCAGCTGTTAGGTGAGTATATCCAGGCGATTATCTTCGACGAGATCATTCCCACTGTGGAGATGGAACGGCAGGAGCTCGAGGATTTCGCAGCTGATGTAATTCAGCGCTTCAAAAACCCATTTATTCAGCACCGCTGGCTCGATATTTCCTTAAATGCGGTATCGAAATTTAGAGCCCGGGTGCTTCCTTCACTGCTGCCGTATCTGGAGCAGGGACAAGTCCCGCCGCTTTTAAGCTTAGCTTTTGCTGGACTGATTCGCTTCTACCGCGGAGCAGAAGCAGCTGACGAACGGCAGTATACCATCAGAGATGACAACAGTGTGGTGGAATTTTTCGACCAGCTGTGGCGCACTGCTGGCAGTAACTATGCAGCAGCTGCCGAGCAAACCCTAGCCCACAGCGAGTTTTGGGGTTCAGATCTGAGCCAGTACCGCAGCTTAACAACGAAAATTGCTGAATATCTCGAGTCACTTGATGCTAAAGGAGTAACAGAAACAATTCAAGCTGCCTTAGCAGCATCAAAAAGCAGGAGCGAGTAACAATGTTTAAACAGATCAAGATTAATCCAAAAGATAATGTGGCAGTAGCTCTAACACCGCTTAAGGCCGGCACCGAGCTGGTCATTGACAATCAGCAGATAACTTTACTGTCCGATATTCCCCAAGCCCATAAGTTTGCCATTACCGCTATTGCAGCTGGAACTGATATCATTAAATACGGATCCAGTATTGGCAAGGCCACCCAGGGCATAGCTCCAGGAGAGCACGTCCACACCCATAACTGCACAACTAATCTCAGCAGCACCTTGGAGTACCAATATAATCCTGCTGCCACTGCTGAGCTGCCCAAACCTAAGCTGGAAAGTTTCATGGGCTATCTGCGCAGCGACGGTCAAGCGGGAATCCGCAACGAGATCTGGATTCTGCCCACTGTAGGCTGTACCAATCAGACGGCAGCAATTATTGCTCAGCAGGCTAATACAGCAATAGCCCAAGAAGCTTGGGGGGACAATATTGATGGAGTTTATGCCTTTACCCATCCCTTCGGCTGCTCTCAGCTGGGTGAGGATCATCAAAATACCCAAAAAATCCTCTGTGCACTGGCTCAGCATCCCAACGCCGCGGGAGTGCTGGTGTTAGGACTGGGCTGCGAAAACAACCAAGTAGAGCAGATGCAGAAAACATTAGGGGACTACGATCCCGATCGAATTAAGTTTCTGATTGCCCAGGAAGTAGAGGATGAGATTGAAGTAGGGACAGAAATCGTGCTCAGCTTAGCCAAACAGGCAAGCACTGTTCAAAGGCAGGAACTGCCTCTCAGCTATTTAAAAATTGGCTTAAAATGCGGCGGATCTGATGGCCTGTCCGGTGTGACCGCTAATCCACTAGTAGGCTGGATTTCCGATTATATTGTCAGCGTGGGCGGTACCAGTGTTTTAACAGAAGTGCCGGAAATGTTCGGAGCAGAGCATCTGTTGATGAACCGGGCCAAAGATCAAGCGGTCTTTAATGACATTGTTAAGCTGATCAACGACTTTAAAGAGTATTTCCTCAGCCACAACCAGCCGGTGTACGAGAATCCGTCGCCGGGCAACAAAGAGGGAGGCATCACAACCTTAGAAGATAAATCCCTGGGATGTACCGAAAAAGGCGGCCGCAGCCAAGTGGTAGCGGTGCGCGGGTACGGTGACAGGGTATCTGAACCAGGATTGAATTTGTTGTGCAGCCCCGGCAACGATATTGTGGCAGTAACAGCCCTGGCAGCTGCCGGATGTCAAGTGATCCTGTTTACCACCGGCAGGGGCACTCCCCTAGGCACTTGTGTCCCTGTGATTAAGATCGCTACCAATTCCCAGCTGTATCATAAGAAATTGCACTGGATCGATTTTAATGCCGGTATTATCACCGAGGGGGTAAGCATGGAAGAGGCTGCTGATCAGCTGTTCAGCACCGTGGTTGCAGCAGCTAATGGTACTAAAACCAAAGCTGAACAGCTCGGTTTTCGGGACATTGCCATCTGGAAAAGCGGCGTAACACTATAAAATTTTGCTCAAGGAGGAGTTATTTATATGGCAGTAAGCAGCTGGCGGACAGTGTTTCCCCAATCCGGGAATGATGCTGCCGCCCTTTATCAAAGAATAACAGCAGCGACAGATCCTGCAATCTATCAACGCTCAGCTCAAATAGTTGGAAATGAAGTCTTTTTTATGGTGCAGGAAGGTCTGGAGCGCAAACTGGTTGTAGTCGGCGAACAGTCCAGCGACAAATTTACTGGAGTTGCCGAACAGATCAACGATTACCAATTAAAGGTATGTCCATTGACTACCGCAAACCGCCAGGCACTCCAGACAATCTTCGATTGGTTGAACCCCAAGGCGGTGGGCACCCAGCGGGCATCAATCGGTTTAGGCGACCGCTTAGGATTAGCTACTCCAGGTCATATTGCAGCAGTAGCCAACCGCGATGTGATGCCAATTCTCGCCCAGCAGTCTATCCGCGAGCTGGATCTGACCGGCCGCAGCTATCCTGAAGTATTGGATGCGGCAGCCTGGGCTGTGTTTCAGGAAGGATATACCCTAGGATATGGAGCTGATGGGGATCATTTGAAGAATCCCAGCGATGTGCAGTATGCCATTGACCTCGGTTTCAGCATGATTACCCTGGACTGCAGCGAGCATATCAATGATCAGGTCAGCTCCTACAGCCAGGCGGAGGTTGACAGCGAGTATGAAAAGCTTGATCCCCAACTGCGGAAGCATTTTGAAACTACCTATTTGAACCAGCAATTCACCCTCAAAAGCGGCAGTACAGTTAAATTTGAGTCTGATGGTTTCAAAAAAATGGTCTTGGTCTATGTCCATGCCCTAGATTTTGCGGAAGATGTATACAAAAAACTTGTGCAGCCAGCTGGACGAGGAATTGACTTTGAAATGAGTATTGATGAAGTAGCAACGCCAACCACTCCTCAAGATCATTTCTTTGTGGCCAATGAGCTGATTGCCAGGGGTGTCCAGTTCAGCAGCGTTGCCCCAAGGTTTGTCGGTGAATTCCAAAAAGGGATCGATTACATCGGAGATCCGAACCAGTTTGAAGCTGAATTTAAAATCCACGCAGAAATAGCGGACCACTTTGGCTACAAGATCAGTGTCCATTCAGGCAGTGATAAGTTTATGGTCTTTGGCATTGTTGGTCAGTATACCAAGGGCCGCTTCCATGTGAAAACCGCAGGTACCAACTGGCTGGAAGCGGTGAGGGTAATTGCTGAAGTAAACCCGCAGCTGTATCGAGAAATGCACCAATATGCCCTAGCTAATCTGGAAGAAGCTAAACAGTACTATCATGTTACCCTTGATCCGGCAGAGATTCCCGACATAGATACCCTCAGCGATCAAGAACTGCCGAACTTAATGAATCAAGATGCAGCTAGACAAGCGATCCATATTACCTACGGTGTACTGCTCCAGGCTGTGGACAGCGAAGGCCGCTATCTGTTTAAGGATCGATTTTATCGCGAACTGATGGCCAACCAAGGTATGTATGCCGAACGACTGAAAGCTCATATCGGCAGACATTTGGATTGTTTAAATATCAACGCATAAGGGAGGCAGAGCCATGATTACCGATAAAAACGTTTTACGGGATGCAGTTAGAACAGCAGTTAACAGCGTAAAAATTACTGACATCCACACCCATTTGTACTCCGGCAGCTTTGGCGATCTGCTGTTGTGGGGTGTTGACGAGCTTCTTACTTACCACTACCTGATCGCAGAATACTTCCGCTACAGCGACATGAGTTACCGGGACTTTTTTGCCCTATCTAAACGGGAACAGGCAGATCTGATCTGGCAGACCCTATTCCTAGAGCATTCTCCTGTGAGCGAAGCCCAGCGGGGTGTCCTCACTGTACTGAACAAATTAGGTTTAGATGTTCGTTCCCGCAATCTAGACAGTTTCCGGGAATACTTTGCGGACATGAACACCCAAGACTATATCGACAAAGTTTTTGAAATTTCCGGGGTGAAAAGTGTTGTCATGACCAATGACCCGTTCGATCCGCTGGAAAAACCCTATTGGGATACGGAAGGCAATCAGGATCCCCGCTTTAAAGCAGCTTTAAGAATTGATCCTCTACTGAACGAATACCCCACTTCCTATAAGAAACTCCAGGATTGGGGCTATCAGGTGTCTGTCGATTTAGACCAGAGATCCATCGATGAAATCAAACGCTTCTTAACCGAGTGGATTAAAAAGATGGATGCTCTCTATCTGGCTGTTTCTCTGCCGCCCAATTTTACTGTTCCGGAAGATTCTCTGCGCTCACGCATTGTTGAGCAGTGTGTGATTCCTGTCTGCCGCGAACTGAATGTTCCGTTTGCTATGATGATCGGCGTCAAGAAACTGGTTAACTACCAGCTGGGCTTGGCTGGTGATTCTGTTGGTAAGGCTGAGATTCAGACAGTTGAGTACCTCTGCCGCAGCTATCCCGAGAATAAATTTTTGGTAACTCTGCTGTCCAGAGAAAATCAGCACGAATTAGCAATCACTGCCCGCAAGTTCCGCAACTTGATGGTGTTCGGCTGCTGGTGGTTTCTGAACAATCCCAGCATTATTGACGAGATGACCCGCATTAGAATGGAAACCTTAGGACTCTCCTTTATTCCGCAGCATTCTGATGCCCGGGTGCTTGATCAGCTGATCTATAAGTGGAGCCACTCCCGCCAAATCATTGCTGAAGTGTTAATTGATAAGTACAGCGACATCATTGATGCTGGCTGGGCTGTTACTGAAGAAGAAATTAAGCGGGATGTAGCTGATCTGTTTGGCGAGAACTTCTGGCGCTTTATTGGGCGCAGCTGCGACTAAACCCAACCTGAAAAGGCTGTAGTGGAACCAAATTTGGTTCTGCCACAGCCTTCGTGATTTTTATCTGCTTTACGGCATTGGACCCGGAGGTGCTTCTGCTAAGCCAACAATTTGATTGCAGAAGAGGATTGCTGTTTGAGTTCCTCCGATGTCGGCAACAAACCTCCTGACAACAATATAGTTAACTCCTACATCAACCAACTGCCACTGCACATCAAAGAATGCCTCGGTATCGTTCTCAGTGTAGATAAAGAACCAGTCATTGATGAACTGTTCCAAGACATCCGGACAAATGCACCGACTGTTTAAGCCCACAAAATCACTCCCTTGTCATAGCTCTTTTATCTCATGCACTATCAATATATGAGAATGATTTTTGTGGGGATACAAAATCAGCCCTCCAGTCCTAGTAATTCTTCACCCACGATAGCGTTCCTTGACTTTTGCCACGATCTCCTGATCATCCCTGGATTCCGCCACAATCGCTGAAAACTGATCCGCGGTTAAACCCAATTTCTTCAACAGTTCCTGATCTTTTGGACAGGGATAAATATAATCACCGATAGTTCCATCAGCCTTGGCCCTAGCTTTATCAATCATTCTTGCCAGCCATGGGATTCCCCCCAGTGCCAAACTGCCGTCTCTTGGTTCAAAACCCATAGGTCCACCTCCAAATTTTGGATAGCTTCCTTTGGGTATAGGTTATCAGAATTTTGGCCGAAACACAATG